>DJEP01000027.1 GCA_002431915.1 Lachnospiraceae bacterium UBA5895 | reverse complement strand
TCCAGGAAGCTCTCATCTCCATCATACGGAGTGTAGTTGGTCTGGATGAAGTTACGTACATTGACGTCTACATCCCAGTGGCCATCTTTTTTAAAACCTCTCCATGCTTCTGCCATGAAAATTTACCTCCTTCTGGTAAAAATAATTAATATTATCAACTGAGAGTACCGGCTTCACAGGTATCCCAAGCTGTTTGTTTACGTTAAAAGTGTACTACCTGACTAGGGTAAGTGTCAACAGTTTTAGGCAATGTACGCGCTTTTGTACATAAGAGCTGAGTCCCGGGACAACAAATGCTGATGTACAAGAATATTCTTGTAATCTTTTGGGGAAAGTATTATACTAAAAAAGCCTTATACGGCAGAAAGGAGACAGATATGACCGGAGTAACAAAAGACATGACCATTGGTGAGATCTTGCGTACCAATCCTGAAGTAGCTCCCGTACTCCTCGATGCAGGAATGCATTGCCTGGGATGCCCTGCTTCACAGGGAGAGACCCTGGAAGAGGCAGCTATGGTGCATGGTATTGATGTAGATGAGCTTATGAAAGTGATCGAGGAAATGTAATTTTCGTAATTCTGCTTTGGAAACATCGCCTGACCGGGGCACACAGGTGAAGTAAAGTATTTATGGAATTTCAAAGCTCAGATTTCCGCGCAATCGAAATGTGTCCGTCGATTGCGCGGATTTGAGAAATCTGAAGAATTCAGATCATCGGCCGCCGGCCGTCTTTTTTTGCCCATTTTCCCTTAGATAAACTGTTCAATCCGGCATTATGAAGTATGCCTTGCCCTACACGGGTGTTCCGGGGGGGCTTAATTCTGTGGTATTTTCAGTTCCCAGCCGGGATAAATCAGAGCAGGGTCGCGGATCAGTTCCCGGTTCAGGGAAATGATTTCGGCTACGGAGCAGCCACACTTTCCGGCGATTGCCCAGAGGGTGTCGCCCTGTCCGACGATGTATGTCCCGCTTTTCTTGTTCTCCGGCAGGACAGCGTCGGGAGTGCTGCCTGTGACGGTGGCTCTGCTCCGGGGGATCTTAAGCTGCCAGCCAACGTGGATCCGGTTCGGGTTCTTGATCCGGTCACTGTTGGCCGCCACGATCCCGGCTATGGAGCAGCCGTATTTTCTGGCAATTGCCCAGAGAGTGTCACCGGTCTGTACGGTATAGGTCACATAGGAGGGAGTGTTTTTCACGACAGGAGAGCGGTCTTCACGGTCAGCCTTTTCTTCGGAGCCGCTGTCGGAGATTTCCTGTTCGGTGTCAGCATTCACATCATAGTAGAGCTTCAGGGTTACGATATCCTCCGGACTGCTGATTTTCTTTAACGTTCCGCTGGCGGTGGAGAGGGACGCGTTGTAGGTAAAGCCGTCATAGGTTTTCGGTGTCGCTGTGACGGTATCGCCTATGCTGCCTGCGGAATGTTCCGTTTCTGTCAGCGTGTAGCCGCTGCCGTCAGCCTTATAATGCTCCACGATATAGTTGATCGTATTTCCGGGGGCGATGGGAGTCGTGTTTCGCGTCCACTTTGCATAGAACGTTTTATTTCCCGTTTCGGTAGCTGCGATCTCTGCAACGGGCGAACCGGAAAAACTGCTATCCGCATACCAGCCGTCAAATCGGTATCCCTCCCGGGTGATATCATCGGCTGTCGGAAGAACTGCGCCGGTGCCGTAAGTGTAGCCGGTTACCTCTTTTCCGCTGGCAATCGTGCCTCCGTCTTTGTTCAGCGTTACGGTGTAAGTGTTTGCTTTCCACTGTGCCGTGAGGGTCATAGTGTATCTGGCCTTATCTGTGTCAAAGCTCCATTTTGTTTCTGTACCCTTGTTATCGTAGTACCAGCCGTCAAGACTATGTCCCTCTTTGGTGGGAGCGGGATCCGGCGGGGTGAGCGCCGCTCCGTCACTGCCTAAATGCACTTCCCTGGTACTGCTCTGCTCCCCGTTGTTCGGGTCAAAGGTAATCACGAGCGTACCGCTCAGGGTGGCTTCGCTGAAATCGCCGCCTAAAATCTTACCTTCGTTGCTCACCTCTCCGGTGAACGTACCGCTTTCGATGATACTATCGTCGTTTTGAGTTTTATTGTTGGACACTTTGCCGGAAAACCTGGTGCCACCGCTGCCGGTGATTCTGCCGGTCGTTTGCCCTGGTATGCCGTTCATTACATCGCCGGCAATTTCGCCGCCGTTGGCATAGAGGATTTCTTCGTTGTACACCCCGCCGCCGCTGCCGCTTGCTGTGCAGTCGTCTTCAATGATGCCGCCGCTCATCGTGAACGCGCCGTAATTATAGACACCGCCACCCCGGCAAAATCCACCGCCGCCGTCTGTGCCGCTTGCCTTACATCCTGTGATGCTGCCGCCCTCCATGGTAAACTGACCATTTCCAACATACACGCCGCCGCCATAGGCCTGATCGCCGATGCACCTACAGTCCCTGATCGTACCGGAGGACATGGTGAAGCTGCCTCCGTTCCGGATATGTATGCCACCACCGAAGCTGGTGGAGTAGTTGGGGTCGTTGTTAAAGGAGATACATGCAATGATGCTGCCGCCCTTCATGGTGAATGTACCTTTTGTAACATTCACACCACCGCCGCCGTCTGTGCCGTTTGCCTTACATCCTGTGATGCTGCCGCCTGTCATCGTAAAGATAGTCTGATCACTTGTGCCACGCAGTCCGTTAAGGTATACGCCACCACCCTCGTAGGTTGCCAGACAGCCGACGATATTTCCGCCGGTCATGGTCAGCTGGCTGCCGGTCGCCACATACACGCCGCCACCCTGCTGGGCATTACCGCCGGTGATAACGCCGCCATAGACAATTTCCGAGCCGCCGGTTTCATCCGGCTCCCATAAGCCGTCACTGCCCGGGGTGAAGTGGTGCGGTGTGGTTGTGCTGCTGTCCTGAATCGTCAGATTGCCGCCTGACTCCACCCTGATTACGCTGCCGCTGCCGGTCATTTTCAGTACATTGCCATCCAAATCCAGCGTCACAGTGCGGTTGACCGTCAGGGTGCTGTTGATATCAATATTCTCCGCCAGTGTGATTTTGACAACACTGCTGTCTGCCAGCATGTCAGTCAGATGTTTCGCTGTCGTCACCTCTGCCACACGGTTCGCGGTCAACGCAGACACGGACAGCCCGTTCAGCGCAGCTGCCGCTTCGTTTCCCGATATACTTTCCGGGGAACCCAGCTCCTCTGTGGATGTCTGGGGATTTGCCAGCTGTCCGGTTTCCGCTGCCGATACCGGCGTGGAGACCAGAGAAAGTACCATGGAACTGCAAAGCAGCGCCGCATAGAGCCGTTTTCTTTGTTTTCTCATTTATTTTTTCCCTCCCGTTGTTGTGATGCGTTTCCTTTTCCCGTGCCTTGTCCGCGGTGTTCTCTTTCCCGGAGTCTGATACACAGCACAGTGATTACGACTGCCGTGGCGAAAGAAATTACCCCCACCAGCACATAACCGCCGGCGTCTTCATGCAGCAGGATAGAACCGTACATTCCCCGGGCGGTGATCTGTGTCTGGCCGGCCGCCGTGTGCACTGTTCCCACAAGGAACGCAAACAGTGCCATGCACAGGGCAGACAGCCGGCAGATCCCGCGGCGCTCCTTCCGGCGATACTTTTCAAGCACCCGGTTTTTCACCAGTTCGACCCTTTCTTCTGTATCATACATATCGTTAAAAACCTCCCTTCGGAAAGTAAAATCATAAAATACGCATGCCTTTCATCTTATTAGGTACAAAAAAACGAAAAAACTCTCACCTGAAAATGAAATTTCTTAAAAAAAATAGGAGCTGCCGGACAGCAGCTCCGCAAAAGACAGGATTCAGTTATGATTCTGGGGCAGGTGGGCAATCAGTTTTCCCACCGTTAGGATCAGCACAGGCAGAATATATGCGATATACTGTATCGCACCGCCATAGGCGATCAGAAGATTATAAATTGCATGAAAAGTGATGGCTGCCCCGAGCAGACCGCAGGTTCCGGCGATCTTCAGCCAGGTACGCTGCCATACATACGCCAGTCCTCCGCCGACGATGGCACCACAGATCACATGCATGGCACCCGTTCCAATGCCCCGGAAGAAGATAAAGGAAAAATGTCCGGCTCCGTTTTGGATCAGATAGCAGACGTTCTCAAAGGTGGCAAAGGAAAGTGCAACGATGATGGAGGCATTTTTTATCGGCACCGGTTCGGGTTCAAACACAAGAAGATAAAAGAGCAGCGGCAGGAGTTTCATCACTTCTTCGACCACAGGGGCGATCTCTGAGGTGGTGGCAATCGTATCTGCCGCATAAAGTGCGGCGAAAAAGGTATTGATGTAGGCAGAGAGCAGGCACGCGCCCATTCCCGCAAGACAGCACAGAAAGAATTTGATCTGCCGCTTTCCCATACACAGGGCGGCGATAAACAGGGGCGAGGCCATACAGATAAATACATTTTCAATATAAGTCATGTTCGCACCGCCTTTCCCGTGGCGGGCAGCAGCCCGAAAAGGCAGACCGTCAGCAGAAGATCACACCAGCAATAGGGACTGAAAATAGAATCGTCCGGCCAGAAGCACCCGGAGGTCCACAGAGCGTATTCCACAGCAACATAGCAGAGGACTCCGATGTGAAAATACCGCAGCTTCCGTCCGTTTCCCGTCTGCGTTCCTGCGTAGACAAGACCGTGGATGGAACGATAGGAGACAAGGATCATCATGCCGCACCAGAGCAGGTTGGAGAGAATGTCTCCAAAGGTACAGTAAAATACGCACAGCGGAACTCCGATCAGTGGAGCCAGCAGGGATTTCCGGCAGGAAAAGCTTCTTTCCTCCGGGGAGGAGAGGGTATATTGCAGGAGGCAGAGAAAAATAACGCTGGAGACCCAGCCGAATTCCGCTACATAAAAGACCCGCGGCGTTTTGGAAAACAACAACAGATACAATGTCCAGTACAGGGAGCCCAGTGCAAAACAGCCGTAAAAGCAAATCAGCAGAAAATACGTCAGCGTCCGGCGTTTCAGATAACGAATGCCGCTCAGACAGAAGCCGAGGAGGGTAACGAAGAATTGCAAAAGATTACTGATCAGTTCCATTGACACTGTCCCCCTTTTGCTCTGCCTCCGCCTGTTCTTCCTTGTCCAGCAGGTGGATACGAAAACACAGGATCGTCACGCACACGCCGAGAAGAAATGAAAGCAGTCCTATTATAATATATCCGGGTGCGGCGCCACCGCCCAGGATCGTTGCCGCTGTTTCATATCCGGAAGAAATCCCCGGCGTCATTTGTCCGGAAATCCCGGGCATGGCAAAGGAAGCAACGATGATCACCGCAAGGCATGCCGCTATGCAGGAAACAGCAGCGATCCGTCGCTGCGTCCGTCTTTTTTGTCGTTCTTTTTCCGCAATCCGTCGTCGTACTTCCGCGATCCGTTCCTCATGGCTCCGCATTTGTAATTCCCTCCCGTTCCAATAATCCCCGCAGACGCTCTTTCCCCCGGTACATCATATTGGTGATCTGCTTCACACTTTTCCCCATGACCTCGGCGGTCTGCAGGTAACTCATACCCTCAAAATAGGTCAGATAAAGAGCCTCTCTGTAATCCGGATGTAATTCACCCATGCACAAATGCAGGATCTGGTTCCGTTCCTTTGTCCGGATCACCTCATCCACCAGCTTCCCGCCTTCCGGCTCTTTGGCCAGATCATCAAGGCAGAAGTGATGCCGCCGTATGCTTTTGTGGCGCAAAGCCATATGCCGCGCCGCTTTATACAGGTAAGCCCTGAATCCGCCGTCCCGGATGTGGGGCCTTTTGGCGAACAGGTAGGAAAATACTTCTATCATCAGGTCCTCTGCCTCGTGAACGTCATGCAGATAGCCGTTGATGTACAAGGTCAGCGGGTCGCCGTATTTTCTCATCAATTCTTCCAGCCCTGTTTCATCGCCGCTTAAATATTGTCGGTATAATTCTTCATCGGAAATCATATCGTGTACATCCTTTCCGCCGTAGCCGGCGGTTCGTCCCTTTGTAAGCCAGAATGTGTGTGGAATTGCGTAAGCTGCATGACAACGGAGCAATTCGTGTATTAAACACCATTATATGCGAATATGGTTATATTTTCAAGTTATGCGTTTCCCAGCTCCTTTCCCGCATGCCCTTGCCCGGAGAGGCAGGTATAATAAGGTATAAAAGTAAGAGAGCTCCCACAGAGGCGGGAACTCTCCTGAATGTTATG
Source organism: Lachnospiraceae bacterium UBA5895 (assembly GCA_002431915.1). Taxonomy (GTDB): domain Bacteria; phylum Bacillota; class Clostridia; order Lachnospirales; family Lachnospiraceae; genus Acetatifactor. Next base: position 14,480 of record DJEP01000027.1, on the reverse strand, counting down.
AGCTGTCGTTACATCGAAGTATTGGAAAGGCTCTGCAAAGCGTGATCCGCGATCAGGGCAGAACAATGCTCATCAAGAAACGTCCGGCTCGCTGCGGTGGACCGCTTGGGAATTCCGTATTCCGAGATTACGTTGCAGACTCTGTCGAATACATCGCGGTCTTCCGGTCCCTGCGTGAGGACGAGATAATAGGCATTCCCCTCTTCGTGGTACAGAGTGCTGAAACCATGATAATGACTACCGGTTACGTTGGCAGCGTTGATCACCTGATTCAGAGAGTCCATACGGAACAGACGGGAACGTACGGCATCATTTTCCTCGTGAGCGGGAGCAGCAGGTGTCTCGGCGGCAGTCTCCTCATTCTGGATGCGGCGGAACAGATCCAGGATTTCATCCGCGGAACTGTTGTCACCATCCTCGTCGGTATCTTCCGTAACGGAAGGTGCAAAGCGGGAAAAACGGGTGTCCAGTTCATCCGGGTCTTCCACTTTCGTAATGATCAATACGATACAATCTGTATTCAGCGGAATGGCCTCGATCATCAGGGGAATATCCTCTGCCTCAAAACCAAATTCAAAATTGGCCTGCTGCATCATGTCACGGAACAGAGATTTTGCTTTTTCCGTGCCGTAAGCAAGTTCACTTATTTTCAATTCACGGCTGGCGAGATCCTCGCGGGTCAGCGTGCAGCGAATCTGATTATCATTTACTTTTTCAATTTTCATGCGACAACACTTCCTTTCTGCCTTCGCATTAGTATGGTATATAGCTTATACTTTCCCTATATTTTAGTCAATAGACGCAGCTCACTCTTTAAAAAAATTTAATAAAACAGCTTGCCAAACAGTACATGACAGTATATAATCTAACCCATAGATGCCTCTGATACTCCGGTACGGAGAGGAGGCTGACGGTTTTTTCTTATTCTTGTTGATTTACTGGGAACGATTCGTTCCATTTCATCCCATTTTTATTTGTTATGCAGATAGCTGTTAATGTATTAGGGTATTTGGTTATGCGCATCTGTAAAATATAGTATGGAGATGTCTTACAGGCATATACGTGTCTGGTCATAATATTTCAACGGATAATTTCACAATCATAATTCCAAATGTTTCATTTTTTTACAAGTACTGTCAGAGGCATTTATATTAATATTAGAAGGTATCGGCAGGAAAGCGGCAATGAACAAGCGTCTCACGAATACTTTTGGTCGAAGGCTGCTGCGGACGGCGGATACCGGTACGGACTCCTATACAGGGCAGAAGTGTCAGCTCACATCGTGAGAAATCTGAGATCCGTAAAAGGGAATACACTGCAGGAGTGCAAAACGGGATTGCCTCTCTGGCTGTGTCCTGCAGTGTATAAATGAACGCATGAACTTTTATGTGTTCCTTGTATTATATAGAGGAACTGTGATAGAATAAAACTGTTCTGCCGAGACGGGCGGGACGCAAGAACGGGCAAAAGCGATGCAGGTAAGACCTGCGGATGGGAGTACACATGAAGAAAAAAATATTACCGGTGATCATAGCGATTCTGCTGATCCTTGTGATCGGAGGCGTGACACTGGGCAAGGTGCTGCTGGATAAATACTCCTACAGCAAAGAAGAAGCAGATCTGGATGAATTCTATCAGGTGTCAGAAGCGGACAGAAGTGCCATTATCCTACAGGATGAGATGGTGGAAGAACAGGCGCTCATCAGAGACGGTGTCTGCTATTTTGATCTGGCGACTGTTCATAAATATATGAATGAAGTATTTTATGCGGATATGACAGAGAATCTGTTATTATATGCCACACCGACGGAAGTGATCCGGACGGTATTCGGGGAATCCTCCTATACGACAACAGAAGGCGCACAGGATGCAGGTTATGTCATCAGCTTTGCCGAAGGAGATACCGTATATGTGGCGGCGGATTATGTAAAGCTGTTTACGAATTACTCCTATGAATGCTATGACAGACACGTGCAGGTCTATACGGAATGGAGCACCAGACAGGTGGCACAGCTGAAAAAGGATACGGCAGTCCGCTTACGGGGCGGCGTGAAGAGCCCGATCCTGACCGAGGCGGCGAAGGGAGATACCCTGGAAATCTTAGAGCAGATGGAGACCTGGAGCAAAGTAAAGACTTTGGATTCAGTGATCGGTTATGTGGAGAATAAGCGTTTGGGAGATATCACGGAAGAGACCGAAACCCCGGTGACGGATTATCAGGAACCGGAATATACTTCGCTCACCGGTGACAGCAAGATCTGCCTGGGATGGCATTCCATCGGAGGTGCAGGCGGTAACGATACGCTGTATTCCATGGTATCCGGTACGAAGGGAATGAACGTGATTGCCCCCACCTGGTTCAGTATAACCGATGAGTACGGGGCATTCCGAAGCTTTGCAACAGCGGATTATGTCACAACTGCCCACAATATGGGACTGCAGGTATGGGGCGTGCTGGATAACTTTAATTACGCCAATGAGACAGGCACTTCTATCAGTACACTGAATATGCTGTCCTCCACCACCAGCAGACAGACCCTGGTGCAGAATGTGACAGATGCGGCTGTCGGTTTGGGACTGGATGGCATTAATGTAGACTTTGAGCAGCTAAACAGCGACTGCGGACCTCATTATGTGGAATTTTTAAGAGAGCTTTCCATTCAGTGCCGCAATAAGGGACTGGTACTCTCCATTGACAATTATGTACCCTTTAATTTCAATGATTACTATCGCCTGGATATCCAGGGACAGGTTGCCGATTATGTCATCATCATGGGATATGATGAGCACTGGCACGGCAGCAAGGATCCCGGAAGCGTGGCAAGCATCAGCTATGTATCCGATGGACTGGACAGAACCCTGCAGGAGGTTCCGGCGAATAAGGTGGTCAATGCACTTCCGTTCTACACAATCTTGTGGAAGACCGAGGGAACCGATGTGACGGATGAATACATTACCATGCGCAATGAGGCGGATTTCATGAGCAGAGCCGGTGTGACGGCAGAGTGGGATGAAGAGACCTGTCAGAATTATGCGGAGTGGACCTCCGGCAACGCTACCTACCAGATCTGGCTGGAGGATGCGGAATCCATCGCCGTGAAGCTGAACATGATGACAACGAAGAATATCGGTGGTGTGGCAGTATGGCGGCTGGGCTACGGAACACAGGCAGCCTGGGAACTGATCAGCGCATATCTGCAGTAAGGCTATCAAAAACATAACATGACAAAAAATCCTGACCGTATGGTCAGGATTTTTTGCGTTTATAAATGACTTTACAGATTATGCATTTTTCTTGCGAAGTGCATATCCGGATACTACGAAGAGAACAGCGGCACCTGCCAGGTAAAGAGGAAATGCACTCTCACCGGTCTTGGGTACGTTGTCATACTCACCGGAGGTGGCAGTTGTGGTAGTAGTGGTAGTAGCTGCAGCGGCTGCGGTGGTTTCAGAAGTTGCAGCTTCTGTGGTGGTTGTGGTGGCAGCGGGAGCGGTCTTACTGTAATACTGCTCCTCAGTCTTTACAGAACCATCATAGATATCCAACTTATTTTTTGCAAAGCTGTAATATTCAAAATAAGTACGCTGATCTACGTTATCTTTTGCAATCAGATGATTTACGGTACCCTGACATCCGATATAAGCGTGCAGGTTGTTCAGTCCGGTACCCATACCCAGCATTTCCAGCGTGTCTACATTATTAATGAAAGTAGCATGTGCGGAACCGTATACGTAAGCATGAGTTACATCGCCGTTAATGGAAGCAGTGGAACCGTCCAGAATATATACGGAATCATAACCCTTAGCGGTAGGCACTACAGTGGCTGCGGTATTTACAGTCAGGTTGCCCAGACGAACCGGGAAGCTCAGATCGAAGGTAGGAGAAGAAGCATCGGTATCGATGACTACGTAATCACCATCCTTGATATCCTGCATCATGTAGTAGGTCTCACGGTGGAATGCGTTGTCATCCCATGCGGAAGCTACTTCAAAGTACCAGCCGTCACTGTGGGTATTGGTGCTTGTCAGATATCTGACAACATAGGTAGTGGGTTCAGCAGCCCTGACAGTGAGTTTGCCGAAGCCGGGTGCAGCCAGACATACCGCTGCCAGAGTAAGCAGTGTAACAAATTTTTTCAGCTTTTTCATAAGAAATCCTCCTGATAGTTTGTGAGTTATTCCTGTACGGGGAGATAGTGGTCGCCGGGCTCGATTTCCTTGGCGACGACTACGAACCGACCCTGTTCTACATGGTAGACGCAGGTGGACAGGGTCAGGAAATGGTCTCCGAACTCTGCCGTGACGCCGGTGTCGTACTGGGATAACTGCTTGATATTGTTATAAAAGTCATCAAATTCTTCCTGGGTATCTGCCTGGAAAAATTTGTAGAACTTAAATACCTGATCTGTTTTCCGATAGACCTGGGAGCGGAAGACGGCAATGACTTCATAATTGCGCTGGCACTCTTCGGTGTAAAGGATGATGCTTTTATGCTTCTCGTAGAAAGCCTGGTTCTCATAGTCAGTCAGATTGCCGAACATGGCGCCGGACTTCATATTGTGACCGTGGATGATAAGGTTGGTCGTCAGGGGATCCACACAGCTCTCATCATCGAGGAGCAGACAGCCGTTCTTATTCCCACTGCCGTCGAAAGCGCGGTAGAGATAATAGGTCTCGTCCTTTGGGGTCCACATGACCGGATAGTCGATGTTGGTATCCGGGATCTGCAGCCATGCCACCATGTCGCCGTTGGCTGCGAAGCTGTCGGCATACGGATTGGGAACACGGTCGAACTTTTCTGTGGGAGCAGGTGTCTCCTCTGTGGATTCTGTGGGAGCGGAGGCAGCAGCCCCGGTGACATCCGCGGAAGCGTCCGTGCTGTCTTCGGTAACAGCCGTGGGACGCAGTTCGTCCAGGGATTCCTCCATACGGCGATCCTCCATATGACCTCTTACAAACAGAATAACCGCTGCCAGAATACATATTCCGGCAAAGACAAATAAAATTGTGGATAAAATATTTTTATTCGATTTCATGTGTTTATTATACGCTGAACCGGTGACAGGATGCAATAGGTGAAAGCAAAAGGATTTCTTAATTTTCGGAAGATATTTCCATGAAAGAAAGCATATAAAATCATTGAGACATAAAGTTACGGAGACAGGGATGGAACAACAGAAAGCGTTACGTGTCATTATGGCATGTCTGCTGCTGATTGCCATGGCGGCAGTGGGCAGGGAGACGGCGGTGTATGTGGAGACGGTAAATGCGGTCAGCACACTTAAGGAGGAACAATATACCCCGGATGAGGGAGCCCCTGTGGTAGTGATCGATGCGGGGCACGGCGGGGATGATCCCGGGAAGATCGGAATCAACGGAAGCCTGGAGAAGGATATTAACTTATGTATTGTAAAAAAACTTGCGGGATACCTGGAGGCGGAAGGCGTGCGGGTGGTACTGACCAGAGAGACGGAAGAAGGACTGTATGATGCTCATGCTTCTAATAAGAAAGTCCAGGATATGAAGCGCCGGATCGAGAAGATAGAGGAGACAGATCCGGTCCTTACGGTAAGCATTCACCAGAACAGCTATCCGGAGGAATATGTTCATGGCGCCCAGGTCTTCTATTATAATGGAAGCAGCGGAGGGCAGAAACTGGCGGAATTACTCCAGAAACAGATGACGAAAGAGCTGGATCCGGAGAATCACAGGCAGATTAAGGCAAATGACAGCTATTATCTTCTGAAAAAAACGAAGGGAACCATCGTGATCGTGGAGTGCGGATTCCTGTCGAATGTGGCGGAAGCAGAAAAACTGTGTGATGAGACATATCAGGACAGAGTGGCATGGTCGATCCATAAGGGGATTTTACAATATATAGCACAACTGGAAAATCAAAACAGGGAAAACCGATAAGAAACAATCTTTCCATTTTATATCGTATATGTTATACTATATCCAAATGCATTATAATGAGTGCCGATAACAGAAGGTAGAAAAATGGATACTGAAATCATAAAAATTCATCCCGGAGAGGGACCTGTCAGTGAAGAAGATGACAGGAAACTGCAGGCTGCGGGAGAGATCCTGAAAAGGGGTGGACTGGTGGCGTTTCCCACAGAGACTGTGTACGGTCTGGGCGGAGATGCGCTGAATCCTACATCCTCTCAGAAAATTTATGCCGCGAAAGGCAGACCTTCCGATAATCCGTTGATCGTTCATATCTATCGGTTTGAAGATATAGAGAAGATTACAAGTAAGGTACCGGAAGAAGCCAAAAAAATAGCAGATGCATTCTGGCCGGGACCGCTGACCATGATCCTGCCGAAGTCCGATGAGGTACCGCACGAGACCACCGGAGGACTGGATACGGTAGCCATCCGGATGCCGTCACACCCGGCGGCACAGAGGCTGATTAAATACAGCGGAGGCTATATTGCGGCCCCAAGTGCCAACACTTCCGGCAAGCCCAGCCCCACCGTGGCAAAATATGTGGTGGAGGATATGATGGGGCGGATCGATGCCATCATCGACGGCGGAGAAGTGGGAATCGGACTGGAATCCACCATTATCGATCTGACGGTGACCCCGCCGCAGATCTTAAGACCGGGATACATCACCCAGGAGAAACTGAGCGCGGTACTGGGAACCGTGGATACGGATACCACGATCCTGCGGGCAGACAGTGGACAGGCACCCAAGGCTCCCGGCATGAAATACAGGCATTACGCGCCGAAGGGAGAACTCACCATCGTAGAGGGAGAGCCTGAACAGGTCAGAGAGTATATCAACCGTGCCGCGGCAGCAGACCATGCGGCGGGAGAGAAGACCGGCATCATCGGAACGGAAGAGATGCTGTCCGGATATAGCGCAGATGCGGTGAAGAGCGTCGGCAGCCGTAAGGACGAGGACAGCATTGCCAGACATCTGTATACGATCTTAAGAGAATTCGATGATGAGGGCATGACGAAGATCTATTCTGAGGGATTTTCCACGGAAGGCTTCGGACAGGCAATCATGAACCGTCTGTTAAAAGCAGCGGGACATAAAGTGGTAACGCTGTAAGCGCAATACAAGGAGGGCAAATAAAAATGATAGCAATCGCAAGTGATCATGGCGGATATGATCTGAAAGAGAAAGTTAAGAAATATTTAGAGGAGAAAAACATTCCCGTTCAGGATTTCGGATGCGACAGCAAGGCAAGCTGCGACTATCCCGTATTCGGTCATGCGGCAGCAAAAGCTGTGGCGGACGGTACCTGTGAGAAGGGCATCGTGATCTGTACCACCGGTATCGGCATCAGTATTTCCGCCAATAAAGTACAGGGCATCCGCTGCGCACTCTGCTCCGATCCCCTGTCTGCGAAAATGACCAGACTGCATAATGATGCCAATATGCTGGCAATGGGTGCGGGTATCATAGGTGAGAACCTGGCACTGGAGATCGTGGAGACTTTCCTGAATACAACTTTTTCCGGAGAAGAGAGACACAGCCGCAGAATCAGCCTGATCGAAGAGATCTAAGGCACAAAATACAACTAATAACACTAAAATACAGGAGGACAACAATATGTCAAAAGTAGTAGTTATGGATCATCCCCTAATAGAGCAGAAGATCGGAATCATCCGCAGAAAGGAGACCGGTACCAAGGATTTCAGACAGAATATCAGTGAGATCGCAATGCTGATCGGTTACGAAGCTACCAAGGATCTGCCTTTAGAGGAAGTAGAGATCGAGACTCCTATCTGCAAGACTACCGTAAAACAGTTAAAGGGTAAAAAGCTGGCACTGGTACCCATCCTGCGTGCAGGTCTTGGTATGGTAGACGGAATGCTGTCCCTGATCCCCGCTGCAAAGGTAGGACATATCGGACTGTATCGTGATCCTGAGACCTTAAAGCCCGTAGAATATTATTGCAAACTGCCTGCAGACTGTGCAGAGCGTGAAGTATTTGTCGTAGATCCCATGCTGGCAACCGGTGGTTCTTCCATCGCAGCAATCCAGCTGCTGAAAGACAAGGGCTGCAAGAGCATCCGTCTGCTGTGCATCATCGCTGCACCCGAAGGAGTGAAGGCAATGCAGGAAGCACATCCCGATGTGGATATCTATATCGGAGCACTGGATCAGAAGCTGAATGACCACGGATATATCGTTCCCGGACTGGGAGATGCAGGAGACCGTATTTTCGGTACCAAATAAAGGAGACACCAATGAGTGCCAAGCGCAGTGACTATATCAGCTGGGATGAATATTTTATGGGGGTAGCCCACCTGTCGGGAATGCGGTCCAAGGATCCGAATACCCAGGTGGGAGCCTGTATTGTCAGCCCGGACAACAAAATTCTGTCCATGGGATACAATGGTTTCCCCAAGGGCTGTTCCGATGATGCGTTTCCCTGGGAGAGGGAGAACGAAAAGGATAGTAATCTGACAAAATATCCCTTTGTGACACATAGTGAACTGAATGCAATTTTAAATTACCGCGGAGGATCCTTAGAGGGAACGAAGCTGTACGTGTCCCTCTTCCCCTGCAATGAATGTGCGAAAGCCATTATTCAGGCGGGGATCCGCACTGTGGTATATGACAGCGATAAGTATCGGGGAACCCCTTCCAACCGGGCGGCAAAGCGGATGTTTGATGCGGCCGGAGTGGAATATGTACCGTATCGTAAGACCGGACGCATGATACAGATCGAGGTCTGAGAAACAGATAAAAGGAGTAAAACGGTTGAAGCGCCTACAGAAGACAGCTGTGCTGCTTGCAGCAGTGATCCTTGCAGGAGCCTTTTCTTCAGAAGACATCAAAGTAGAAGCTACCAGCAGTACCTGGCAGCAAATTCAGAGGGAACAGCAGGAGAAAAATGAACTGCAGAATCAGCTGAATCAGGAAAACGATAATCTGGAGAACCTGAAGGGAGAACAGAATTCCCTCAAGGGACAACTGAATAATCTGAACGTTCAATTGACGGAGGTCAGCAATAATCTGTCGGATCTGGAACAGCAGATTGCGGACAAGGAGCAGGAGATCGCGGATACCCAGGCAAGTCTGGAGGAAGCGAAGGCTACCGAAGAGCGGCAGTATGAATGCATGGTGATCCGGGTCCGGGATATGTATGAGAGGAACGAGACCAGCTATATAAATGCGATTTTGAATGCCCAAAGCTTCGATAAACTGTTGAATGCTGCGGACTTTTTTGAACGGATCGCGGCATATGACCAGAAAAAGCTGAAAGAATTCGAGGAGAACCGTCAGCTGATTGAAGAGGAAGAAGCAAGGCTTCAGGCGGAAAAGGCAGAGCTGGATAATCTGAAATTAGAAGCGGAAGCCGAGAAAAGCAAGGTGTCCGGTCTGATCAGCCAGACATCCAACAATATCGCAAAATATGCCGGAGATATCTCCGAAGCGGAACAGCGGGCACTGGCATACGAAGCGGAGATCAAACAGAAAGAAGACAACCTGGAGACACTCCGGAAAAAGCTGGCGGAGGAGATCGCAATGTCCCAGAAAGCGGCAAATGCCACCTGGCGGGATATTTCCGACATCTCCTTCGAAGAGGGAGACAGATATCTGTTAGCAAATCTGATCTACTGCGAAGCGGGTGGTGAACCTTATGACGGTCAGCTGGCAGTAGCCAGCGTAGTCATCAATCGTGTACGAAGCTCCATATATCCCAACACAGTGGTCGGTGTGATCTATCAGAATAAACAGTTCTCACCGGTCGCCAGCGGACGACTGGAACTGGCACTGGCGGCTAACAAAGCCACGAGTCGTTGTTATCAGGCGGCGGACGAGGCAATGTCCGGAGTGACTAATGTAGGCAATTGCGTATATTTCCGTACCCCGGTGGAAGGACTGACCGGCATCAGTATTGGCGGACATATATTTTACTAAAGTGAAAGTGAAGATCTATGAGAGTTAACAGTGTAGAACAAAAGGGTTATTCGAATAGAATCATGGACTGGAAGGTTTTCGTAAGACAGAACCTGACTGTGTCGAAGGCTTCGGAATTTTTCTACGAATTTGTCGGGGAAAATTCTTTCAGGCAGGTAAGCGAATTGCTCCTCCCGGAGGATGGGGAATTGCTGCGGGAAGCTGTGACGGCAGATCCGTTTGAGCCGTTGGAACTGCTCACGGTGCTTCACAATCTGAAGGACAGCGTGCGAAGTGTGTATCTGCGCCTGGAACAGAGCAGGCAGACCGAAAACGGAATTCTACTGTATCAGATCACCATTTCCGATATACATGATCTGGAGATGCGAAACTCACGATTAGAGCAGAGCATTTTGAAATACCGTCATTTTATGACCCTGGAAGATGTTTACTTTTTTGAATATCTGTTAGATCAGGATAGCATTTCCGCCTATAAATACATCAATGAGCGAGCTATGAATCAGTTCGATGGTTCTATGAATGAACTGATCCAAAAAGTGGAGCAGGCTCATGAGGGCAGTGATATTGCCAGACTGGAAGACCAGCTTAGGACTTTCTGCGCGCATTTGCGTAACGGAGATGATTTTTTCGAGATGGAGTTCGTCCGTGGACAGGAAGACGAGGAAATCTGGAAGGTCAAAGGTGGCAGAATCCCCAAAAAGCGCGATATGGTGGCAGGAATTATCATCCCGGACAGGAACCGCGAGAAAGAAGAGTATTATCTGACTCCGGCGGCGAGGGATGCGGGAACCGGTTTGCTGAACAAGCGGGCGTGGACGGAATACACCATAGAACAGCTCAACCGCAAGGATCGCAATACCAGATGGCTGGTAATTATAGATATCGATGACTTCAAACATATCAATGACACATACGGTCATATCTTTGGAGATCAGGTAATCCGCAGAGTGGCGGAAACCATGCAGGCGCTGGTAGGACAGCGGGGCGTGATCGGACGCTTCGGCGGAGATGAATATGTAATTCTGCTGGAGAAGATAGAGACCAGAGAACAGTTAAAGACTTTGCTTAAGACCATCGCGAAGGAATTCGCTCTTGCCTTCGACCCGAAGACCCGTGTGACGGCATCCATCGGTGTATCCGAATACCCTGTGGACGGAACAGAATACGAGATGCTGATGCGTAAGGCGGATAAGGCACTGTATCTTGCCAAGGAAAAGGGCAAGAATCGTCATATCATATACGAAGAGAGACTTCACGGCAAACTGGAGACCGATGACATGCAGAATATGGCAATGGCATATGCGGTATCCAAGGAGAAAAAGCGGGAAGTTATCACAGAGATGATCACGGAATTATGTGTATCCGGTGTGGACAGCATTGTGAAAAAAGAAGAGCGCCTGCAGCAGATCCGCAGTCTGTTTGACCTGGATGGAATCACTGTCTATTCACAAAGGGGAACAGAACTGATCTGCCGGAACGGCAGTTACATTGCGGAAGCGCCGGACGGAAGCGGACTTTTCAGTGATGAAAAATATCTTGCTTTGTTTGAAGATGACAATTTCGTGGAATCCAATACGTTAAAATTGAGATCGCAGGATCCGGCGGCTTTTGCTGTGATGCAGAAGCAGGAGATCGGAGCCTTCCTGCAGTGTATTTTCCGCAAGGAAGGGACTCCGTATGTAATCGTCAATTATGATGTATTTAACCGTAACCGCAAATGGTCAGATGAGGATATCACGCTATTGACCATTCTGGGACATTGCGTTGGCGATCTGTTGTGCCGTATTTAGAGTCCGCTTTTCTCCAAGGGGGTTTGGAGACGGTCAAATTTATCACGATAGATGATGGTAATCAGGTTATTCAGCTGACGCAGGCAGGCACTCATCTGTGACTGGGTGATCAGCCCCTTTTCCAGTGCTTCTGCCAGTTCATCGAGATCTACTACATGCATTCTGCCATCCGGATAGAGGATAATATCTGCCAGCAGGTCCGTAACGATCAGGGCATTTTCCTCCGGACGGCGGGTGTATTCTACAATATCGCAATACCAGTATAACAGAGACCCGTCATGACGGTAGAACTTGCTGATCTTGAAGCCTTCCTTCAGATAGTAGCAGGAACAGCCGTGGGAAAAAGTGGTTTTGGGATTCAGCGTTTTCCATTTGGTCAGAATATAATCATCGTTCTGTTCTACGATAATATCGTCTTTTAACAGAATACATTCTTCCGGGATCAGACGTTTCCGGTAGATCTGAAGTTCATTGCTCATAACGTTTCTCCTTTGTATAATTTGATAGTGATCAGAGTTCCGGAAAAGGAATAAAAGGCAGTGGCGGTACGGTGTGAGGACACAATGTCTTCTCCATCCAGATCATATCGTGCCATTCTCCCTGCTTGTAGCCGGAATCAAGAAAATGCGCCACGGTCTTATAGCCGTGCTTCTCATGGAAGGAGATGCTGGGAGGATTCGGGTAGGTGATGCAGGCACAGACATTGCAGATGTGCTGTGCGGTCAGATATTCCTCCAGCTTCTGATACAGGAGGCTGCCGACACCGCTGCTGCAAAGATCACAGCTCACATAGATAGAAGTCTCCACGGACCAGTCGTAGGCAGCACGTCCCTTGAAAGCGGATGCGTATGCATATCCTACGGGGACACCGCTTTTTTCCGCTACCAGATAAGGATAGCGGGTGAGGGTGTGAAGGATCCGCTCGGCGAATTCCTCTACGGAAGGAACTGTATATTCAAAAGTGATCGAGGTATTCTCCACATAAGGAGCGTAAATGGCAACTAAAGCTCCTGCGTCTTCCGGTGTGGCGGTCCGGATCATGATTTCTTCTTTTGCTGCTTTGGGGTGCATGTGACAAGCCTTCTTTCCACAGTAAAATGTAGTAAAAGTTTCTTTGAATTATTTCTTAAAATGGTTACTCAAATAGTACTTCCGGGGGACTTTCAAGTCAATCTTTTTTTCATGGGATTTTATAGATTTTTTACCATTTAGACAGGGGGATTTTACTGGACATCATGTTAAGATTTCGCTATAATAACTATAGGTTTGCCCTGCGGGAGACAATATTTTGGAAAAATATACAAAAACAAATGCCAAGAGCAGAAATCAACACGGGAGGACATAGTGTCAAGGAAAAAGAAGCCCTACAACAGGACAGTATTCCGTTCGGCCGCACTGATCATGCAGATCGGTATTAATATGTTAGTACCGATCTGTCTGATGTCAGCGGCAGGTGTCTGGCTGGACAAACATTTCGGAACGAACTTCTGGATGATTCTGCTTTTCTGTATGGGAGCTGTGGCCGGAGGGCAGAATGTATACCGGATGGCCAGGACAATTTATGAAGACAAAGATGATAAACGCAATAAAAAAGATAAATAGAACCGTTTTGGAGATGGATTTGGGAATTCTGTTCCTGGGAATGCTGGGACAGATCATAGGAGCCTTTTTCGTGAAGGACGAAGTGATGTATGCAAAAAGCCTATGGTTCGGCGTATTGTTGGCACTTGCTGCCACATATCATATGTACCGTTCCCTGGACCGGGCGCTGGATCAGTCGGAGAAGACCGCGCAGAAGATGATCCTCCGCGGATATATCCTGCGCTATGTGATACTGATTTTTTTACTGCTGGTACTTATGAAGACAGAGGTGATGAATCCTCTGATCTTCTTTTTCTCCTATGTGATAAGTATGAAAGTAACGGCGTTTCTACAGCCGCTTACCCATAAATTATGCAATAAAATGTTTCATGAAACGGATCCGATACCCCAGGCGATGCCGGAGGATACCGCAGAGAGCGATAAACTTTCAGCGAATTCCGAAGAAGCTTCCGGGGACAGAGAAGTGACAGAACAACAGAATAAAGAATAAGGAGGTGAAACAATGGAACATGGAATTCTGTTATCCGGTGCCGATAATATCGATTTTATGATACATGGCGTGTTTAAGTATTCCTTTTTCGGTCATGAGGTATGGATAACGACCACACATGTGTGTGTGCTGATCGTCATGTTGATTATCATTGGTTTTGCCATTGCCGCCAACCGCTGTATGGCCAAAGCCAGAGAAGTGCCGGAAGGCTTTCAGAATGTGGTGGAGCTGATCGTGGAGAAGCTGGATGCCATGGTGGATACCCCCATGGGCAAGGCAGCACCGAAGTTTTATAACTATATCGGAACGATCTTCATCTTCATTCTGGTAAGTAATATTTCCGGTCTGCTGGGACTGCGCCCCCCCACAGCGGACTATGGTGTGACACTGCCCCTCGGTGTACTGACGTTTATATTGATTCATTACAATCAGTTCAAATATCAGAAGCCGAAGGAGATCTGGGAAGGTATGTGTTCCCCGCTGCCGCCCTGGCTGCCGATCTGGCTGCCCATCAACCTGATCAGTGAGATTGCCGTACCGATTTCGTTGTCTTTGCGTCTGTTCGCAAACGTACTGTCCGGAACGGTAATGATGGCATTGATCTACGGATTGTTAGGTGTAATCGCTACGGCGTGGCCCGCAGCGCTGCATGTGTATTTTGACCTGTTCTCCGGAGCCATCCAGACATACGTATTCTGTATGTTGAC
>DJEP01000055.1 GCA_002431915.1 Lachnospiraceae bacterium UBA5895 | reverse complement strand
AGCCCTCCGCAGCATACCGGTATCTTTCCTGCATCCCTGTTTCCAGATCCTGATAACCGGGCTGGCTGAGGATGGATTGCTGCAGCAGAATACCTAACAGACTTAAGATCCCCACAATTACAAGTAACTTCCATGCAATCCTTGGCTTATGGATCCTGTCCAGGGAGATTCCCACTTCCACCGGATCCCCCATGTCCATAACCGCGTTTTTCTCCGCTTCCTCATAGGTCATTCCCTCGGAAAGATTGTCCTCGATCTGACTCTCCATATGATCTCTTATTTCCTCGGCAATATAGGGTCTTGCTTTTTTGCAACGAATCTGTGACAACAGTTTTTCCAAATATGTTTCCATCCCTATACCCCCATTGCCAGAACGCTGGTCACCGCAGACTGATACTCCATCCACTCCGCCTTCTTCGTCTCCAGTAATTTCCTGCCTTCTTTCGTAATACTGTAATACTTTCTCGTCTTGCCCGCATATTCCTGCTCATATACCGTAAGTAACCCCTTCGCATCCAGACCATGTAACAGCGGATACAACGTGCCTGCTTTTAACTCAAATACATTACAGGATTTCTTGCGCAGCGTATCGATCATTTCATATCCATACATATCCTTCTCCGCAAGCAATCTGAGCAAAAGCATCGTCATACTTCCCGACATCAGTGATTTATCAACAGCCATTTTTTGCCCTCCTTATATAGATAGCCGATATATATCGTTGTCTATAATATATATCGGCTATCTATATATGTCAATATTTATTTTTCAAAACTATCACTAATTTATCTACGATTTTGTATTTGTTGTCTGTCAGATTTACTGAAATGCTATCCTTGCTGTCTACTGTGGCTCCCATTCACTAATCTGGCAGCTGGCAACGATCTGCGAAATCACCTTTTTATATTTTTTATAATCCTTTTGTGTCATATTAATGGTAATGTTATAGAATCCCTGACCGATAAAATCTCCTTGAAAAACATAGGATTCTCTTACCCATTCATCACTTGTTTCGATTCCATAAAGTGCCGTAAGTTCCTCGTTCACTTCCACGGTCTCCAGATCATTTTCATCCCCTACATAATAAGGAGAAAAGCTGTTGCAAAAATAGATACTGCTCTCCTGACTGTCATCCGTATAAAGCCGGATTCCTTCGTCCGGACTGGCTTCCTCTGTCTCGGTCGCAGGCCACCCTTCCTGGAGCTTCCCTGTCCATTCTACCGGTCTGTCTATGCTTAAAGTGTATCCTGCTTCCTCATTTGTGTACTCACAACGGATCATCTCCTGCTTCCCACAACCGGTCATTGCCCATAATGCTGTTAAAATCATCAGACCCACAATCCATTTTTTACCCATAGACACCTCCGTCATTCTACTCTGCTGCTTTTGTCGTTACACCCTGTGCAATCTCTTCCGCTGTCAGATCCACGCTCATGTAAGCAATCGGCTGATTCTCCCTGACCGCGACGAACACCATTCCTACCGCAGGCATATCGATGGCTTCTGCCACCTCCGCCGAATAGACCGTCACATCGTCCTGTTCCAGAATTCCACGGAAAGCCCGCAGATAATAGGTTCCCTCTCCAAACACCTTCTGTGCATATTCTTCCGCCCAGGCTTTTTCCTCCCTGCAATAGCGGAACTCCTTCGTGTTCAGATCGATCGCTCCTAATTCTTCCTGCCCTGCAATGTATAAGTCATCTCCGATCCGGTAGCCCTCACAGTACCAACTGAAAATATTTCTCGGCTCCACGGAATAGGGCATTGCCTGATAGTTCTCCGGATCCGCCGTATCGAATTCCACCAGGATCAGCTGCGGATCCCGCTCCCCGGCATTCGTCAGGTCGTTAAAATCATAATAGCAGAGGTAGGTTTTGCCCTGCTCCTCATCAAGAAAAGCTCCTGCCGATGCCCAGTCCCATTCGTCTGCCTCTGCATCCGTAAGCAGATCCTCCAAATGGAAAAATACAAATTCCGGTTCTGTATCCTTTTCATATTCTATGTAGCTGATGAACAGTCCGTTTTCTTCTCTTCCGCCGTTGAACAAGCCACTATCACAGAACGCATCCATGAGTCCCGAGGTAGGATGTCCCTCACGATAAGTCATCCAGCCGGAGGTCAGTTCCTGAATAACCGGCTCAAAATAGGAAGGATACGCCTGTTCTGCCTTTTCCGAGGCACATCCGCCAAAAGAGAAAACCAGAAAACTTAATAATAATGGCAGTGCTATTTTCCTCTTCATTGCTCACTCTTCTTTCGTTTTTGCCTTCGGTCCCCATAGATAACCGCCTAACATTCCGGTCAGGATAAATACCATAAAGTAGAGTCCCGGAACACCTGTGACAAAAGCATAAAACGCTATCTGGAACTGCCAGATGGGAATTAACAGATTGAGCGCTGCCACACAGACAACGGCAAAAGCAACATATTCCACGACTTTTGCTTTGTCACGTCTGGTCTTTGTTGCCAACAGGAATCCCCATGCCGTGTAAATCAGCATGCGTACCACCGTCCGGACTCCGCTCATTCCATCAAAAGTTTTGTAATCCTCCTTCAGTGCCACTAGGACAATCAGAATCACAACCGATAAAATAATTTTGTAGTAATTTGAAAAAATCTTCTTCATAGCTACTCCTTTCGTTCTACATTCAGGAACATATATCCTCTCATATCCGTTTCCTTCCACGCCAGAGCGTCTTCCTTATTCCTATAATAGGAAACCTTGACAATATCGGTACCAAGTTCTTCCCGGTTCACCTCATTTCTCACTACATCCAAATAATCATTCAGTTTCTTCGCCGTCACTTTCCCTTTTACCACATACGAAATTTCATACACATTTCCCCAGTCCGGATCATCGGTATATCTTGCGCCGATCTGTTGAAAAGCAGGTTCTCTGTGCTTCACCAGATATCCCAACAGCAATCCTGCCGCAATCACCAGTATTCCTACCAGAACAGCAATTTTTACGACCCGGTTGTGC
>DJEP01000040.1:48455-54077 GCA_002431915.1 Lachnospiraceae bacterium UBA5895 | reverse complement strand
TAATTATTCCCACTGGTTTTTAACAATGTCCGCCAGAATCTTCGCAGTGCCGTCGATACCGAACCTGCTGCTGTCGATCATGAGATCTTTATGGTCAAAAACACTCTGCCAGCCGGGAATGTATGCCTTGTGGTAGCGGTTTCTCGCAGCATCCACATCCCGCATCATCTTTTTCGCCGTCTGGAGATCCATCTGGAGATTCTCCACGCAGTTTTTCAGTCTTGCCTCATCCGGGGCATAGACATATACATTCAGATGATTGGGGATATCCTCCAGAATGTAATCCGCGCAGCGTCCCACAATGATGCAGGACCCCTTCGCTGCGAAATCCCGGATAATATTTTTCTGCGTATAAAAGATCTCATCCTTCAGGCTGGGCATTCCCATACCCAGGGGATACTGCCTGCGAAAAAAAGAAGACTTCATACTCTCTTCTTCATCGCTGATGACAGATACCGGCAGTCCCATCCGCTTCGCTGTAGCCTCGACGATATCTCTGTCCATAAATTCGATCCCCAGTATTTCGGAAAGCTCCTTTGCAATGGATCTGCCCATGCTGCCGAACTGTCTTGAAATCGTAATCACATACTGTTCCATAGAAATCCTCTTTTCCTACATCTCATTTTGGTGGGTACAAATGACTGCTCTGCCTCTTGTATACCCAGATTTGCTTACTTTTTCCTATTTTTTCGGGTATAGGTGGCTGCTTTCCTCTTATATACCCAGATTTGCTTACTTTTTCCTATTTTTTCGGGTATAGGCGGCTGCGGGAGTAGAACGCTTCGACCTTAATCCGCTGTCACGCGTACCGGCTTTTTCCGACGCTTCTGCATGGAACGTACCACGCAGGACAATGTATAGTTGATAATAAAATAGATCAACGCTGCCGTACCAAACAGCACAAATACATCGGATACGTTGACATTGCCCGTGCCATTATAACGACTGGCTGCAGAAAGCAGCTGCTTCGTCCGTGCCATCAGTTCGATGGTTGCAACGTTCGCCAGATAAGAGGAATCCTTGATGGTAGTGATCACCTGGCTTAACAATGTAGGAATCACATTCCGGTATGCCTGAGGCAGTATAATATAAATCATGACCTGTACCACATTGAATCCCTGCGCATGACCGGCTTCAAACTGTCCGTGAGCAATGGAATTCAGTCCTCCGCGGATGATCTCCGCAATAACGGAAGAAGTAAACAGAATGAGGGCTACTGCTGCCTTGAACAACAGTTTCGTCTCTACCGTAGTCAGCCCGAACAGCTTCCGGTTGAACAATTCCGGACAGGGACAGAACACCAGGCAGATAAATATCCATAGCAATAACGGAGTGTTTCGAAATACTTCTATGTATACCGTAGCAAGAATGCCAAATATTTTCGTTTTTTTACTTGTACAGTAATTTCTGCACAATGCCAGTATTGAACCGATGCCAATTCCCAGTACTACGGCGATTAGGGCAATGATCAGGGTGAATACCGTGCCCTTTAAGATGTATGCCATGACACCCTTCTGCCCTAAGATGGAAAAACTCGCTTCCAGATTACTCATTATCCGTCACCGTCCCTTCTGTTCTTTGAAACATCACCCGCTGGTCTCTCTTCTTCAGATGAATCTCCCAGACACTGGCGGTCTTAGAGAGAGGATAACATATAATGAAAAATAACAGTCCGCTGACCAGATATGCCGGAGCATAGGCGCCTCCGGTATTTTCACCGGTAACAAAACTATAGGTCAGTGAAATCAGATCCGCTCCGCCGATAATATACAGGCAGGAAGTATTTTTGATCAGATTCACGATCTGGTTCACCATGGGTGGCAGGATAATTTTGATACTCTGCGGCAGAATGATGTAATACATCCGCTCCACGTAAGTAAATCCCTGGGACACCGCTGCCTCGAACTGTCCCTTAGGAACAGCTTCAATGCCTGCACGTACCACCTCAGCCATATAAGCTCCGGTGTATACGCCCAGTGCAACGATACCTGTCGGCAGAATTCCGATACTGTGACCGGAAAAAGCCAGCGCATAGTAGAAGAAACACAACTGGAGCAGGATCGGCGTATTCTGCATGATCTCCACATAAACTCTGCTGATGATCTGCAATATCTTTTTCCCACTGGTCGCCATCAGACCGAAGATCATGCCCAGCACCAGTGCCAACAGAATGGCGAAAATTGCTGTCTCCACAGTATTCAGAAGTCCTAACAGGAATGTGCTCCTATACGCCCAGACCTTGCCCCAGGCTCTTGCTGAAATGATACCAGACATAGTGTTTCCTCCCAGTTCCTTTTACTCTCCACAGCGTCCCGACCGGACGCTGTGGTATTACATTTTCTCTTTACTCTAATCCGTTCTCGGTGATCAGGCTGTCGATCGTACCGTCTGCCAGCCATCCCTGTACCAGTTCATCTACGTATCCAGATAATCCGGAACCCTTGGTGGTAGCCACGCCGTATTCCTGAGGAGCGAACTTATCATCAATGTAGGAACGTCCGTCGGTCTTATAAATTGCCAGAATGGACTTATCTACACAGAAGGCATCTACTTCACCGGCACTCAGTGCAGTGGAGATGGCAGGATAGTCATCATACTGCTGGAAAGAGACTCCTGTGGTCCACAGTGCAGGATCAAAGGTATCTGCGTCAAATCCACTGCCGTCGATCAGTCCGGCATCAATCATAGCCTTTACCAGTGCTTTTGCAGAGGTAGAACCGGAAGATACGCCGACCTTTTTGTCTACCAGGTCTGCCAGAGAAGTAATGCCGCTCTTATCCTCTACCAGTACGGTTACATAGTCTGTAAAGTAAGGAGTGGAGAAATCCCAGCTCTGTTTTCTCTCATCGGTGATAGTGAAGGTAGCCAGTACACAGTCAATATCGCCGGAGTCCAGAAGTTCGGTTCTGGTCGCTGCGGTTACTGCGGTGAACTCTACATCCACACCCAGGCTTTCTGCGATCTTCTCCGCCAGGCTGATCTCCAGTCCGGAATATTCACCGGTCAGCGTATCCTGGAAGCCGAAACCAACTACGGCATTCTTAACGCCAACTCTTAATACACCTCTGTCCACGATTGCCTGTACGTCCGCTGCCAGTTCTCCGTCAGCGGTGGGAGTCTCTGCCGGTGCCCCGGCGGTGGCTGCCACAGTACTTTCCGCTGCAGGTGCTGCTGCCTCGGAAGCGGGAGCATCGGTGCTGCCGCATCCGGTGAACAGGGTTGCTGTCATTGCCATGACTGCTGCCAGTGCAGCCCACTTTTTCAGATTTTTCATAACATTCTCCTCCTTTAATTCCCTTTTTGTTTATCTTAAAAGCAATGCCTTCTGACTGACTTAAGCTGTGTTTTAAGTGACATTGCTTCAAGACCGAAATAAATAAAATCTGTTGGCGCGGGCAGTTAACGGATAATCTTGCCCAGGAACTGCTTTACACGTTCGTTGGAAGGATTCTCGAAGAAATGATTCGGCGTGCCTTCCTCAATGATCTGTCCGTCCGCCATAAATACCACCCGGTCTGCCACCTGTCTGGCAAATCCCATCTCGTGGGTAACGACCACCATGGTAATATTTTCTTTTGCCAGTTTGATCATGACATCCAGTACTTCCTGAATCGTCTCGGGGTCCAGTGCAGAAGTCGGTTCATCGAAGAGTATGATCTTCGTCTGTGCACACAGAGCCCGCGCTATGGCGATTCTCTGCTGCTGTCCGCCGGACAGCGTTGTGGGATATACGTGTGCCTTATCCCGTAGCCCCACCACATCCAGATAATGGTAAGCCAGATCCTCCGCTTCCTTTTTGCTCTTATGATGCAGTTTCATGGGAGCAATCGTCAGGTTCTTAAGTACCGTCATATGCGGATACAGATTAAATTGCTGGAATACCATGGAGATGGACTCCCGTATGATCTTCGTCTTGTTCGCATGGGTCAGCTTCTGTCCATCGATATATACATGTCCGCTGGTAGGCTCCTCCAAAAAATTCATGCATCGCACAGTAGTGGATTTACCGGAACCGGAGGGTCCGATGATAACCAGCTTCTCGCCTTCTTTTACTTCCAGATTGACATTTTTCAGTACCTGGAGATCTCCGAAATTCTTACATACATTTTCCAGTCTGATCATTTTGCTCCTCCATTCTGCGTTCCGGGCAGGAATCTTTGTAACAGAAAAAGGCGCTTTTACCGATTCGGTAAAAACACCTTTGTTTTATGAGTTACATATTAATAAGTTTTGTACGCTTTGTCAAGCATTTTATTTCATCAAATCTTTCAGCACTTCTTTCGCCTTCTCCAGCTGATTGTCTACCGGATCATCGCTGTTGTAATAAGCTTCCCCGTCAAACTCGCATTCCACATCCGGTTCAATACCGGTTCCGTGGATATTGCGTCCGTTCGGCGTATAGTAAGCGCTGATGGTGATCTTGATCGCGGAGCCGTCGGTAAACGGCATAATCTGCTGTACGATGCCCTTACCGAAAGTCGTGGTACCTACCAGAGTTCCGATGCCGTAATCCTGGATTGCGCCTGCCAGAATCTCGGAAGCGCTGGCGCTGTTCATATCCACCAGTACTACCAGAGGCACTTCTAACGGTGTCTTGCCGTCACAGGTATACTCGGTACGTTTGCCAGCCTTATCTTCGGTATATACGATCATTCCTTCCGGAAGGAGCTTTCTCGCGATACGCACCACCGCATCCAGGCTTCCACCGGGATTGCCACGCAGATCCAGAATCAGTCCCTTCATGTCGGAACCTCTCACAGTAGCCAGTGCGTCAGTAAACTGGTCGATGGTCACATCGTCAAATTCTACGATCTGAATATATGCCATGCCGTCATCCAACATCTCGTATTTTACGGTAGGGCTCTCCACTTTGGCTCTCTCTACAGTGACATGCAGGTAGTCTCCCGCGCCCTGTCTGACAATGGTCAGTTCCACTGTGGTACCCTCTTCGCCGCGGATCAGGTTCACAGCTTCCGTCAGTGTCTTACCTGCGGTGGATTCGCCGTCCACTTCGTAGATGATGTCGTTGGCTCTAAGGTCCACATCCGCTGCCGGAGCCCCTTCAATGACACCGCTGATCTTCGGCAGATTCGTCTCGGAATCCATGCTGACATACGCACCGATACCGTAGTAGATTCCCTGGGTCTGTTCGGTCAGTTCGTTCAGTTCCTCTGCCGTATAATACTCGGAATACGGATCGTCCAGTGAATCCATCAGACCACGGAACATACCGTCCTCTAACTGTTCGTTGGTGACCTCGCTTAAGTAAAAGTTCTCTTTTACCGTGTCCTCCAGCAGTTGCAGCTTTTTGATGGTCTGGGTATTGACTGCGGAATCTTCCCCGTAGGATACCTGCGCCGACACATCGTCCTTCATCGACACGATATTGTGGATCTGGAATGCGATAAAGATGCCGCCCACGATCAGAAGGGTCGCCGCAAAACCCACAATGATGCCGCTGAGAAATAGCCCTTTCTTCTCACCGTTATTTGCCATCGGAGTTACAGCTGCCTGCTCCTCGGTGGCAGTTTCCAATTCCTTATTTTCTTCCATAAATACTCTCCTTTATATTCCAAGCTTTTTGTCGCAACACGCATTTTCATATATGTTTGTTCTGCTAAT
>DJEP01000040.1:48265-48413 GCA_002431915.1 Lachnospiraceae bacterium UBA5895 | reverse complement strand
CTGCTAATCGCCATAGCGCTCTGTCTGCAAGCAGTCACATGTCTTGATTGCAACACGCATTTCTCCGTGCTTCGCACTCTCGAAATGCTACATACATTCGCATTCCGGGCTATCGCCCTACTTGCTCATATATGTTTGTTCTGCTAAT
>DJEP01000040.1:18740-48231 GCA_002431915.1 Lachnospiraceae bacterium UBA5895 | reverse complement strand
CTGCTAATCGCCATAGCGCTCTGCCTGCAAGCAGTCACGCGCTCTGCGATTGCAGAACTATTGCGATATGTAGTTCCAAGGTGACGTATATGCACCGTCTTTTCTGACACTGAAGTGCAGATGATTACCTGTGGATCGTCCGGTGGATCCTACCGCTGCAATGGTCTCCCCGCGGACCACAATATCATCCTTGGACACATATAATGCCGATGCATGCATATAGATGGTATACAGTCCGCCGCCATGGTCGATCATTACGTAATTTCCCATGGTGTTGCTGTAGGTGGCTGCTACCACCTGCCCGTCATAGGCTGCATAGATTGCCGTTCCCTTGGGTGCCGCGAAATCCACACCATTATGGAACTGCTCGATTCCTAAGGTCGGATGGATACGATTGCCGTAATCGTCGGATATCCTGGTATAGGATGCCAGAGGGAATTTGAATACACCTCCGTCATAGGTCAGCACGGTACCGCTGGCTTCCAGAATTCTCTTTTTCTCCGCGGCAATCGCCGCCTCCAACGCTGCGATCTCCGCATCCTGATCCGCGATGGACTGCTTATACTCCTTAATTGCCTGTTCTTTATTACTGATATCGGATTCGTAAGCGACGATATCCCGGTTCTTCTGATCGATGAGAGCCTCCATGTTCGCCTGTTCCTGCTCCACACCGGCTTTTGCTTCGTCCAGGATCGCTTTCTCCTCCTCCAGTTCCTCCTTGCAGAGTTCAATATACTTACGGTTCTCCATGAAGTCTTTCCACTGCTGGCGGTCATATGCCATCACCAGATCCATGAAATCCGCCCGGTTCAGGAAATCACTGAAGCTTTCTGCCTTCAGCATCATGTCCAGGATGTATGAGTCACCTCTCTCATACATAATTCTTATGCGCCGGATCATGGCATTTTTCTGATTTTCTTCCTGTTCCAGTGCCGCATCCAGTTCTGCCTGTGTCTGAGTGATCTCCTCCTCTTTGGCAGTAATCTTACTCTTCAATTCCGCAATATTCTGTTCAATTTCGCTCAGATTCTGATCCAGCTGCGCCACATAGTTCTTCAGATTGCTCTTCTGCGTCTCCAGATCCTTTTTGATCTGCTCCAGGTTACTCAGATTGCTCTTCATCGTTTCCCGTTCTTTTTGCGCCTGGCTGATCTGATCCTGTTTCTCCCGGATGCTGTCCGATGTAATGGAAGACATGCTTGTGGCATTCACCCTCAGACCGTAAGCTGCAAACGAAACGGTCAATATCAGACACAGTGCCAGGCACAGGAAGCCTTTTTTCTTCTTATTCAATTCTATCTCCATTCACTATAAAACAATCATGATGTATGTGAATCGTAATATTCGCATACATCATGACGAAAAAAGCTCCGGGTTACATGTTCTCACATTACTATACGTGCAGATGCTTCCGGACTGTGGAAATACTTCCCAGGAAGCCGATACCCACGCCCACGCCCAAAGATACCGGGATCAGGAAATGGAACACTTCATCTACCGACAGGAAATTCAGGAAACCGCTGAGTACCATAAAGCGGTTCACCACATAATTCAATGCGTAATTGTACAGGGAATAGATCAATCCCAAAGGTACCGCAGCACCGATCAATCCGATCAGCATACCTTCCAGCACGAAAGGCGCACGTACAAAAAAGTCCGTCGCACCGATATATTTCATAATATTGATCTCTTCCGATCTCACAGAGATACCGATGGCTACTGTATTGCTGATCAGGAAAATGCTGACAGCCAGCAGAATCACGATAATGCCCATGGATACGTAAGCGATCAGCAGATTCAAACCACTTAAAGTATTGGCGGTCATCTCGGAATAATTAACCTTACGTACCTCCGGCAGAGACTGCAGCCAGGTCACCAGTGCATCCTGCATGGATACATCACTCAGGAAAATCTCATAGCTGTCTTCTCCCGCCAATGGATTCTCCGGGAAGCCTTCCGCATAGTCCTCGCCGAAATAGTCCGGTCCGAAGGTTGCCCATGCCTCATCTGCGGATTTAAACTGCACATCGGATACCTCCGCACGTTTGGCGATCTCCTGTCCGATCTCCTCTATCCTCTGTTCTGAAGGAACCTGTCCATCTGTATGGCTCTCACAGCCATCCCATTCACTATGGAAAAATACGGTTACGGACACACCCTCCTCCGCCGTCTTCAGAATATTCTGAAAGTTAGCCACAATGGAGTAGAACAGGCCAAACAGAAACAGGCAGGCCGATATGGTCGCAATAGATGCCAGGGAATACCATTTGTTTCGGAAAATATTGGCAAATCCCTGCTTGATCGTATATAAAAGTGTACTAATCTTCATCAATATACCCACCCTTCTCTTCGTCGCTGATGATCACGCCTTTTTTCATGGTGATCACTCGTTTCTGCATGGCATTGACGATTTCGCGGTTATGGGTTACCACAACTACCGTGGTGCCGCTTTCATTGATCTCTTCTAACAGCTTCATGATCTCCCAGGAATTATTGGGATCCAGATTACCGGTAGGCTCATCCGCCAAAAGTACGGAAGGATTGTTCACCAGTGCTCTTGCCAGTGCCACGCGCTGCTGCTCACCACCGGAAAGCTGCTTGGTCTTCGCCTTGTATTTACCGGCAAGTCCTACAGTTGCCAGAATTGCAGGAACATTTCTGCGAATCTCACTGACGGGAGTCTCCACAATACGCTGCGCAAATGCCACATTTTCATAGACATTGCGGTCATTTAACAGTCGGAAATCCTGGAACACTACGCCCAGATTACGACGGAATCTGGGAATCTGTCTGTGCTTTAATTTCGCCAGATCGTTTCCCATAACATAAACACTGCCGCTGGTCGCCGTAAGCTCCCGCAGCAGCAATTTGATCAATGTCGATTTACCGGATCCGCTGTCACCTACTATAAATACAAATTCCCCTCTTCCGATGCTCAGCGTTACGCCGTTCAATGCCGGAGAGCCGGAGGAATAGGACTTGCTTACATTGTCCAGGAAAATTATACCGTTTTCCTCAATGATTCGTTCTCTCTTCAGCCTTTGTGCTTCTTTATTTGCCATTTTATATCTTGCCTTTCTACTGCCTTGTCATCATATTGATTTCTTGCAGAGCCTCATTCGCAAAATCGCTCCTACAGAGCTTTCTTGGGCAACAAGTTTACTTGTTGTCTGCTCATCTGAGGCTTTCTCGCCAAAGAAATCAATACTCGTACGTTTCCATGTATTTCATATATTTTACGACCATCAGTGCGATCTTGAAGGTGATGGCATCTTCAAATACGCGCAGATCCAGTCCGGTACTCTTCTGCAGCTTATCCAGACGATATACCAGTGTATTTCTGTGAATGAACAGCTGTCTGGAGGTCTCGGAGACATTCAGGCTGTTCTCGAAGAATTTGTAGATCGTCGTCAGTGTCTCTTCGTCGAAATCGTCCGGGCTCTTGCCACCGAAGATCTCACGAATGAACATTTTGCACAGAGGAATCGGCAGTTGGTAGATCAGACGACCGATGCCCAGTTCACTGTAGGCGATAATATCTCTCTCATCAAAGAAAATCTTGCCCACATCCAGTGCCATTTTGGCTTCCTTATAAGAACGGCTGACTTCCTTGATCTCATGTACGATGGTGCCGTATGCAATGCGGACTTCCCGGATACCTTCCTTGAGCAGTGCAGCTTCCAGGGCTCTGGCAGCCTTCTCGATCTCTTTGCCGGTATCGGTCTCGGCGAATTCCTTCACCACGATCACATTGCTCTCATCCACTGCGGTGATGAAGTCCTTACTGTTGGTGCCAAAATGGTTCCTTGCCAGCTCCAGGACATTGTTGTCCTTGCCGCCTGCGGACTCCACGATCATAACCACGCGGGGAACATCTGTCTGAATGTGCAGCTTCTTGGAACGGCTGTAGATATCCACCAGCAGCAGATTGTCTAACAACAGGTTCTTGATGAAGTTATCTTTATCGAATCTCTCCTTATAGGCCACCAGCAGATTCTGGATCTGAAAAGCAACCATTTTGCCGATCATATACACATCTTCACCGGTACCGCCGGCTACGAGAATATACTCCAGCTGCTGCTCGTCATAGATCTTGAAATACTGATATCCCTGAATCTCCTGTGAATCCGCCGGAGATGATGCGAACTCTACCGCAGGCTTGGAGCAGTTCCCCATGTCCATGGTGGCAGCCACTTCCTTGCCGTCCACATCCATGACGCACAGCTCTACTCTGGCGATTCCTTTCAATCCTTCAATGGTGTTCTGTAAAATCTGATTCGATATCATCTTATGCTCCTTCAGTCCCCAACCAAAATTTCTTCTTGACGTAGTACCCCATACATTACAAATGTACAAAAAATCCGGTGAAAAAGCAATAGTTTTTTATGCACTTTTTTAGTAAAATTGCCATTTTCTTTTTTTATTAGCGTAAAAAAAGAATTCGGAAACTAATATTCCGAACTCTTTTTGTATTAGCGTTTATTATGTATTATTTCTGCGCTAAATCCGCAGATCAATATTGGCACCAATCTCCGGTGTTACGCTGCGTTCCATAGCTGCGGAATCAATCATCTGTACGATTCCCTGTCCCAGCGCTTCGTTCGTATCCATCGCCTTGCTAAGTACAGCCGTTCCGACCTTGGCCTGCAGATTGGTCGAAGCCATTGACATTGATAATCCTGCGATATCCATAGGAACACCTCCTTTATCGGTATCTTTCAGATATTGATATATTACCACGATGCTCCCGCAATTACAATGGCAGAGTCAGCAGATCTTCCACTTTTTCCATGGGATAATCTGTTTTCTCGTATGTTTTCGCCTCACCGACTCCGGCAGCAAGCATTCCTCCGGCTTTTGCCGCATCGATTCCCGCTACGGCATCCTCCACCACGAGACAGTTCCCTGGTGCGGTCTGCGTATATTCCGCAGCCTTTAAAAATACTTCCGGGTCCGGCTTGGACTTCGTGATATTCGTGCCGTCGGAGACAGCGTCAAAAGCATCCGTAAGTGCAGTCTGCGCCAGAATAAACTTCGTATTTTTACTGGAAGAGCCGATAGCCAGCTGATAGCCTCTCTCGTGAAGTTCTTTCAGCATCTGCCGGATCTCGGGTCTTACATCCGCAGGGGACATATTTTTCAGGAACTCTTTATAGTATCCGTTTTTTTCTTCTGCCAGGTCTTCTTTTTCTTCCTGTGTATACTTTCTGGTACTTTTCTCCAGAATAATATCCAGGGAATCCATACGGCTGACACCCCGCAGACGGTTGTTGATCGTCTCGTTAAAGGGAACGCCGATGCGGTCCGCCATTTTTTTCCATGCCAGGTAATGGAATTTATCTGTGTACACCAGGACACCGTCCAGGTCAAAAATAATCGTCTTTACCACGTTGTCTCTTCCTTTCCCATATTTCCATATTCCTAATATATCTTACACGCTTCTGTGCTTCTTCTGATCCGCTGCGTACGCATCTGTGCGGGGGATCCACTCTAAAAATTTCTCGATCTGAAGATTCCAGAATCTCCACTCATGGCGGAAACCGTCTACGGGCACCCAGGTCACATCCACGCCGTTCTCTTCCATGAATTTCTCATAGCGGCATACCTTTTCCCAAAGCATATCCTGCATACCGCAGGCGAAATATACGGGAGGAATTTTCTTCCCTTCTGCCACATTTTTGTGGATCAGTCCGTAAGGATCAAAGGGACCGTCCTGAAGCTTATTCTTCTCCTGCTCATCCTCGGTGCCGATGGCTGCGGAAAATGCCCCGATGGCCGCAAAGCGTTCCGGATGGTTCAGTCCGTGGATCATCGCACCGTAGCCGCCCATGGACAGA
This sequence comes from Lachnospiraceae bacterium UBA5895, assembly GCA_002431915.1. Lineage (GTDB taxonomy): Bacteria > Bacillota > Clostridia > Lachnospirales > Lachnospiraceae > Acetatifactor. The sequence goes on along the minus strand of DJEP01000040.1, from coordinate 42,394 downwards.
CCTGCGATGTAGGTATCCTCAGGTCTTTTCGATACCGGGAACATACCCGTGATAAATGCCGGAACTTCCTCGGACAGGAAACGGAAGAAATCGTCCCCGTCCCCGTTTTTACGGTAGAATTTATTCTCCGCGGAGATCATGACCACCGCCATAGACTGTTCCTCTGCGAAAAGTTCCACATTGGTGTAGCTGGTCCAGTCGCTGTGATCGTTGCCCAGTCCGTGGAGCAGATACAATACCGGATAGGGATCCTTCACTTCGTAGGATGCCTGTCTGTCCGCCACGCCAAGGGATTCCGGAATCGTAGGACTGGGAATAATTACGGTCAGTTCTACGGAACGTAATAATGTCTGTGATATAAATTTTGTCTCAAATCTTGCCATGTTTCTTCTCCTGCTTTTCAATCACGGTGCCTGTATACACCGGGTACTCTGTACACCGCTTTTTTATGAAGCTGCCTTGCTCTTACATCCAAACAACTGTTTTACCAGCTGTAAGATTCTGGCTCCGTCATTAATATAAGCCATGATCAGTGCCAGTACAATACCGGTTACGATAGTCTGGATGGAGCTGTCGATGCCGAAGGCATTTAATCCGTAAGTGAACACTTCCATGCCAAGGGCTCCTACGAAAATACCCCAGGGCATATTGGTAAAGCCTCCCAGAAACAGTCCGATCAGCACAGGTGCCATGGAACCGAACATCAGACCGGTGGAGCTTAAGTTGTTGGCAGGTTCCACTTTGCTGCTGCAGGCACTCAGCATGGCAGCGCAGCCAAGCAGTGCACCTACCAGTGCATAGGTCAGAATAATATTTTTCTTCTCATTGACGCCGGCGTTGACTGCCAGTTTGGCATTCGCTCCCAGGCTTCTGGTGTCATATCCGAATTTGGTCTTGTATAGCAGGAACCAGGTCACTGCCATCACTACGATCAGAAGAATATAAACCAGAGGGAACTGGTTCATGCGTAACAGCTCCTGCGTATATCCGGTATCGTTAGCATAGAAATTGACACCGAGACCGTTATTTAACAGTCCGCTGACTGCCTCATATACCATAACGATACCCATGGAAATGATCATGTTGGGGACACGTAATGTCACATAGAAAACAGCTTCTATCAATGCCAGTCCTATGCATGCTGCCACGCAGCACAACAGCACTCCGAAAGTTCCCATATGCAGCTTCATGCCCAGATTGCCTCCGATAATCGCTCCCAGCATGATAATGGCACCGGGACCGAAATCCCATCTGCCGCCGGACAAAGGGATTGCAATTGCCAGGGCTATAATGGTATTTTCCACCGTATCATGGATGATGCCTTCCGTCGTGTATCCTGTGAAAAAGGATGCATTTCCGACAATCAGGGTGATCAATGCAAATACAGCATACATTCCCAGCGGGAACAACAATGTCATTGCATACCTTTTGAAGTATCCTGTTTTCTTGCTCATAGTTTACGTTCCTCCATCTTAGAGCAGTAAGTCTGCCCATCTGAATCCCTGCGGCACTTTTGAGGGTGCCACAGAGTACATAACTTCAATTACTGACGTGCTGCCACGATATCGGACAGGCTTCTGTTGGTCAGAGCGTTCAGGTCTGCCAGAGTTGCATCTGCGTTGTGGGAGATAATGCAGTTCTCCAGTTCCTCTACGGTAACGCAGCCGTCTGCACCGTTCTCGGGTACTACATAATTCTGATAGTTCTGCAGATCTTCGGTGGTACCAATGACAGGATATCCTGCTACACCGTTGACAATGCTGCCTTCGTTGTACTGACCGTCAGCTGCATCGGGATAGCTGTTGCCTTCCAGTGCGTTGATAACTCTTGCCACGCAGCTTGCGATTGCCTGGGTGTGGTTATTGTTGCCGGCTGCCAGCAGAGCACCGCTGTTCATCAGAGATTCTACAGAGGTATCATATCCCATGGCGATCAGCTTGACATTGCTGCCCTGCAGTGCGGGATATACATAGTCCAGACCGGAAGCCATACCGAAGACAGCATCCATATCGGGATTCTGGTTGATCAGATCCTTGGTGTTCTGCTGTACATCATCAGAAGTCATGCCGGAGGTGAAGGTCAGATCCTGTACTGCAATGTTCTTGGACTTCAGTTCACTCTGGAAGCTTGTGTAAATCTCAGGCGCATCGGAAAATGCCCATGCAGGGAAAGAGATACCGCCTACGTTGGTAATTCCGGAATCTGCAACAGCGTCTGCGTACTCTTTACCCAGAGCTGCCAGGTCTCCGCCGAACTGCTTGGTACCACCCAGGAAATACTGTCCGGGATCAGCGCCTGCGAAGTCGTCCTCTGTGATGTGATCCAGAGCTACCACATAATATACACCGGCATCCGCACAGGTGCTCATAGCTGCCACAATATTGGTATCATATCCGCTGATGATTGCCTGACAGCCGGAGCTGATCAGATTCTCTACACAGGATACCTGTGCGTCATCATCGTAAAAGGTAGACTCATACTCGAACTCTACGTTCATGTTCTCCTGCAGGTAATTGCAGAAATTCTGAATGTTGGTGCCCTGGGAATCGGTCCACTGGTACATTACCACACCGATCTTGTAAGGGTCACCGCTTTTTTCGGTGTTTACTGCCTCTGCGGTTCCCGCTGCGCTCTCCTGTGCTGCGGTAGTACCTGCTGCCTCAGAGCTGCTGCTCTGTGTGTTGTCTGCGGAACCGCATCCTGCCATCATCATAACCGGCAGTACTGCTGCCATCATCAGGCTGATTATTTTCTTTTTCATAAGTAATACTCCTTCCTTTTCTAAAACCTCTATTTATCTGGGCATCTCTGCGATGGATTTGTTCTGTCGCAGTGTCATGCCAATGATAACAATGAAAATGATACCTTTGACCAGTGTGATATAGGTCTGGTTCACACCGGAGATCGTAAGTCCGTTGGACAGTAAGGTGTAGGTGATCACACCGGCGATTGCCGCTCCGATCCGGCTCTTGCAGCCGCCGTTTAAGTTCATGCCGCCGAGGATGACTGCCACCATGACATCCATCTCGGTGCCGGAGCCGATATTTTTACCTACATTACCGCTTCGCGCCAGCAGGAACAGACTTGCCAGGCCGACGCAGGTGCCTGCAATGATATAGCACCATAACTTCACAATTTTTAATTTTGCACCGCACTGTTCCGCACTCACCGGATTATCACCGATCGCCTTGCAGTATTTTCCCAGTTTGGTGTAGTTGAACAGCACAATGCCGATCAGTGCGATAATGGCCATCGCCACCAGTGCATATGCCACATTGCTTTTTAACGGCTGGATCAGATCGTACCGGGTGATATTCATACGTCCGTCATTCAGCGACAGGATGTAGGTCACCATGCCTCTGGCAATGAACATGACCGCCAGGGAAGCGATGATACTCATCAGTCCCAGATAGGCTGTGACGAACCACATGAACAGGTAAAGTGCCACTGCTGTAGCTATGGAAGCCAACACCGATATCGGCACATTGCCGGTGGCATTCAACACCAGAGTAATCACCATGGTACACAGACCTGCCACCGCTCCGGAAGCGATATCCACCGTTCCGTGGGCAAACATGAAGATCATACCGATGGAAATGATCATAAGCACCACCATCTGTCCCACCAGACTCTTCAGATTGTACGCAGAATAGATCTTGCCCTTTGTGAGGATTGCAAACAGGATAAATACCAGCGTCAGGCTGCCATAGCAGACGATATTGTTTCGATGTTGTTTTATAAATTTCATTGCATTCATTTCTCACACCTCAAATCATATATTCAATAATCTGCTGTTCTGAAAGGTTCTCTGAACGTTTGAAGGTCTGCGTTACTTTTCCGTCTTTCATCACCATGATCTCATCGCACATACCGATCAGCTCCGGCATTTCCTCGGAAATGATCAGGATGGAATAGCCTTCCTTCTTCATCCGGGCAATCAGCTGATACATGGTGGTCTTGACACCGATGTCCACGCCTCGGGTAGGGCTGTCCATGATAATGATCCGGGACTTGTTGCCAATCCACTTTCCGAAGGATACTTTCTGTTTATTACCTCCGGACAATTCTCCCACTGCCTGATTCATGGAAGAACACTTGATTGCCAGGGATTCAATCTGTTCTTTTGCGTGCTCTCGTTCCTTCTTCGGCAGGATGAAGGTTCCCATACGGTTCAGATTAGCAAGTACCAGATTGTCCTTAATGGATGCGGGAAGCACTAACGCTTCCTTGTCACGGTCTTTGGAAATATAACCAATACTGCTGTCCAATGCATCCTGCACACTGTGTACCGTAACTTCGGTGCCATCCGGTCGGAATGCCTGTACCCTGCCCTCTGTCAGCTTGTCCAGCCCGAACAGGGCTCTGCCCAGCTGATGCATTCCGCACCCGGACAGTCCTGCCAGTCCGAGGATTTCTCCTTCATGCAATGTGATACTGACATCCTTCAGATCTCTGTTGGAAATATGTTCCGCCTGCAGGGTTATTTTCTCTCCGTGGGAGCTGTCATAATCACTGCGGTAATAATCTCCCTTGATCTCGCGGCCTACCATGGAGTGTTTGATACGGTTTTCATCAAATTCGGATTTTTCAATCGTATCTACCAGTTTGCCGTCCCGGAGCACCGTCAGTACATCACAGTTCTCCATCAGTTCTTCCAGGTCATGGGAAATGAACAATACTGCTTTTCCCTTGTCCCGCAATTCATGGATGATGCGGTAGATGGTGGTTCTTCCGCTCTGGGACAGAGCTGTGGTCGTCTCATCCACGATGAACAGGATCGGATCATAATACAGTGCCTTGGCTACTTCCACAAGTTTTCTGGTCTCTAAGCCGTACGCAGCAGCCGGTCTGGTCACATCCACATCCGTCACTCCGATATTTTCCAGTGCTTTGACAGCCTCTCTGTTCATTGCCGCCCTGTCAATAATTCCGTGATGCGAAAAACGTTTCTCATCGCCCACGAAAATATTCTCCGCAATGCTCAGTCCGTCAATAGTTCCGGCTTCCTGCACGATCATGGTGATTCCGCTTTTTCTGGCATCTCCCGGATTCTTCGGACTGTAGGGCTTTCCATACAGGAACATTTCACCGCCCGTCACGGTATGAATGGCGCTGATCATGGAAGATATGGTAGATTTACCGGAGCCGTTTTCTCCGATCAGTCCCCGGATTTCTCCGGTCCGGATGGTCATGCTGACATGATCCACCGCTGTGACATCCCCGAATTTCTTGGTCAGATCTTTTGTTTCAAAAAATATTTCGTTCTGTTGCTTTTCCATACGGAAGTTTCGCCTCCTATGTTCTTACCAGACTTGTAAAGCTTATAAATGTGCATCCCATTTTCCGCAGAAGGGATCTACCGGACTTTTTCCCTTGAACTCACTGCGGCCCATCAGCTTCTCCAGCAGAGCATCCACCGTCTGGTCATTACCGGAATAGCAGTTGATATAAGTTCTTACTCTCGGGAAATCCAGCAGATGATAAGGATTTTCCAGAGATACGAATACCGTGGGCACGTCGTTAATGTAGAGTCCGCAGTCAGCTCCCATGGGCTGTTTCCATTCAATCCGGACTACCGTCTGATTACTTTTGGTTGCCAGGTTTGCCACATACAGCATCAGATCGTATTTGGATACCATATCGTTATATTTGGTGGTAAAGCCTTCTCCGTAGGGCTGTGGTACGAATTCGTCCACTTCAAAGCCTTCCGCGATCAGCTTCTGTTTGATCTTCTCAATCGCCGGACTTACTTTATAGATGGAGTAGCCTTCTCCCGTAGGTTCGATGCGGTATAACAGGATCCGGTGATATTTCTGCGGTGTGATCGGTAATACACCCTTTTCTTCCTTTACCAGCGTGATTCCCCGATCCGCTACCTCAGCCGCCCATTTCTTATGTTCGGCACAGCCGACGATCTGTCCGGCTTTTTCTGCCTCCGGCACCGTATTTTTACGGTGCAGTCCCAGGGCTGCTTTCAGTGCCAGCACTCTGGTCACTGCTTCATCCAGTCTCTCGGGAGTAATAATGCCCTCTTCAATGCCTTTCAGCATGAAGTGGTAATCCTCCTCCAGATTTCTCGCAAACAGGAACATATCGCATCCCCTTGCAATCGTCTCGGGAACTGCCCGTTCTCTGCCCATCGCCAGCATAAAACCCGCCATGGTCGTGGCATCGGTGCTGATGACGCCGTTGAATCCTAGGCGCTCTCGTAAAAGTCCCTGTAACAGTTCGCGGGACAGGCTTCCCGGCATTAATTCTTCGTCTTTGATCTCGGGATTGATAGCTCTCTCCCATGCCGGCTGCATGATATGTCCGGTCATGACCGTCAGGGCTCCGGCATCAATACACTTCTTATATACCATGCCGTAAGTATTCATCCAGGTCTCGCAATCGAGATCGTTGATGGAGGTTACCAGATGCTGGTCTCTCTCGTCCTGTCCGTCACCGGGGAAATGCTTGATGCAGGCTGCCATTCCCAGCTTCTGGATCGTGTTCACATAGGCAAGTCCCATGCGGGCTACGCGCTCCGGATCGGAGCCAAAGGTACGGGTGTTGGTGATGGGATTACGGAAGTTCGAGTCGATATCGATAATCGGCGCAAAAGACCAGTTAGCGCCTACCGCTCCGGCTTCTCTGCCGCAGACTTCCGCCATCTTCGCCGCCATTGCTTCGTCGTCGGTAGCAGCGATCTCCATGGGAGATCCTACCAGGGTTCCTTCTTCTACAATGCCGTTGCCGCCCTTTTCCAGGTTGGCTGCAATCAGAGGATATACTTTACTGCGGCGGATCACTTGTCCGGTCGCTCTCACAGCATTCTGTGTCGGCATGATCCGGTACATGAATCCGCCCGGGTTCATCAGGTTAAATACATAATCCAAGGTATCCTGACTGTCATTTTTCAGCAGGACGCAGAACAGCTGTCCCGCCTTCTCCTCTGTAGTCATGCCGTCCAGTGTCTCCCGGACCCATGCAATGTCATCATCACTTAAGTAAAATGGTTTTGCTTTTAAATCGATCATCTTTTATTCTTATGCTCCATTTCACGCAGTTGTTTTTTGCTGCTTAATTAATTCTTTTAATTATGCCACCATTATAGTACCGGCATATATCATTTGCAATTGCTTATTTAGACAATTTAATTAAGCTATTTTTGGTAGAAAATCACAAAATTTGGCGGGTGTTATTGACTGGCAGATTTTTCATATCTATAATATAGTTAATTATTTTAAATAAGCATTGTATCAGGGGGAAATTGAGAAATGGCATCTTCAAGTTCATCCAAAGGAAATAATATGATGCGTCTGAAACAGGAAAATCAGTCCTCCATCCGCAAGATCATTTATCTGCGGGGACCGGTGCTGCGCTCTTCTATTGCGGAAGATCTGCATCTGACGCTTCCTACTATAACTACAAATGTAAATGCCATGCTTCAGAACGGCATTTTATTCGAGGATCGGGACAACGTGGTCATGACCCCCGGACGTTCCGCACTGCCTGTGGATATCGTACCGGACTCCCGATATTTTATCGGTCTGGAGATCACACAGCTCTCCCGGAGTGTCTGCATCTGCAATTACCGCGGAGCCATGGTCTATACCAGCATCGACAATACCATGTATAAGGAATATCACGAAGTACTGCAGTCCGCTGCCCGTCTGGTGCAGGCAGCCCTCCAGTCCACCGTCGTTCCCTCGAATCGGATCTGTGGCATCGGCGTCTGCCTCCCCGGTCTGATCGATTCCGAAGCCGGGAAATTGCTGGCACATCGTCAGTTCGGATGGTATGACAAGGATGTTGTGACAGATTTACGGAAGCTGACCGGCTACACCGGGCCGATTACCATAGAAAATGACGCCTCCTCCCGAGCTTTGGCTGCGCAGCTTTTTCTCCGTGATCAGCTTAAGGAGGTACCCTCGTTTTTCTATCTGTACGTTTCCATCGGTATTGCCTCACCGTTTGCGAAGAATGATTTTTCTCTGTCCAGCTCCCCGGTAGGTGCCGGCGAGCTGGGTTATATGATCATGGATCCCAAGATGCCCTTCGGACCCTGGGGCAGTACCGGCAGTCTGAACAATCTCGCCGGCATCCGTGCCCTGAAGGAGCAGGCACAGGCAGCTGCCGTCTCCGGACGTGCTCCCTATCTGTATTCCCTCTGCGGGGATGCTCTTCCTTCCGAGGAACAGCTGATGGACAGCGCCACCCATGACGAGGCAATCGACGAGCTCATCCGGGATGTGATCCTGTATCTCGGTGTCGCTATCGCCAATGAGGACAACCTGGTTCGTCCTGAATGTATTCTCGTAGATGCTCCCTATTTTGTCCATCAGAAATACCGGGATCTGTTCACGGATACCCTGTACAAATATTCTTTCCGCCCCAGTTCCTTCCGGTTTCATATCATTTTCCTGAATCGGGATGAACTGCCGGGGGCGAAAAGCGCTGCTGCCGTTGCGGTACGAAGCGATTTCGACAAATATATCACCATGTAGCAGTACCCATAAAAATACCGATCAACGGAAATTCTGATTTACAGGCATTTTCCCGAGGATCGGTATTTTCAGTATTTTTTCTTTCTATTCTTATTCTCAGACTCTGTGGATGCTTCTCTCCGTAATCTGGATCTTGCCCTCTTTCAACAGATGTCCTACGGCACGCTTGAACTCGTTCTTGCTCATGCCGGTCTCATGAGTGATCACTTCCGGTGCTGCCTTGTCGTTAAAGGGCAGCGCACCTTCATAGCTGTCTAAGAGTTTTTCGATTTTCTCTGCATCTTTCTGAATCTGCAGATATGCCTTTTCACGGATACTCAGGGTCAGTTTACCGTCTTCTAATACCTTTACGACGCGGGCGGTCACCTGTTCACCGATCTTCGGCTGCTCTGTGGCTCCGAACAGTTCCTTTTTGGGGATCAGTGCGGAAAAGCAGTCATCCACGGCTACGAATGCACCGAAGTTTTTGCTGATCTCATAAATTCTTCCGGTGACCTTGTCATCTTTTTTATAAGGACTGTCCGTGCGAAGCTGCTCGTATACATTCATAGTAGCGCAGAGTCTGCCGCTCTTGTCAATATAGAGAGCTGCCAGTACCTGGTCTCCCGCTTTTACTTTGCGGGTCTGCTGCTTGAAGGGCAGGAACAGATCCTTCTCCAGTCCCCAGTCTAAGAAGGCACCTACTTTGCCGATCTGTGCTACGGTAAGCAATGCCACCTGTCCCATCATCAGTTTTGGAGTTCTGGTCGTGGCGATCAGGCGGTCGCTGGAATCCCGGTACAGGAATACCTCCACCTCATCTCCCACTTTTGCCCCTGCGGGAACCTGTTTCGCCGGCAGTAATACTTTATCTTCCGGCGCACCTGCCGGTGCCAGATATACGCCGAATTCTACTTTTTTCACGATTACAAGTGTCTGTTTTTCACCTAATTTCAGTTCCACGTTCTCTCCTGTTCTGTCTGTTGTCACAGCTTCTGTTATAGATTATCGGTTCCTTATTGCTTTGCTATATTACAGCTTCTGCAGAAATTCTACGGACACGTAGGGTTTGCCCTCCTCATCCCGCAGGCTTACAACATAGCCGTTTTCCACGGGAACTGCATAGGGATACAATATATCATCCAAAAATGCCTGTTTTTTATATTCCGCACGCATCTGGTGAATCACAAAATCATCCGGCAGATACTCCATGGCAATATTCACATACTGCCCATTATTCACATGATGGTTCGTATCCAGATGGTGCTTTTTCACTACAATAGGTTCCAGCAGCTGTCCGCCCTCCGGCACGGTGATTTTGCGGGGAGCATAATCCATGTCCAGCTTTTCGTCGATTACATAGCCTTTGTGCATGGTTTCGTTTACCATCACCGGTTTCCCCGTTCTGACATCCAGCAGACTCCAGAGAGAATTTGCCTTCGCCAGGTATTCTCCCTTTTCATCCAGCATTGCGAAATTACGATATCCCAGAAAAGCTTTTAACTCATAGGGAAGTGTGACGATTTTCACCCTCTCGCCCAACAGCGGATACCGGTTCACAACGATCTGCCAGGAAGAAAGCACCCAGACCTGACCGATCTGTTTCATATAGCCGATTCCCAGTCCCGCGTCCTCGGAGTGGAAAGTGGAACAGTCCTGAAAATAATTCAACAGGGCATCCAGTGTCAGCCTGCCCTCACTGTCGGTCTCACTGTAGCGTATTCTGCTGTCAAATGCGTACATATTATTTATCTCCTTCGCGGCGTTCCTATGCCGCATCTGTTCTTCTTACTGTCTTTTACAGATTTCCGGTAATTGCCGTAATCATTTCCGGGAACATCTGGATAATGATCATCACGATCCAGAAAATGCAGTAGCAGAGCATTCCGGGATTGCAGATGACCGTTTTGAATCTCTGTCCCTTAGGGATCTGTCCCGGTTCCACGGCGAATCTTTTACGGAATACAATGAACAGAACGATTCCCGTGATCACCGCTGCCAGGATAAACAGCACATAGACCATATAGCCGATCCAGCCCGGCAGATACTGCATCATGAAATTCATGATTGCCTCGGGATCTCCTCCGTTCATAACGATCTCCTGGTACTCTTCCAGGTGAATGGACTTTAAAAGCAGTACGCTTACCACCGCGCCCATAAAGTTGATGCACATATGTAAACCGATAGTGATTTTAAGATTTCCGGTTTTCACATACATAAACGCCAGGAACATTCCCAATAGCATGGCATAAGCGAACTGGTTCAGATTGCCATGGAATAATCCGAACATCAGGCCGGATAGTACAATGGCAACGCCCTGACCATACTTCACGGTACGATCCACGATCAGTTTACGGAAAATGTATTCTTCCAAAATCGGTGCACAGATTACCATATAAATGAATGTCACGACCATATTGGATTCTGTAGCATATGTCATTAATGCATTATCCACCGCAGAGCCCTTCAATGCCCCCACTACGGTAGTAATCAGCGTCCCCACCAGGTTGCCGCAGTACATCAGCGCATAACACATAATCAGTGCCACCACGAATTGCCCCGGCTTAATGCTTTTCTTCTCAGGTGCTTCCCCGGGCATCCGCTTTACCAACGCAATCAATATCGGCATGCCGATCAGATACAGTGGCATTATCGTGAGGATCAGACTGATAGTGGTATTCTGCAGCCACTCCGGCTTTACCATTCCCACGATTGCCACGACTCCCATCTGTACTGCGTAGATGACTAATGTTCCGATCAGAAACCTCCAACCCAGGCTGGAAAAACTTTTCTTCATGCTTTTTTGCTCCATTTTACTCTCCCTCTTGTCAAAAAAAGACTGTGCACCTCATGGATACACAGCCTCTGTTGCTTTATCGCCATTTATTCCCCAAGGCCATTCTCTACCGCTTCCACCAGTGTCTTCAGAGCTTCTGCCTCGTCTTCACCCTCACATACGAATTCGATCTCATCCCCACACTTTACACAGGCACCCAGTACGCTGAGTACGCTTTTGGCATTCGCCGTGTTCTCACGGAATTTGAAAGTGATCAGAGACTTGAACTGCATTGCCTCCTTGCACAGGATTCCGGCGGGACGCAGATGCAAGCCCGTAGGATTCTTGATTACAACTTTCTGACTTACCATATCATAAACCCTCCAATATCTATATTAATATGCATTCTATTTTTCTGTTATCTTATGACTTTACCTATCATTCACATTTCTATCATAGCATGAATACAGGTCATTCACAAGAACTTTTCCCCGACATCTTTCGGAATATGTCGTGTCGGTTAAAACATAATATCCTGGATCAGGTTGGCAAGTTTCTCTGCTTCCTCCTGGATCACCTGCTGGTCTTTTCCTTCGATCATAACTCTTACCAGAGGCTCTGTTCCGGAAGGACGGATCAGGACACGGCCTTCTCCCGCGAACTTCTCTTCCAGCTTCTGAATGGCATCTGCAATCTCGGGATATTCCATGTACTTTTCTTTTTTATGGTTAGCCACCTTGGCATTTACCAGCGCCTGGGGCAATACTTCCATTACCTGTGCCAGTTCGGACAGAGGTTTGCCGGTCTCTACCATTACCTGCAACAGATGCAGTGCGCTAAGCAGCCCGTCACCGGTGGTATTCTCATCCAGGAAAATGATATGTCCGGACTGTTCTCCACCGAGACTTGCACCGATCTCCTTCATGCGTTCTAACACATAGCGGTCGCCTACCTTGGTCTTCTCCATGGTAATGCCGTTCTTCTCCGCCATCAGGAAGAATCCCAGATTACTCATGACGGTTGCTACGATGGTATCCTTCTTCAGGGTTCCCTTGCTCTTCATGAAGTTGCCGACGATTGCCATGATCTGGTCACCGTCTACGATCTTACCGTTCTCATCTACAGCTAAAAGTCTGTCGGCATCTCCGTCGAATGCAAGACCTACGTTTGCCTTCTCATAAACCACTCTCGCCTGCAGTTCTTCCATATGGGTGGATCCGCAGTTGGCATTGATGTTGGTTCCGTCCGGGTTGTTATGAATGGCTACCACGCTGCCCCCCAGTTCCTTCAGGCATTCTACGGATGTGTAGAAAGAGGCTCCTTCCGCACAGTCCACCACAATCTTCAGACCGGTCAGGTCTACATTTACGGCTCTAATGGCGTGATTAATATACTCTTCTCTGGCATCGGTACGGTATTTGATCTTGCCTACACCGGGTCCGATGGGGAATTTGATACCGGGCATATTATTCCGGATCAGTGCTTCGATCTCATCTTCCAAAGCATCCGGAAGCTTATAACCGTTACCGTCGAAGAACTTAATTCCGTTGAACTCTACCGGATTGTGAGATGCGGAGATCACAACTCCCGCATCTACTTTGTATTTCTTGGTCAGATAAGCCACTGCCGGAGTCGGGATCACTCCCACATATACACAGTTGGCACCTACGGAGCAGGCACCTGCCATCAGTGCATTTGCAAGCATATCTCCGGAGATTCTGGTGTCACAGCCTACCATGATCGTGGGCTTATGCTCATTTTCCTTGGTGAGAACATATGCTCCCGCCTGACCGAGCTGCATGGCAATCAGCGGAGTCAGTTCCTCATTTGCAATACCTCGTACACCATCTGTTCCAAACATTCTAGCCATTGTAAAAAACCTCTCATTTCTTCTTTTCTGTCTCTATATAATATTGTAACTATTCAGAGCCGAGGAAATTTACATAAATTTGCGAATCATGCTTGCATGAATGAGCATAATTTTGTAAATTTCTTTGGCGAAGTAGCCTCAATGAGCAAAAGAGAAGTTCCGCAGGAACGATTTTGCGAATGAGGCTCTGAATAGTTACTTAATATTTATGATGCATTGCTGTCCGCATTTTTCAATCGGATATGAATATTGACATCCGTATCTACCGTAATCTCCTCCGACAGATTGAATGTCACGGGAATCGTATAGTTACCGGGTGTCAGTTCCTCCACACCGTTGTCTTCCATCCACTGGTTCAGATCCAGAATTCCCGTCACATTGCCGTCACGCAGTGTACTGATATCCCTGGACAATCCGGATACGGTAATGTCATATTCCTCCGCTGTGGAAGTGATCTCTGCCTCCATGCCATCCGGTACTCCGGTGACGGAAATATTATCCGACGGGATCGTAATATCCTTGGTGACAATCGGTTCAATGTAGACCGTAGCGGTGATCTTGCCATCGAAGCTCTTATCTGCCAGTCGTACATTGGAAGGCAGGTAATCTTTCAGGTTAATGATATCCACCAGATTCTCGGATTGTCCGGTAATATTCATACGATCCTCCGGCACGGTGATTGCGGAGATTCCAAGCAGTGTGGATGCCGTTCCGGCAATCCTTACCGTAGACATACTGCTCTCCACTTCTCCGGTAGCCATATAACCATCCTCAGGTACACCCATGTATTCAATCTCGATGGGCACCTCCTTGGTTGCCAGTACTTCAACGGTCATATACGCAGAATCTACATTTTTCTTAACGCTTTCCAGTGTCAGTTCGTTGCCTTCCGCATTGTACAGCTTTATATCCACATTTGCGGACAGACTGCTGGTGGAGTCCGTTACATTGATATCCACTCCGGCATGATCCACCTGTGAGACCGCCGATTTCGGTCCGGTTATCTCGATATTGGTCTGATCCAGTGTTACATTTCCGATCATATAGCCGGAAGCCACCTCACCGATGGTGTTGCTCTCCAGCTTGATCCATTTGCTGGTCTTGTCTTCCACGCTCAGCCGTACCGAATCATGGTTGCCCTTGATTTCCACGGAATCATTGCTGATATTCTCACAATAATAAGTGATTGCTATGGTATTGATGTCGGTCAGCTTACTCATATCCGCTTCCGCCACGATGTCGCTCCGGCGCAGTTCGGATTTTACAATACTCTGCGGTCCCGTAACGGTAACCCTTACCAGGTTACTGTTATCCAGCACCTCGTAAACTTTTCCTTCTTCATCCAAAAGTTCCGTATTGATCAGCCGAACCTGAATGTTATTAAAAGTCACGGTATCCTTCGGATCATAGATCTGCGCCACCAGGAACCAGAGTACAAACGCAAGTACCAGAGAAGCAAGCTTCAGTCCGAGATTACGTGTCAGTAATTTTTTCATTTCTTGTCACGGCTCCTTCCCTTCCAGATTCGCAGATTCTTATGTTCCTCACCGGTACTGTTCAGAATCTTATGCATTCTGTCACGAAGTGATTCCGCATCCAGATTCCGTTCCAGTTCACCTTCATAAGCCACACTGATCTTGCCGGTCTCCTCGGACACGATCACGGTCAGGGAATCGGTGATCTCGGAAATTCCCACACCGGCACGATGTCTGGTCCCCAGCTCCTTGCTCAGCCCCAGATTATCCGAAAGCGGAAGATAACAGGTAGCGGATGCCACTCTGTTCCCTCTGATGATCACTGCTCCGTCATGCAGGGGTGTGTTATGTTCAAAAATATTGATCAGAAGCTGGCTGGTGACAATACCGTCTACATCGATTCCGGTTCTCTCATAATCTCTTAAGGATACTTTCTGTTCGATTACGATCAGTGCACCGGTCTTCACCTTGCCCATCTCTACACAGGCCTTGGTGATCTCATTAATGGTCTTCTCGGAAAATTCTTCATTCACACGATGATTATTATCAAAGGGCAGCACCGAACTGATGATATTTTTCTTACCCAGCTCTTCCAGAGCTTTTCGCAGCTCCGGCTGTAACACCACAATCAGTGCTGTCACCGCAAATCCCAACACATTCTGAGCCATCCACAGAATCGTCGTCATCCGGAAAAAATAAGCCAGCAGCAAAAAAATGAGGATGACAATCAGACCCTTGAGCAATACCCATGCCCGGGTCGTTTTCATCCACACTAACGCATAATACAGCAGCACCGCAATGATCAGGATCTCGGCTACATCACCGAAATCCATGGTCGTGCGATAACTGCTGAAATTCTTAATATATTCTGCTAGCTTATCCCATAACTGCATTTTTCATTAATCCCTTCAGAACAATTCTTCGTAATCGTCCGAGTCGTCCTGCGCCATATGATCACTGCTTATGGTAACGCTTCTGCCGCCGGTCATCTCACGTCCGCGGTAGGGATTTTGCTGTCCATAAGGAGCGCTGCTTCTGGCAGGCGCTGTACGCTCTGTTACTACACTTTTTGCGGATCCTTCCGCACTTCTGACATTCTGTCCGCCACTCCGGCTCTGACCGGAAGGTCTGCCCTGCCCTGCAGGTCTTGCGTTCTGTGCCGCCGGTCTGCGCTGGGTGTTGATCTTCTTCACAGTATTGGTAGGTGCCGACACAGTCATCTTCGGTACCGCTTTTACATAGTAGTAATATTCATCATCTTCAAACTGGACCTTTTCTGTCCTGCTGTAATCCAGGCAGAAACGGAAGAACTCTATCACCTTACATACGATCACGGTAACAATCGCACCCAATAGTGCACCGAAGATGGAGAGATTCGTATCATACATCAAATCTCCCACCAGCAGAATCAGTACTTCAATCATGACTCCGGCCACCATGGCAATGGTCCAGGAGTGATCCACACTCATTCTGCGAATCAGATATACCACAATCACGGTCACGGTAAATGCCACGAGCATGATCAACATAGCCTTATTGCCCAGCATACCGTCGATCAGAAGGCGCAACTTCCCCGTAGCCTCTTCCGCACCCATGGAATTGATGGTGGGCGCATTGCTGATTACCGTCTGTATGAGATAATACACTACAGCACCGCATCCTACGGATACACAGGAAGCAGGGGTTCCGATCAGTCCCATGGCAACCGGCATGACATAAGGAAGCTTCATCATGCACAGAATGGGAGTCAGTACCACTACCAATGCTTCTTTGACCGTGAATCTCAGGAAAAGCAGATATAGCAGTAAAAATACCACCAGTCCCACTGCCGCCGTCTCGATGGATAAAGCATACATATGAAGCAGCGTAAACAGCATGGCAAATACCACCATAAATCCGGTAGGCAGGAAAGAACATAACAAAGATACGATCAGTACGATCGCCATATTGTCTATTTTTGTCATATATCCCATTTTGCCGTTTATGATGCTCAGTACGATAAAACTAAGCAGGAATTTGATCACCGGCAGAATAAATGCTTCGTTTCTGCTGTAGATCATTTTCAGATTTTCTCTTAATTCCAGTAAAGCAGTCATATTTCCTCCATATCAATCTGCAGCCGTTATTCATTATAAATGGAATTCAGCTTTTTCAGATTGTTATAATAGCATTTCAGGCTCTTCTTCGCCCTGGCATAACGCAGAGAGCAGATCAGATAGGAAGCCGCTCCGTATACCACTACCGTAATTCCGTAATACAGCAGAACATTTTTGGCAAAACTGATCAGATCCATTTTGTAAATATCCTGCATAAAAGTCTCAAAATCATAAAAAACAAATAATGCAAAGCAGACCGCATAGGCAATCGTGGCACACAGTACGGACTTCAATACCTGTATTGCAATATAATCGCTCCGGAAATAACGGTCGATCGCCATGTTCTTTTTGCCTTCATTTTCTTCATAGGATGCCATTTTGGTCATCAGTATGATCTTTTCTTCGTTCAGCATAATCCCTCCACCTGCAAATGCTTACAGAAAACGCATCCGCTCTCCGTCTCTGGATGAAGTGGAACGCTGCTGCGACATTGTCTGCTTTTTAGGCAGTACGCTCTGCAGCTCCATTGACATATCATATTTGCATTTATCGCAGTATTTTCCACTCCGGATAGGAGCACCGCATTTCTCACACTGCAGATAAATTGCCGATCCTTCCGTCAGTTCCAGTCTCTCTTCCCGAAGCCACTGCTGGATCTGGGAAGGTTCCACATCGCAGTTCTCCGCTACATCCTGAATACCTACTCCGGGGTTGGAACGGATATATTCCTTAACTTCCTGGAATTTGGCTTCCATTTTCTCCTTGCAGCGAGGGCACAGGATAGGTCCTGCCACATAGTTAAATATATGCCCGCACATTCTGCAGTTTCTTATATTCATAGTATTCTCACACCTTCCTCATCATAATCCGGCGCCACAGGCCAGAGTAACGCAGTACACTTCCGATACGCCGCCTGCCTTCAACAGTGCAGCGATCTCGTCTAACGTGGTTCCGGTCGTGTAAATATCATCTACCAGAATCACCCGGTCATATAATTTTACATCATTTCTGCCTATAATAAAAGCTTTTTTCAAATTATTTTGCCTTTCCGTGGGATTCAGGCGTTTCATCGGCGCCGTATTCCGTACTCTTTTTACCAGTTTTTCATCTACCGGAAGATTCAGGCTCTTTCCCAGCGCTCTGGCGAGGCAAGCCGCCTGATTGTATCCACGCCGTTTCTGCCTCTTCCGGTGCAGCGGCACCGGCACCAGTACGTCCGGCGAGACTCTGCGGATAAACTCTCCCAGGTATTTTCCCATTTCCTCTCCGAAGAAATCCGTGTATTCCTGTCTCCCTTTGTATTTCAACCGATAGATGGACGGAGCCGCCGTGCCGTATTCATAAAGCGTTCTGGCACGGTCAAACGTATGGTTTCTGTTCTTACAGTCCGTACACAGTTCTTCGTCTCCCTGTATCTTTTTCCCGCATTTCATGCACCAGGGAGGTGTCACTGCTCGGAGCTTCGGAAGACATTCCAGGCAGATCTTCTCCCCGAAGGGTTTCACAATTCTGTCACACACCGGGCATCTGGTGGGGAACAATAGCTGTAATATCATATTTACATTTCCTCCGGCAGACCGCAAATCTCCCTGATTCGCTGTTCCAATGCCGTATATCTGCGGTTCTCACTGACATTGTCGATCATATTCCGCACAGTCTCGCTGCTGCCTAAGATTGTAACGCAGTTCCTGGCTCTTGTGATTCCCGTATACAGGAGATTACGGTTAAACAGCATCCTGGGACCCCCTAGAAGCGGCAGGATCACTGCGGGATATTCACTTCCCTGGGACTTGTGGATCGTAATGGCATAGGACAGTTCCAGTTCTTCCAGCCCTGAGAACGGATAATTGACCCTTCTGCCGTCGTCAAACTCTACCAGCAGCGTAGACATTGTCTCATTGATCTCCCGGACTCTTCCCATATCTCCGTTAAAGACCCCCATTCCCTTATCGATGGGAATATTATATCTGCCCACGATCTCCCACTCCAGCTGGTAGTTATTTTTGATCTGCATGACCTTATCCCCCTCGCGGAACACGGTATTTCCGTAGGCATGCTCTTTTTTATGAGGATCCGCCGGGTTCAGGTATCTCTGCAGGATACCGTTTAATGTCTCACAGCCCAGGCTTCCCTTCCGCATGGGGGTGAGAACCTGAATATCAAATGGTGTGGCATTTACGTATTGGGGCAGCATATCCTGGATCAGCTGGATCATATGTTTATAAATTACATTCACATCGCTTCGTTCCAACAGGAAAAAGTCTCTTGATTTGTTGTCCAGGGCAATCTGTTCTCCTCGGTTGATGCGATGGGCATTGATAACGATATCGCTCTCTCCCGCCTGTCGGAATATTTTCTCCAGGGTCACCATGGGAAACGCCTTGCTGTTCATCAGATCCCGCAGCACCTGTCCCGGTCCCACGCTGGGCAGCTGATCCACATCCCCTACCAGGATCAGACGGGTTCCCGGAAGAATGGCTTTTAAGAGTGCCTGGAACAACTGAATATCCACCATGGACATCTCATCGATGATCACAACATCTGCTTCTAAGGGGTTCTCCTGGTTCCGTTCAAAGTTGGCTCTTCTGGTGTCATCGTCCGACAGAGCACTGTTCAGCTCTAATAGGCGATGGATTGTCTTTGCCTCGAATCCGGTGGCTTCCGTCATTCTCTTGGCAGCCCGTCCTGTGGGTGCCGCCAGGAAAATATCCATTCCCTCCGACTCGAAATAACGTATGATCATGTTGATGGTTGTCGTTTTCCCCGTACCGGGTCCTCCGGATAATATAAAGAGACCGTTTTTAATACTCTCCTCTACGGCTTTCAGCTGCAGTTCGTCCAACTCCATGGAGAGGTTTTCCGCCATCCGCTCCAGTCGCTTGCGAATCGCCATGTCCTGGGCGGGAAGATTCTCCGATTCCAGCATGGGAATATTCAGATTCCGGAGCATGTTGGCACAGTTCAGTTCCGCATAATAATAGTTGGAAGCGAAGACCGCATCCCCTTTTGCCACCAGTTTCCTGTCCATGATCAGATTATCCACCTGGGGACGGATATTTTCCTCCGATACCCCCAGCAGCTCCGATGCTCTCTGGAGCAACAGTTCCAGCGGCAGGAAACAATGTCCTTCGCCTACCGCCTGCAGCAGGGTATACAGAATACCGCTCCGGATCCGGTAATCGGAATCTGTATGGATGCCGATCCTTCCGGCGATCTCGTCGGCAATACGGAATCCTACGCCGCTGACATCCTCTGCCAGCCGGTAAGGATTCTCACGCATGACGCTGTACATTTCCATTCCGTAGGTGTTATATATTTTCACCGCCAGGGTATTGCTGATACCATATTGCTGCAGATAGACCAATGCCTCTCTGAGATCCTTTTTTTCTTCCATCTGAACGGCAATCTCCTGGGCTTTTCGTTCACTGATTCCTTTTACTTCCGCCAGCCGCTCCGGTTCCTCCTCTATGATTCGGAACGTATCATCTCCGAATTTTTTAACGATTCTGGCAGCCAGGGCTTCCCCCACGCCGCGGATCGCTCCGGATCCCAGATATCGTTCCATGCCGGCGCGGTCAGTGGGCGCTACGGTCTCATAGGTCTGTATCCTGAACTGTCTGCCGTAGACCGGATGCTCTATGTATTCTCCCTCCGCAGAGATATTTTCTCCTTGTCCCAGACCTTTACACATGCCGACGCAGGTCACTTCTTCTCCCTCAGCCACCAGTGTCATGACTGTGTATCCGTTATCACTGTTTTGATAGACAATATGATCTACATATCCTGTAATGTTATCCATTTCCATTCCTCATTCCGGTGTATGTTCTGTTACATATGGCTGATCCCTACGAAATCGTAAGAGAACCGCTGCTGCGGTGAAAGACTAAAGAAAGGGGCTGCCGGGAACGGCAGCCCGAAATAATTACTCAAGATTATAATTGCGCTTCATCTGTTCATACAGCATCTGTGCCAGTCCCAGGCTGTTCTGCTCTGTGGAATCCGAAGCGATCTGCTGTACCATCTCATCTTTGTAATAATCCATCAGCTGAGAGTTGGAAGAAGAGGTGCTGTCGCTCTCCGGAATCGTCTTCATCATCTCTTTGAACATCTGCTCTACAAAATAAGCCTCGAACTGTTTGCAGGCATCCATGAGTTCATCATCGGTCGCCTTGGAATAATCTGCACTGTTTAATTTATCCTGTAATTTGGAAGCTGTCTGGTTCGCCGCGTTTGTGTAGGCGGTGCTGTCTAAGGCAGAACTTCCGTATAAACTGCTGATATCCATAATTTAGCCTTTCTCATTACCTACGTAGATTGTTCGCCTGCTGTAACATCTCATCGGACGCCGTGATGGCTTTGGAGTTCAGTTCATAAGCACGCTGTGCCACGATCATATTGACCATTTCATCTACGACCTGCACATTGGAGCTTTCCAGATATCCCTGAATAACACTGCTTCGTTCCACGTTATTGTTGGTAGCTTCGTTGATTGCCTGTCCGCTGGCTGCGGTCTGCTGATACAGGCTGTCTGCCAGTCTCTCCAGTCCGTTGGGATTGTTGAACTGGAATACACCGATGGTGATACCGATGGGCTGAGGATTGTTCTGCGCATCGGGATAGCACAGGCTTCCGTCCTTGCTGACCGTGATCTTGCTCATTACATAGTTGTTACTCAGTACAATCGGTCTTCCCTGGGTATCCAGTACCGGAAGTCCTTCGGAAGTCGCCAGCATATTGCCGCCGTTGGATGCCAAAGTAAACTTCAGATTACCGTTTCTCGTATAGTAAGTGTTACCGTCCGCACCGCGCACTGCAAAAAATCCCTTACCGTCAATAGCAAATGCCGTATCACTGTCGGATGCTGTCAGGCTTCCTTCCCTGAATACGGAACTGATGGATGCGTTTCTTACACCCAGTCCCACCTGTGCACTGCTGGGTTTGGTATCTCCGTTCGCCGAAGTGGTCTTCGTCTGAATGTTCTGATATAACAGGCTCTTGAATTCATTGACCTGTGTCTTATAACCTGTGGTATTGACATTTGCCAGGTTGTTGGCAATGGTATCCACATTCGTCTGCTGCGCGATCATGCCGGTCGCTGCTGTCCATAAGCTTCTGACCATATGTAGTCTCCTCTCAAGCTGTCCCTTATGTCCTCCATGACCCGTTTTCCATCCTGAAATCGTTATATATTTATATATCGGTTATTTTTTATTTTAGATTACTGGACTCTGCCAATCTGATTCACTGCCACATTCAGAGTGTCGTCAATAGTCTGTATTACCTTCTGATTGGACTCGTAGGAACGGGTAATGGAGATCAGATTTACCATCTCGGATACGATCTGCACATTTGCCATTTCCAGATAGCCGGATTTCACCTGGGCGTTGGAAGCAATGGTCTGTGCTCCCTGAATCGGCTGGTAATAAGTCTCACCGTATTTTTCCAGATAATCATAGTCTGCAAAATCCGTCACCTGGATTC
Source organism: Lachnospiraceae bacterium UBA5895 (assembly GCA_002431915.1). GTDB lineage: Bacteria > Bacillota > Clostridia > Lachnospirales > Lachnospiraceae > Acetatifactor. Next base: position 20,228 of record DJEP01000040.1, on the reverse strand, counting down.
TCGCCACCGCCTGACCGTTCTGATAGATGGTGCCGTCATCGGTAATAGAAGAATCGATCAGAGTATTTAACCGGATCCGTCTGTTCTGGGTATCCAGAACGTAATCGCCCTCTTCAGTCACCAGATAGCCGTCCTTATTCAAAGTAAACTGCCCGGCACGGGTGTACTTGGTATCGGTCTCCCCTGCCTTGTTAGTAAATTCAATGGCAAAGAAACCTTCTCCGGACAGTGCCAGGTCATAGGTATTGCCGGTAATCCGGAAAGATCCCTGAGAATAATCGGTATAGTTCTCACCGATCTTCACACCGGGATTCTTGATACCGATTCTCTGGACATTTCTCATGCCCACGGACTGGTCCTTGATCTTAACTGTCAATACGTCATCAAAAGACTGGCTGGTAGAGCCTTCCTTTTTATAACCGACAGTGGACGCATTCGCCAGATTGTTGGTCATGATATCCATTCTGTTCTGTTCGTTTAGCATACCGGTATATGCGGTATATAGACCTTTAACCATTCGTATCCTCCATTTGCGATGTTTCGATCCTTCGACAAATGTTCGGCATCCTGCCTTGTTCTTATTGTTTACTCTCTGTAACCTGCCAGGAACTCTACGTATTTACCGGTTCCGATAGCTACGGCTGTCATAGGATCCTCTGCCGTCATGGTATTGATACCTGTCTTAGCGGAGATCAGATCCTCCAGACCGCGGAGTAAGCTTCCGCCGCCGGTCAGTACGATTCCTCTGTCTGCAATATCAGCTGCCAACTCAGGGGGAGTCTTCTCCAGTACACTGTGAATTGTCTCCACGATCTGTGCTGTGGTCTCCCGTAATGCTTCCTCGGTCTCCTCGGAAGATACTTTTACGGTCTTGGGCAGACCGGTGACGAGGTTACGTCCTCTGACATCCATATAGTCTACTTCCGCTCTCTTATAGCAGGAACCGATCTTGATCTTCAGATCTTCTGCGGTTCTCTCACCGATGAGCAGATTGTGCTTTTTACGCATATAACGAACGATGGCTTCATCAAAATCATCACCTGCGATCTTGATAGAAGCGCTGACTACGGTACCTCCCAGGGAGATTACCGCGATATCGGAAGTACCACCACCGATATCTACGATCATATTACCGCAAGGCTTGGAAATATCAATTCCCGCACCGATGGCAGCTGCGATGGGCTCCTCAATGATGGATACCTCTCTGGCACCTGCCTGATAAGTAGCGTCTTCTACTGCCTTTTTCTCTACTTCCGTAACACCGCTGGGTACGCAGACTGCAATACGGGGCTTACGGAAAGTTCTCTTACCCAGAGCCTTCTGGATAAAATACTTCATCATTTTCTCTGTTACGGTATAATCGGAGATAACGCCCTGACGTAACGGTCTTACCGCTACGATATTGCCGGGAGTTCTTCCCAGCATCAGTCTCGCATCCTCACCGATGGCTTTAATCTTATTTGTATCTCTATCAAAAGCTACAACAGA
>DJEP01000040.1:18521-18688 GCA_002431915.1 Lachnospiraceae bacterium UBA5895 | reverse complement strand
GGCTCCTTCAATACGACACCCTTTCCTCTGATGTATACCAGAATGCTGGCGGTACCTAAATCAATTCCGATATCTGTGCACTGCATCTTTTTATTACCCCTTTCCGATGGTATCTATCTATAAGTCTTGACTCTACACGCTATTTTAGTCATATACACCATATTATA
>DJEP01000040.1:0-18307 GCA_002431915.1 Lachnospiraceae bacterium UBA5895 | reverse complement strand
CCCATATCGATGATATAATCTGCTGTCTTGATCACATCCAGGTTGTGTTCAATGACAACTACGGTGTTACCGCCGTCCGCCAGCCTGTGCAGGATCTCCACCAGTTTGTGTACATCCTCAAAATGTAATCCGGTAGTGGGCTCATCCAGAATATATATCGTCTTACCGGTACTTCTCCTGGAGAGTTCTGTTGCCAGCTTGATACGCTGTGCTTCACCGCCGGATAAGGTAGTGGAGGGTTGTCCCAGCTTCACATAGGAAAGTCCCACATCGTATAAGGTCTCGATTTTTCTGCGGATAAAAGGCACATTTTCAAAGAAAGGCAGCGCTTCCTCTACCGTCATATCCAGCACATCAAAAATGCTCTTACCCTTGTATTTTACATCCAGTGTCTCACGGTTGTAACGTTTGCCGCCACAGACTTCGCAGGGAACATAGACATCCGGCAGGAAATGCATCTCGATCTTAATGATACCGTCACCGCCACAGGCCTCACATCTTCCACCCTTGACATTGAAGCTGAAACGTCCCTTGCTGTAGCCCTTCGCCTTGGCATCTGCCGTGGAAGCGAACAGGTCACGGATCAGGTCAAACACTCCGGTATAGGTCGCCGGGTTGGATCTGGGGGTACGTCCGATGGGTGACTGGTCGATATTGATGACCTTGTCTAACTGCTCCATGCCCTCGATCCCCTTGTGTTTGCCGGGAATGCAGCGGGCACGGTTCAGTTCTCTCGCCAGATGCTTGTAGAGAATCTCATTCACCAGCGAACTTTTGCCGGATCCGGACACACCGGTGACGCAGGTCATCACACCCAGAGGAATCTCCACATCTACATTTTTCAGGTTATTTTCCTGTGCTCCCAGTACTTTGATCCAGCCGGTAGGTGTCCGTCTGGTCTCCGGTACGGGAATCCGTTTTTTGCCGCTAAGGTACTGTCCTGTAATGGATTCCGGGATCTTCATGATCTCTTCCGCCGTACCGCAGGCAATGACTTCTCCGCCGTGGGAGCCGGCGCCGGGACCGATATCTACAATATAATCCGCTGCCAGCATGGTATCTTCATCGTGCTCTACCACCACCAGGGTATTGCCCAGATCCCGCAGATTCTTCAGGGTATTTAACAACTTGTCATTATCTCTCTGGTGCAGTCCGATACTGGGCTCGTCCAGGATATAGCATACGCCTACCAGTCCGGAACCAATCTGCGTCGCCAGTCGGATACGCTGTGCCTCACCACCGGACAATGTCGCGGTAGCTCTCGCCAGCGACAGATACTCCAGTCCCACATCTACCAGGAATCCTACTCTGGCACGGATCTCTTTCAGCACCCGTTCACCAATGAACTGTTGCTGTTTCGTCAGAGTCATGGTGTCCAGGAACTTCTGCAGATCCCGGATGGACATGGAAGTGATCTCGAAAATATTTTTATCACATACTGTAACCGCCAAAGACTCCTTTTTCAGGCGCATGCCCTTACATTCCTTACAGGGTGTGATACGCATGAAAGTCTCATATTCCTGTTTGCTGCTCTCGGAAGCAGTCTCACGGTAACGGCGCTCCACATTTTTGATCAGTCCTTCAAAAGCCACCGGATACACACCACTGCCCCGCTGTCCGGTATAGTGCACCAGAACTTCTTTGCCGTTCGTTCCATGAATCAGAATATCATGAATCTTCTGCGGATAATCTTCAAAAGGCGTATCCAGGTCAAAATGATATTCCTTCGCCAATGCCTGTAAAATAGCGTTGGTAAAACTGGACTTGTCCGCACAGGACTGCCAGCCCATGACGGTAATCGCGCCCTCATTGATGCTGAGTCTCTTGTCCGGGATCATCAGGTCCTCATCAAATTCCATCTTATATCCCAGTCCGAAGCAGACAGGGCAGGCACCGAAGGGATTGTTGAAGGAAAAGCTTCGGGGCTCCACCTCGCTGACACTGATCCCGCAGTCAGGGCAGGAAAAGCTCTGGCTGAAAGTCACCGGTTCACCGCCGATCACATCCACTACCAGCAATCCTTCCGCCAACTCCAGCACGTTCTCGATAGAATCGGTCAGTCGGCGCTGGATGCCGTCCTTTACCACCAGACGGTCTACTACGATGTCGATGTTGTGCTTGATATTTTTGTCCAGCTTGATCTCTTCCGTCAGCTCATACATGCTGCCGTCGATCCGCACACGGACATAACCGCTTCTCTTGGCACGCTCCAGCACCTTGGAATGTTCACCCTTACGGCCTCTGACCACCGGCGCCAGCAGCTGGATCTTCGTACCTTCTCCCATGTTCATGATCTGATCCACCATCTGGTCAACGGTCTGTTTGGATATCTCTCTGCCACACTTCGGGCAGTGGGGAATACCGATTCTCGCATACAACAGACGGAAATAATCGTAGATCTCCGTTACGGTACCCACGGTGGAACGGGGGTTACGGTTGGTGGATTTCTGGTCGATGGAGATGGCGGGAGACAGCCCCTCGATGCTTTCCACATTCGGCTTCTCCATCTGTCCTAAGAACTGTCTCGCATAGGAAGACAGGGATTCCATATAACGTCTCTGTCCTTCCGCATAGATCGTATCGAATGCCAGGGACGACTTACCGGAACCGGACATACCTGTCAATACCACCAGCTCGTTTCTTGGGATATCTACGTTAATATTTTTCAGATTATGTTCATTGGCGCCGCGGATCTTAATATATTCCCTGGGGCGCATCTTCTTTGCTTCTTCCATTACTTTCTCCTTAATACTATACTTCTTTTTTTCATAAAATATTTGTCCGGCATCTTAATTGCCTGAAGTCCATAGGCTGCCGCCAATAATATCCATCCTGTCTGATTAAACAATTGTTTATTCTGTGCTTCCCACAACATTAAGAACAACATAATGCCAAATGTTGTCACATAAGCGCTCATTACCGTAAAATTGATCTTTTTGCCAAAGGCGCCATAAAACGCGCCGATCGCCATCAGCAAAAAGATTGCAAATAAATAACTTGTAGAGAGGCAGGCATACTTCCAAAAGTACGCTCCATCCCACGATATCAGTTCATGAACGATATTGTTATTTTTGTAGGGGTATGTCATATATCCACTGGCGCCAACGTCACCGGTGGCAAAATTGCATCGGATCTTTGCCACAATATGTTCCCCGTTGAAAAACTGTCTCCATTCCTCTGTCAGTTTTTGTTCTACCAGCTTTTCTCTCGCCGCCTTATTCTCCGCAAATGCACACTGCATTGCGAAATCCTGATTTGCGGCGTAGCTGCCATCTCCATTCAATCCCAGTGCCACCCAATATAATACCGGGTCGGAATCACGTTCCACATTTTCCTCACAAGGCAAAGCCCGGACTCGCATCTCCCCTGCGGCAATTACAAGTGCAAAAGCAATACCGAAAACCAAAACATATTTTAGATTTTTTCTGTATTTTTTCCTGATAAACAGGATTATCGTTACCGCAATCAGCGAAATAATCGACGTTACTTTTATCTGAAAAGCTGTTGCCCAAAGGATTCCGCTGGCGATCCCCATAAATAATTTTGCGTATTTTCCGTAATTCCCATGCATTGCCATATAAATAAGTGTATAAGCAATAATACTATATCCAAAGCTCAGCTGATCTGTGTAGAAAAAGGCAATATTTCCCCAGATGGGCGTAAATAAAAACATCAGCATAAGTACTGTCAATGCATTGGCCGGGGATTTTTCCGTTCTGTTGCCTCCGGCAAGATAGTATAAACATATTGCAGTTATTACAATATGTATCACCTGATAGGCCAGCACAAAATAATAGGCATCCGAAAGCCCCAATTTATAACCTATATACAGCAAGCCGGAAAGAAACAGCATCGGGAAACGGTTATTCGTACATCTGGAAAAATATGCCCAGTTATCCACTTCGGCATTTCTGGCCAAAGCATCGGCGGCTTTATAAACATTTTCATAATCCGTATGGGGATAGCATCTGGCATTATACCCTGTTATAAATAGCAAAACAGCCCATGCGGCAAAAAACAGAACCAGCAGTATGTTCAGCAGTTTTTCCTTATTTTCCCGTTCCACCCAGTCTCCAAAGCGGACAATCACCCATCGTCCAAAACACAGAGCAATCATCCATACCAGCGTAAATACCACCATTCGTGCCGGAACCAGATTGTGCTGTGGCTTCGCCAGACATATCCCGGTAATACCGGTCAGCAGACATCCGAATATTATTAAAAAGATCCGTTCTATACAGGTCATTTCCTTAGATTTCATCATTTTTCTCCAAAATCATTCCATGTCGTTCAGCTGCTTTTTCAGTTCTATCATCTTATCACGCAGTTCTGCCGCCGCCTCGAAGTTCAGATCTGCGGCTGCCTTCTGCATCTTCTTCTGAATGTCGCCGATGAGCTTCTCCAGTTCCTTTTTCGTCATGGATTCCGGATCCTTCTCGAAACGGACTTCTTCCTTGGCGATTACCTTGGAGATACTGATCAGATCCCGCACCGCCTTTTTGATGGTCTGCGGGGTAATGCCGTGTTCCTCATTGTATTTCATCTGGATCTCACGACGTCTGTTGGTCTCATCCAGCGCTTCCCGCATGGAATCCGTAATGGTATCTGCGTACATAATGACATGTCCCTCCGCATTACGGGCGGCACGTCCGATGGTCTGGATCAGGGAAGTTGCACTACGTAAAAATCCTTCCTTATCCGCATCCAGGATTGCTACCAGTGTGATCTCCGGAATATCCAGTCCCTCTCTGAGCAGGTTGATACCTACCAGCACATCAAATACATCCAGTCGCATGTCACGGATGATCTGGGCCCGCTCCAGGGTATCAATATCGGAATGCAGATATTTTACCCGGATACCGACTTCCTTCATATAATCCGTAAGGTCCTCCGCCATACGTTTGGTCAGTGTAGTGATGAGTACCTTGTGGTGCTTCTCAATCTCCTTGTTCACTTCACCGATGAGGTCATCAATCTGTCCCTCCACAGGGCGTACCTGTACCTCGGGATCCAACAGTCCCGTAGGACGGATGATCTGCTCTGCTCTAAGCAGCTCATGCTCCTTCTCATAATCGGAAGGTGTCGCCGACACAAACATCATCTGGTCAATATGTGCCTCAAACTCTTCAAAATTCAACGGTCTGTTATCTAACGCGGAGGGCAGACGGAAACCGTAATCCACCAGGGTCTGTTTCCTCGAACGGTCTCCCGCATACATGCCACGGATCTGCGGAATCGTCATATGGGACTCGTCCACGATGATCAGGAAATCATCCGGGAAGAAATCCAACAGCGTCATGGGCGGTGCTCCTGCCGGAAGTCCGTTCAGGTGTCTGGAATAGTTCTCGATGCCGGAACAGAATCCGGTCTCACGAAGCATCTCGATATCAAAGTTCGTACGCTCCGCAATCCGCTGGGCTTCGATCAGTTTATCCTCTCCTTTGAAAAACTGTACCCGCTCCTTCATCTCTTCTTCGATGTTGTCACATGCCGCCTTGATTTTCTCCTGTGACACTACATAATGAGACGCTGGGAAGATTGCCACATGGTTCAATTCCGCGTGGATCTTCCCCGTGAGAGGCTCCACCTCCGCAATCCGGTCGATCTCATCTCCGAAGAATTCAATACGGATCAGATAGTCTCCGCCTTGTGCCGGGTACACTTCCACCACATCGCCTCTGACACGGAAAGTAGCACGCTGGATATCCATATCATTACGATTATATTGAATGTCGATCAGCTCCCGGAGCACTTCATCTCTGTCCTTCACCATGCCGGGGCGCAGAGATACGATCAGATCCTGGTACTCATCGGGACTTCCCAAACCATAAATACAGGACACACTGGCTACCACCACGACATCTCTGCGTTCCGCCAGGGATGCCGTCGCCGACAGACGTAGCTTATCGATCTCATCATTGATAGAGGAATCCTTGGCAATATAAGTATCCGAAGACGGCACATAAGCCTCCGGCTGGTAATAGTCGTAATAAGAGACGAAATATTCCACCGCATTCTCCGGGAAAAATTCCTTCATTTCCCCGTAAAGCTGCCCCGCCAGCGTCTTATTATGGGCAATGATCAGAGTCGGCTTGTTCAGCGCCTGGATCACATTTGCCATGGTAAATGTCTTACCGGAACCGGTAACGCCCAACAGGGTTTCGAACTGATTCCCCTGCCGGAAGCCTTCTACCAGTTCTGCGATTGCCTGCGGCTGATCGCCGGTAGGCTGATATTCGGAATGTAATTTGAATTGTGAGGGTTCACTGGAATAATTCATGACACATCTCCATGTTAATCTGCTATCTCTGTTATTTCATGTCTCGCACAGATTATAGCAGAATTTTTTTGAAAAGTACAGATACAATCGAAAATATGTTCGGTTTTCGTTATTTCTTTTACGCAACAAAAAACCTCAGCGGATTTATCCACTGAGGTTTACCTAGCAGGGCTACAAGGATTCGAACCTTGAAATGACGGAGTCAGAGTCCGTTGCCTTACCGTTTGGCGATAGCCCTATGTCGTTTACTTGATGAAGTATACACTATCTGTTTCCATTTTGCAATACCTAATTTAAAAAATTTTAAAAAAGTATATGAAATTAAAACAATTCCAGCATAATCACCTGGTAAACACCGCGATATAGGGGTAATCTTTCCTCTCCGTGGGCTGAAAATCTTCCATCAGCCAGTGCCAGATAAAGTTGTCGCCTTCCTGGCGGATATCACCGTAGCTGCTTTCAAACACTACCACATCCGGATAACGTTCCGGGTGGAGTTCCCAGTAGTCCAACAATCTCTCATCGTAAATCATGGAGCAGATGGTATCGGGAGAAGCCTGGGTATGCTCTCCGAGCATACAATAGAACTGGGACGGTCCCACATAGAGCACCGTACTGCCGTCCGGCACTGCCTCCTGCCAGATCTCCATATTATTGTTGTAACGGTATGCCGTCATATTCATCTTCTTTTCCACGATCCATCGAATCAGTCCCGCAATAAGCAGTGCTGCCAGAAGGATCATCAGAGTCTCTCCGAGACTTTTTCCCCAGTCCAGCAATTTCTCTGCTACGGAGGTCTGATGGGATCCTTCTCCCAAAATCTCTCCCACCATCTGCAGCATGGTCTGCGGCGACATATACGTCAGCAGATATCCGAACATCGCCCCGGCGCTCAGTACGCAGGGTAACAGATATGCCAGAACTTCTCTGCCTTTCCGCGCTGATTTACGCAGAAGCAGAAATCCCATACAGCATAGGAAAACCAGCACCATACTAGGATACGCCAGGACATCACAGGTCATGAAAATCCCTGAAAGTACCAGATAACGCAGTCTGCCTTCTCCTGTCAGGTAGCGTATCATGCATAATACCATCAACGCAAAGAACCAGTTGTGGAGGTTAGAATATTCCGGAATAAAAATAGACTTCGGTGTCGTTACATAGTACAAAACTCCCATCAATGCAGCTACTGGCGCATCTATCCGCGGTGCTGCTTTCCGGATCGTTTTATATAAGAAGACACTTATTCCCGCCTGGATTGGAAAAAATACGAATCTCAAAAACAGATTCAGATAATTCACTCCGCCTGTCAGCCACACAAACGGTGCAATAAACAATGCTGTGAAAATAGCTGATGTCTGATGGGGCTCCCACATATCCAGTAACAAACGGTCGCCCATGGCAAGCCGGTATCCCACCATAATACCGTACCCTTCATCCGTATCCGCTCCGATGAACAGGTTTTTCAACGTATATGCAATTACCGCAAGAATGCAGATTATTTTCCAAAATTTTTTATTTTTCATCATGCCACTATCTTAACACAGCCTTTTCCCCATCGCAACAGAAACGGGGCTTACCGCTTTCGCAGTAAGCCCCGCCTTATTCAACACAATGAGAGAAAAGTATTATGGTATTTTATACTTCAAAGATCAGGTCACCATAGGTAGGTACCGGCCATACCTTCTTATCAACCATCATCTCCAGTGCATCCACGGGAGCTCTCAAGTCATCCATTGCGGTATGTACCACATCTTTATAGAAGAAAGCAAGCTTCTTGGGATCCTCGATACCTGCTGCCTCTGCCAGCTTATCCTCCAGAGTGGTCTCGGCAGCCTGTGCCTCTGCCAGCTTCTCGGAAATGCTCTTCAGAACAGTGGTCTGTACAGTTGCATCAGCGCCTGCGCTCTTAACAGCCAGTACAGTATCAGCCAGAGTCTTGGTGTACTCCATAACTGCGGGAATGTACTGCTTCTTCGCCATATCTACCATGGTCAGGGCCTCGATGTTGATGGTCTTGGAGTAGGTTTCGTACAGAACCTCCTCACGGGATCTCAATTCTGCCTCGGTAAAGATACCAAACTTCTCAAACAACTTAATGGACTTCTCGGTGGTCAGAGTCTCGGAAGCTTCTACCATGGACTTAATGTTGGGAAGTCCTCTTCTGGCTGCCTCTTCTACCCATTCCTCAGAATAACCGTTGCCGTTGAAAATGATTCTCTGATGCTCGGTCAGATACTTCTTGATCAGATCATGTACAGCGATATCGAAGTCGTCTGCCTTCTCCAGAATGTCTGCTGCCTCGCAAAAGGCTTCTGCAACAATGGCATTCAGAGTGGTGTTGGGGCTGGCGATGGAATCTGCACTGCCTACCATACGGAACTCAAACTTGTTGCCGGTGAAAGCAAAAGGTGAAGTTCTGTTACGGTCTGTTGCATCCTTATCCAGATCCGGCAGTGTGGATACGCCGGTCAGGAGCTTGCCGCCCTGGATGGAATGGGTTGCATCACCGGTCTCAACCAGCTGCTTTACCACATCCTCCAGCTGTTCGCCCAGGAATACGGAAATGATAGCAGGGGGGGCCTCGTTAGCTCCCAGTCTGTGATCATTGCCGACATCGGATGCACTCTGACGAAGCAGATCTGCGTGAGTATCTACAGCTTTCAGGATACATGCCAGTACTAACAGGAACTGGATGTTCTCGTTAGGAGTGTCGCCGGGATCTAAGAGGTTCACACCGTTATCGGTTCCCAGGGACCAGTTGTTATGTTTACCGGAACCATTCACTCCGGCGAAAGGCTTCTCATGCAGCAGACAGGTCATTCCATGACGTCCTGCTACTTTCTTCATAGTCTCCATAACCAACTGGTTATGATCTACCGCGATGTTGGCAGTCTCATAAATAGGTGCCAGTTCGTGCTGTGCGGGAGCTACTTCGTTGTGCTGTGTCTTTGCGGTTACACCCAGCTTCCACAGTTCAATGTTCAGATCTTTCATGAAGGAACCGATTCTCTCACGGATGGTTCCGAAGTAGTGATCCTCCAGTTCCTGTCCCTTGGGTGCAGGTGCACCGAACAGGGTACGTCCGGCGAAGATCAGGTCTTCACGCTTTAAGTATTTATCTCTGTCTACCAGGAAATATTCCTGCTCCGGTCCTACACTTGCTACGACCTTGGTAGCTTCGGTGTTGCCGAACAGCCTTACGATACGCAGTGCCTGGGTGCTGACTGCTTCCATGGAACGAAGGAGCGGTGTCTTCTTGTCCAGTGCCTCACCCTTGTAAGAGCAGAAAGCAGTGGGAATGCAGAGGATCACGCCGGTTGCATCCTCTTTCAGGAATGCGGGGGAGGTGATATCCCATGCGGTATAGCCTCTTGCCTCAAAGGTAGCTCTTAAACCGCCGGAGGGGAAGGAAGATGCATCGGGCTCGCCCTTGATCAGTTCCTTGCCGGAGAACTCCATAATCATCTTGCCGTACTCATCGGGATGGGTTACAAATGCGTCATGCTTCTCAGCAGTGATGCCGGTCAGCGGCTGGAACCAGTGAGTATAATGGGTTGCACCGTTCTCGACAGCCCAGTCCTTCATTGCCTTAGCTACAACATCTGCGGTAGCTAAAGACAGCTCTCCGCCATGATCAATGATCTTCTTCACTTCTTTGTAGACGCTCTTGGGTAATCTTTCCCTCATCTTACCCAGAGTGAATACCTTACTGCCAAAGATTTCTTCCACGTTTAATACTTCACTCATCTTCGTTTCCTCCTTATTTTTGCTTTTTCCATGCTTCCTGCGACTTCGTCCGGCACTGTTGCTATTCAGAACTTACATGCGCAAAATCGCATCTTCGATGCTTTTCGGGTGGCTCTGAATAGTAACAAAAAGAAAGGCGCTACACTCCCAGTGTAAACGCCTTCGTTTCGCATTGAAAAATATTAACTTGTGAGGATCGCTCCTCTATGGTTCATTACTATACAACAGTTTTTTTTCGATTGCAATACCCTTTTTGAAAAAAATTTATTATTGCATCCGAAACGACCTTTGAAACGTCCTATACCTCGAAGAGCAGATCCGCATAGGTCGGGAACGGCCAGTACTTTTTATCTACCAGCTTCTCCAGTTCATCCGCAGGCTTTCTCAGAGCGTTCATTGCCACCATGACCTTATCATGATAGCAGAATGCCTGCTCCTTACCTCTGGGCATAGCGGAAGCTTTCTTCTCCTCATCCAGCAGTGCCTCGCATGCCTTCTCCATCTCGGTTAACTTCTGTGTGATCTGCTGCAGCATACGGGTAGGCACATAGGTGTCTCCTCCTGCTTCCGTGATGGCAATAACAGCATCTGCCAGGGATTTGCTGTACTTCATCACTGCGGGAATGATCTGCTTGTTTGCCATATCCACCATGGTCAGTGCCTCGATGTTGATGGTCTTCGCATAGGTCTCGTACAGAACTTCCGCACGGGATCTTAACTCTGCCTCTGTGAAAATACCAAACTTTTCAAACAGATGAATTGCCTTGGGGGTGGTCAGGGTATCCACAGCCGCTACCATGGAAGGAATGTTGGGCAGTCCTCTTCTGGCTGCTTCCTCTTCCCATTCCTTGGCATAACCGTTGCCATTGAAAATGATTCTCTGATGTTCGGTCATGTATTCCTTGATCAGGTCATGAACTGCCATATCGAAATCTTCCGCACCTTCCAGGCGGTCTGCGGCTTCACAGAAAGCCTCTGCCACAATGGCATTCAGGGTGGTGTTGGGGCTTCCGATGGAATCCTCACTTCCCACCATACGGAACTCGAATTTATTACCGGTAAACGCGAAAGGTGATGTACGGTTTCTGTCGGTTGCATCCTTCACAAAATCAGGCAGTGTGGACACTCCGGTACGGAGCACGCCGCCTTCTTTCAGATTGTCAGCCTTACCGGTCTCCACCAGCTGTGCCACCACGTCCTCCAGCTGTTCACCCAGGAAGATAGAGATAATCGCAGGGGGAGCCTCGTAACCGCCCAGTCTGTGATCGTTGCCAACATTGGACGCACTCTGGCGCAGCAGATCCGCATGGGTGTCTACTGCCTTCATGATACATGCCAGTACCAGCAGGAACTGAATATTTTCGTTAGGAGTCTGTCCGGGCTCTAAAAGGTTCACACCGTTGTCTGTCGTGATGGACCAGTTATTATGCTTACCGGAACCGTTCACTCCGGCAAAAGGCTTCTCATGCAGCATGCAGCGCAGACCGTGCTTGCCTGCCACACGCTTCAGAGTCTCCATCACCAACTGGTTGTGATCCACTGCCACGTTGGCGGACTCATAGATGGGCGCTACCTCGTGCTGCGCGGGAGCTGCCTCGTTATGCTGGGTCTTGGACGTTACGCCCAGTTTCCACAGTTCAATATTCACATCATGCATAAATGCGCCGATACGCTCACGGATAACACCAAAATAATGGTCATCCATCTCCTGTCCCTTGGGAGCGGGAGCTCCGTACAAAGTACGTCCGGCAAAAATAATATCTTCCCGCTGCAGAGCCTTGGCGGAATCCACCAGGAAATATTCCTGCTCTGCGCCGACGGAAGGCAGTACTTTGGTGGCTTCTGTGTTGCCAAACAGGCGCACGATACGGATTGCCTGCTTGCTCAGGGCCTCCATGGAACGAAGTAACGGGGTCTTTTTGTCCAGTGCTTCGCCCTTATAAGAACAGAAAGCAGTAGGGATACAAAGGGTCGGACCGGTAGCGGTCTCCTTGATAAATGCGGGGGAAGTAATATCCCAGGTGGTATAACCTCTTGCCTCAAAAGTCGCACGCAAGCCCCCGGACGGGAAAGAAGATGCATCAGGCTCGCCCTTGATCAGTTCCTTACCGGAAAATTCCATGACCATACGGCCATCCTCATCGGGATGTGTTACAAAAGCATCGTGTTTTTCAGCGGTGATACCGGTCAGCGGCTGGAACCAGTGAGTATAATGGGTTGCCCCGTTCTCGATAGCCCAGTCCTTCATTGCTGTTGCCACCACATCGGCAGTCGCCAGGGAAAGTTCTCCCCCCTGATCCATGATCTTTTTTACTTCTTTGTAAGTGCTCTTGGGGAGTCTCTCTTTCATTTTGCCCAGAGTAAATACTTTGCTGGCAAAAAGCTCCTCTACATTCAATTCTTCGCGCATGTCCCTGCTTCCCTTCGGTATACTATAGAATAATATCGATTACAGTGTACAACATGTGCGTTATAATGGTCAATTATTATTTTCGATGGTTTTCCTGAGAAGTTTTTCCCATTTTCCTCCCGGTGTCAGTCGTTTTTCTGACGCAGCAGGTCGAAGGTCTCCGGCGTTTCGGACAACTTTATCCACAACACCTGCTTGGGATGAGGTGCGCTGTCCACACTTTCGCCGTCTTCGGTGTACATAGCTTCCACAGTGACCGGTACATTGGTGCCGTCGGGTTTCATAATCTCAATGGAATCTCCCACACAGAATTTGTTCCGCTGTTCGATCCGGCACAGAGAGTCCTTCACCGCTTCCACGATCCCCAGATAAATATATTCGTTCACATAGGTGTTGTTATCGTAGATCTGAGTGTTCTCATCGGGCTTGCCGAAATAAAATCCCGTCGTAAACTGTCTGTAGGTACACTTGGAGATCTCCGCCTTGTACCAGTCCATATTTTTCTCATACAATTCCGGATCTTCAAAATAGTCATCAATGGCCTTCCGGTAGGTTCTGGCTACCGTCGCCACATACAATGCGGTCTTCATGCGGCCTTCGATCTTAAGGCTGTCGATCCCCGCCTCCACCAGCTCCGGAATATGCTCGATCATGCACAGATCCTTGGAATTAAAAATATAGGTTCCCCGCTCATTCTCATAGACCGGCAGATATTCCCCGGGCCGGCTCTCCTCCACCACCGCATATTTCCAGCGGCAGGGATGGGTGCAGGCACCTCTGTTGGCATCTCTTCCGGTGAAAAAGTTGCTCAGCAGGCATCTGCCGGAATAAGAGATACACATTGCCCCATGAACAAAGCTCTCGATCTCCATCTCCGCCGGTATTTTTTCTCGAATGCCTTTGATCTCCATCAGGGAAAGTTCTCTGGCTGATACCACTCTCTTTGCTCCCAGCTTCCACCAGAACAGGTAGGTCTCGTAGTTGGTATTATTGGCCTGGGTGGAAATGTGTACTTCCACCTGGGGCCATACTTCCCTGGCGATCATGAACATACCCGGATCAGAAATGATCAGTGCGTCCGGCTGTTCCGGTTTCATATCCCGCAGCTCAGCAAAATATTTTCTGGCTCCTTCGAGGTCATAGTTGTGCGCCAGAATATTGGCCGTCACATAGACTTTCACTCCATGGGCATGAGCGAAAGCCACTCCCTCCGCCATCTCTTCGCTGTTGAAATTTTTCGCCTTGGCCCGAAGTCCAAAAGCCTCACCGCCGATATACACGGCATCTGCCCCAAAAATAACAGCCGTTTTTAATACTTCCAGGCTGCTGGCCGGGATCAAAAGTTCCGGTTTTTTATAAGTCATTTTGTTTTTCCTCTTTTTCCCTTACTTTTTTCTGTTAAAGATTTTCTGAATTATTTCCATACCTGTCAGATAGACCAAAAAAGTTCCGCACCAACAAGTTGCCAGGATGATTACTTTGTCTTTGTGAATATAATAAGCATATTGCGATACGGTCTGTGCCTCATCCCCTATACCCGGAATTCCGTTCATTTCCAGAAAAGTATTCTCCGGAGCAATTCCCGTTTTATCCTCCGAAAGCATCAGGCTCCAGTCGTACGGCAGACTTTCCGTCACTTCCACCGTCCAATGATATTGGGCATCCGCCTTCAATTTTTTTTCTGATGGGAATCGTATAATATCGTCCGTCCTCCATTTGAGATATCGGTATCCACCGGCAAAGCACTTCTTTTCCAGTTTCATCATATAGTGTAAACTTAATTTTTTCATCCCCTACCTCATTTTCAGGAAAAGAAGCCGCAATATCTATGGACGCCAGTCTCCGCATCTGTGGGATAAAGTATTGTGTAAAATTGGTTCCTTCGTCGCCAATTTTGCAATATACCCCGTATCCTCTGCTCTTACTGTAAAAATAATCATGTACCAGATACCCCGGCCAAAATGACAACTCCAGTAAGATGAAAAGAACAGTCAGCAGTATCATTGTCGTTCGTTTTATCAGTATTTTCCTGTTCATGCCTTATTCCTGTTCCTTTTATCGCTTCCCGCAAAAGTAAATATTAATGACATTATATTTTATATATGTTAACATAACAAATATAAAATATCACTATCCCATAAGTAAAGGATACACTATGATGAATCTTATTAAAAAATATAAATATCCTGTTTTGCTTGGTATTCTCTTCCTCTGTGCAATGGTTCTAAGGATCTACCGACTCACACAACTTCCCGATGCCATTGAACTTGACGAAGCCTGCATGGGCTATAACACCTGGTGTCTGGCCCACTACGGAACCGATCGTTATCTGAATGTCCGTCCTTTTTATTTTATGCACATAATTTTGAAGGCGGTCAAAGCCCTCTCTATACTTATCTGCTGGTTCTGCTGATCAAAACCGCAGGTCATGGTCAGTTGTCTCTCTGGCTTACCCGGCTTCCTGCCGTTTTGGCAAGTCTTCTCCTGTTTTGGGCAGGCGTTAAGAGTATATCTCTGGTATTCTCTTCCCGCAAGCTCACTGTTGCAGCTGCCGGTTTTCTTGCTTTTTGTCCGTATTACATTATGGCCGGAAGATTTGCCCTGGACTGCAACCTTATGCTATGTTTTTCCGCTGTCTCTCTCTTATTGCTCATCAAATACATTCAGAGCGGTAAACTTTCGTTTCTGATATTTTGTGGTATTTCCTTCGGAATTACCCTCTATTCTTATGCCTTGAGTTATTTTATGGTCCCTATTTTTCTCATATTGATCACCCTGTACATGCTGTATACGCGCAAAATCACTTTTCCCAGAGCGATCCTGTTCGCAGTTGCGGTATGTATCACCGCCATCCCTGTGATCCTTTTCGCATGTTCTCTGCTGTTTCAATGGGAGCCTGTTCATTTTCTGGGCTTCATTATCCCACCCATCGCCTCAGATCGTATGTCTGATATCAGCGCTACCGGTTTTTGGAAAAACGTATGGGATATTATTAAAATTACATTGACCTGCGGTTCCTACGCCCAGGATGCCGTGGACAAATTTTATACTCTTTACCCTGTTTCCATCCCGTTCATTGTTTTAGGGCTGCTTCATACTATCTGGTGTTTTGCCGGATCCATCCGGAAAAGAACTTTTCATTTTGGCAGCCTGTACCTCTTATTCTATCTCAGCGGTCTGATCACCATCGGGCTGTCCGGAACACACTACATTTACCGTGCAAACAGTTTCTTTATCTGCTATCTGTATTTCTGGGTAAATGGTATTGCACTGGCCTGTCAGTTTGTTTCCACCTACCATAAGCCTTTTATCGTTGCCCTGTCCTGCAGTTATCTTCTGTGGGCAGCTTCCTTTTTCAATTATTATTTTCGTATTTATACTTTAGCCGACCGTTATCCAAATTCCCTGTACAGTGCACCCTTCAACGACATTGTGGATTACGCCGAAGAGAATCTGGACTATACCGGTCTCTATCTTGACTGCCTGAGAATGAGCGAATACTATTTCTTCTACTATCCTGCGGCTCCGTCTGTTGTCGAGGAGGACGGCTATGATAACGGTTCTCATTGCTATTATTTTGAAGTTGGCCCTGATACCCCTATAGATCCGTCTAACGTTTATATTGTCCGCAAGGAAAATTACGAATTTATCAACAATTTAAACGCTTCCGGCCTTGCTTTTGAAACGCTGGAGTATCCACATTACTATCTGTTTACCTTCCAGCCATAATGCTGCCAGCAATCCCAGCCAGCTTATGGTCAGGAAAAATAAGGTGGTCTTTTGAGGTGGTCTGCTGATATAGGTAATTCCGGATATCAGCTGTCCGGATATTTTCTGTTCTCCGATATATGCTGTTCCCAATTCCCTCATGGGATTTACATTGTCACTGGTAAAACGCAGGTACACAGGGCTTTCGTTTCCCTCGGTATATGCGACGATCTCATATTTTTCCCCTTTTTTAAACTTCCAGTTCACAGGCAGAGAGATATAACTGTTCTCCGGAATATCCGCAAGCGGTAATTCCATCCTGTACAGTGGCTCTCCATCATGACAGATCTCCAGCATGCAATGTCCCGCATTGGATTCTGTACGGATTCCCATGGAAAATTCTTTGATTCTGGTATATGTGGGATAAAATTCTTCTTCCATCCGCATTCCTTCTGCAAGTTCTGCTTCCTGATACTCCACATTTCCATTCAAGGCCGTAATGTTCTCTCTGGCCGTCAGTGTCAGCCCCATCGCCAGAACACAAAGGATTCCCCATTCGCATAATGAATATAAACACAGCTTTCTGTTGCTCTTTTCCTGCCGTACCGTAATGCTTCCACAGAATATAAACAACACACTGCTGATTGCCACTCCCCAAATACGGTAAGTGAAAAAATGATGTCCCAGCGTATGATTTGCCAGAACAAAATACCATACAAAAGCAGACAGTGTAATCAGCAGATATGCTGCATTTTTCTCCTGCTTTTCTGCTTTTGTGGCAGATGCAATACTCTTATAGCCGAACCATAACAGCCAGATCAGAAGGATTGCCATATATAATGGATATTCGTAATGTTTCCAGTTCTTGTAAAGCGCATTCAGCCTGTCAAAAACGGTCAGCGCTTCCTCTGATCCGCTACGGAGGAGTATTTCATCCCAGGCTTCCTGCACGACATTTCTCTTCACGACCGCACTGGCCAGAAGCCATTTTCCTGTCCACATTCCACCATATCCCAGAATCCAGCTCAGTCCGGAGATAATGACTGTTTTCACGTATTTTGCTGCTTTCTGACCATCCTCTGACAGCAGCAATACGATCAGCAGTGAAAAAGCCCAGGTATACAGCGGATATGTCAGCAAATCCAGAAAACTGGTCAGCATGTCGATACCCAGAAACATAAACGGTATTTTCTGCTCCGTAACCCGGGGCGTATAATAACAGACATAAGCTGTCGGCAGCATGGCAATATAGAAAACCCAGGTAAACTGCAGAGACAGCACCATTGCCATCGGCATCAGCAGGAAATAAGACGACAGCACTGCAAGGGCATATCTGCTTCCCTTTTTTATCCATATCTGATGTGCGATAAAAAAGATCAACAGTAACTGCGCTACGCAATTTAGGAAACGTATCTTTTCATAATCCATAAATTGCAGCAGGATCCGTAAGATCACCACATAGCCATGCCAGTAATAAGTATAGCCCTCCATATTCATGGCCGCATACAACGGACTCCCCTGCAGTTCCTCCGTAGCCAGACTTATCATCAGCCCGTCCGTACCTCCATCCAGCACTCCGGGAAGATAACTGTGGAAATAGGTATCCAGCGAACTGCACAGCTGGGTTGCCGAGGGATACCATCCCTCTTCATCCAGTGAAGTTCTCGACCTGTCAGCATTCTCCTGATTGACAGGGATACAGAATACCAGCGTAAGCAGCAGTGCCCCCAACAGCACTCCGGCCACTACTATTCCCAGCATACTGCCGATCCTCTTCGCTACTTCTTTCATACATCCTTCTCCTTTTGTCATCTTTTTGTACTCAGCGTCACACCATCCCCCACCGGCAGGATCACGGTCTCCAGCCCCGGGTGATGCTTTAATTCATACAGGTATTCCCGCATTCTGGCGTGAATGGTCCGGTTTCTTCTGGTTACAGCAAAGCGGGATTCTATAATGTCGCCGTCCTGCAATACATTGTCCGAGATCAGCAGTCCGCCGGGGGCTAACAGACGTAAGATATCCGGCAGGAAATGAATATACTGTCCCTTCGCCGCATCCATGAAGATCACATCATAGGTACCATTCAGCTCCCGCAGGATCTCCGTGGCATCCCCTTCCAGCAGGGTGATCCGATCCTCCCGTCCCGCCTTCCGGAA
>DJEP01000048.1 GCA_002431915.1 Lachnospiraceae bacterium UBA5895 | reverse complement strand
AAAGATAAAAAGATATTATAATCAAGACATAAAGAGAAGCAACCGCCCACAAGTGGTTAGCCTCCCGGCTGGGTTAATAAACCTACCTGTACTGGCCAAGTGACAAGGTAGGTTTATTTATTTGCGCGTATAATGAGTCAAAGTCCGAGCTTGCTCGAGACCTTGACGAATATCGCGATAACGTTGGGAACACGCAAGGCGTGTTTCCAACGGTTCGCTTGTTGATCCAACGGGAACTTCATACATATTCATTAGCACCACCTCCCTTCTTAGTTAGAGCTATAAGCCGGGAGGCTACCACCTTGCAACACGGTTGCTTCTCAAGAAGTGTATCATGCGGGTGAAGCCGTTTCAATTCTAATATTTCGTATACAATTCCACAACAAAAAAGTGCACAATACCATATTTAGTAGTCAGAGGAATAAAAAGAAAATTGTACGGACTATATGTAGCAAAAAAGAACTTTGACTCGGAACAGGCTGAAAAGTTTTTTCTAAAGTAAGAATTAGATTTTGTTATTTATCCCCGGGACATTTCCGTCCTCTCTTCCGTCTAATGGTCATAAGACGTATACTTATGAGGAAGAAAGGACGAGGCACATGGGAGAGGTAGAACAACTGGTGCGCAGGGCGAAGAGGCGGGATCCGGATGCTTTCTTCGCATCCTGATCAATAAGTGTAAGGATATCCTGCGCTTCGGGAGGCGGATGGTTTGTGTGGAGAAATTGCCGGAGCAGAAAGCGAAGAGCACGATATGCGGATATGATCTGGGAGCACGAACCGGTGTCTTCTTCGGAGCTGGTAAAGCTGACGGAAGAAGCCTTTCACTGGAAGCGCACCACGGCGCATAATGTGCTGCGCAGACTGTGCGACAAAGGTCTGTTTCGCAATGACAACGGGACGGTGACTTCCCTGATCTCCAGGGAAGAGTTCTATGCAATGCAGAGCAGACAGTTTGTGGAGGACACTTTTGAGGGCTCGCTGCCTGCGTTTCTTGCGGCGTTTACAAAGGATCGGGCGTTGACCGCAGAAGAAGCGGCGAAGATCCGGAAAATGATCGACGAAGTGGAAGGGGGAGCAGTGTGAAAAGAACTTCTAATCACTCAGAGCAAGGGCTCTATCGTGAAGAAGTTCTAAGTTTCACACGGAAAAACACGTTTTTCGTTGGTACTTATATTGACGATTGGTGTTGGAATGGAGAATAGAATGATTCGTATTTTTGTAACATTACTTACGATGAGCATCGGTGCGGCATGGCTGATCCTGATCGTATTACTTCTCAGACTTTTGCTAAAACAGGCACCGAAGTGGGTGAACTGTGTGCTGTGGGGATTTGTGGGCTTGCGGTTGGTGTGTCCTTTTGTGCCGGAGAGCAGGTTCAGCCTGATGCCGGAAGTCTTCCGGATGCAGAAGCGCTACGGTGCTGCGCCGGATTTGACATTTGCACAGACAACGGTGGGTGCCGGGAATCTTACGCAAAACGTGACAGATGGCTTCTACGTGACCTCGGGGCACAGTATCGAGGTGTATAGCGTCGATACTGCCAGCGGAAAACTGGGACTTGTCCGTTCCAACACGGAAGTCTATGACGAGAACGGAAATGCAGCCTATTACCGGTTGGATGATCAGGGACAGAATGCGGAAAGTACCGAAGAGGAGTACCAAGAATAAATAAGTTGACATACAGAACAAATGTTCTGTATAATGTATATGGGCGCTAGCCTTAAGGTGCTACTTCACGTTGACGTGAATGGCGGTTCACTTTTTGTGGAGAGTTGATAGCTCTGATTACATAGATCATCCCATATGGGAAATCTTGGAAAGGAGGACTCTGCTTATGCTAACAATCGGTGACTTGATTGCAGTGATTAGTATTCTCTGCTTAACCTGTTTGGGTCTTGGCTATTCGATTGGTTCTAATAGTGATAAGACCACAAAAAAATGACCGCCCCTAACCTGACAAGTTGAGCAGTCATTTTTTCTCATATAAATCAGGTGAACCGTCATCAGTAGCACTTTTCTAAAAATATGATAACATTACTTTTATAAAATGTCAAACTTGTATTTTATAAAAGGGTAATTTATAATATATAGGATTAACACAATTACGAATAGAAGACAACGGGGGGGCGTATGCATAAAAAGAAGGTATTCGCAGGCTGTATGATACGACATGGAGGGCTGCTTGTGGCAGAAGCAATTCTGGCACTGGCAGTCAGCGTGATCCTCGTGCAGGGAAATAAAATCATCAGTACTGTGATCGATGAAATGCTGTCAGGCAGGCAAGTCCTGTTTGGCAGCTTTCTGCTGCAATTTTTAACCTATACGGTGGTGGGCACCGTTGCCGCCTTTTTACAGAGTGCGGCAGCCAGCCGGTATGCGGTGGCGGTCTGTACGGAATACCGTGATCTGGTGGCGGAGAAGCTGTACCGCACGGAGTATAAATATTTTGATGCGAACTATTCTGCCACACTGCTCAATAAAGTCATCGGAGACCTGGGGGAGATCGCCAGCTTCTTAGAGACGGTGCTGCCGGATGTGATCGCCAGTCTCATCGGCATTTTTACGTATGCGGTCTACATCGGGGAAACGAACCTGGGGTTATTGGCAGTCATTCTGATCACCTATCCCCTGATCTTCTGGATCGCCGGGAAACTGGTAAAACGGATCCGCGGACTGCAGGCAAATTATCGGCAGAAGACGGACGTAATGGCACAGATCGCCCAGGACGCTGTCAGCGGCATCCTGGTACTGCGTTCCTTTGGCATCGAAGAGGTCTTTCGCAAGAAAATGCACCGGGCTTCCGTAGAACTGGTAGAGAACGAGGAGAAGCGCACCCAGATCACCAACACCGCCATCGTGGTAAGAAAACTGATCCAGTGGCTTCCCAACATTATCAGTGCGGTCTACGCCGTGTGGCTGGTCAGCCGCGGAGCGGTCAGTCTGGGTGGACTGGTAGGATTCATCCTGATCCTGAGTAAGTTCGTGGATGCTTATACCGGGCTGCCTTTTGCCATGGTGGACGCTTCCACGGGAATGGTCAGTGTGGACCGCGTGGAGAAAATTCTGTCTGCGGAGGAAGAACCCTCCGGTGAAGGAAGTGCGGATGCGGCGGCCCGGGCAGCAGAGAACGTGATCGATTTTAAACAGGTGGATTTTTCCTACCATGAAAATGTACCGGTATTGCAAGGACTTACCTTTACCGTGAAAAAGGGAGAAAACATCGCCTTTGTAGGAGAGTCCGGCGGCGGAAAGAGCACGATCTTCCGTATCCTCTGCGGTTTTTATGAAAAGACAGGCGGGGAATACCGCATCTTCGATAGGCGGATCGAGGAGTGGAATAGAGAAGCCCTGCGGGAGCAGATCGCGCTGGTATCCCAAAATGTATTCCTCTTCCCCACGACGATTGCGGAGAACATCGCCTACAGCAAGCCGGGAGCGACGAAAGAACAAATCGTGGAAGCCTGCAAAAAGGCGCAGATCCATGATTTCATACAGACATTGCCGGAAGGGTATGAGACGATGGTGGGAGAGAGGGGTGCTATTCTCTCCGGAGGACAGAAACAGCGCATTGCCATTGCCAGAGCGATCCTGAAGGATGCGCCGGTGCTTCTGCTGGACGAGCCGACTTCCGCTCTGGATGTGGAGACAGAGAGCGGGATTCAGGAGGCGATCCGTGTAGTGATGGCAGGCAGAACCTGTATTACCATTGCCCACCGACTGTCCACGGTGCAGAATGCGGACCGGATCTATGTGCTGAAGCAGGGACGGATCGCAGAATGCGGCACCCATGCGGAACTGTTACAACAGGGCGGCGTCTATGCAGCAATGTACGGAGAGGAGGCAGACCATGGAAAATTATAAGTTGTTTATCCGATCCATGCGTGTCATGGGGAAAAAGCGGTTTGTCTATCTCGGTTCCATCTTCGTCATGAGCGTGACATTTGCACTGTTCGGCATCATGAGTTCTCTGCTGATGAAATGTGTGGTGGACATCGCACAGACCGGCGAATATGAGAGACTGGGCTATTCCATCGCAGTCATCGTGGCGGTCGGTGTCATATCCCTGCTGATCTACCGTGTGGCAACGATCCGTTACAACGTGGAGGCAAAAAGAGTCTACGGTGACCTGTCGGAGAAGGTGCTGGATGCGGAAATGAGCCTGCCCTACAGCTATTATGAAAAACATCACAGCGGAGAGATTGTCTCCAAGGTGTCCTATGATCTTACCAAAATGGGTGACATCTACGGTTCCAGACTGCGGAGAGTGGTTATGCCCTTTTTACAGGTGGTGGCGTATCTGGTGCCGATGTTTCTGCTAAGTTGGCAGCTGACCTTATGCCTGTTAGCGGTCAACAGCGTGATGATGGCGATTGAACTGTTATTGTTAAATCCCATGCACCGCGTCAGCAGAGAACTGTCCGGGATCAACACCGCCATGACCAACCGGTTGTCAGACATGCTGCAGGGAATGGAGCAGGTGAGGATGTTTTCCGGTGGACGGGGAACCGTGGCAAAATTCGGAGAAGAGAACCACCGCTATGAGAAAAAATACGGTCGCAAGACGTTGTATACCGCCTGTCTGGAAGGCAGCAGCAAGGGCTTTGAACTGTTGTGCTCGCTGGTGTTTTTAATGCTGGGAATCTATTATGTGGATAGAGGCTATACTACCCTGGGAGCGTTGGCGGCGATCTATACCATGTATGCTTCCTTCTCGTTTCAGTTCTTACAGATCGGAAGATACATCCCGGAGCTGGTGGGGTGTCTCGCCAATGCCCAGAATATTTTTGATTTTCTCGATGAGGTGAAAGAACCGGTGGGCTGGTACCTTGCAGATGCCGGGGAACAAAAGCCGGAGGCAGTAGTGACCCGGGCAGGAACCGCGGCTGGGACGCAGACAGAGACACAGACCGGGACACAGCCCGCTAACGCTGTGGAGATTCAGTCCATCTGCTTCTCTTACACCGGAGAGGAAGACGTGCTCCGCCATTTCACTTTAGATGTCAAAAAAGGCGAATGTGTCGCCATCACCGGTGCATCCGGCTGCGGCAAGACGACTCTGTCCAAGCTGTTGTTGGGACTGTACCCCTTAGGAGATGGGGACATTCGGGTGAACGGAAGATCCATGCGGGAGAGTGACCTCACAGACCTGCGCAGACAGATCGCCTATGTCCCCCAGGAACCGTACCTGTTCCAGGGAACCATTGCGGAAAATATCCGCATGGGAAGACCGGACACCACGGAGGAAGAGATCCGCGAGGCGGCAAAACAGGCACATGCTCATGATTTTATCATGGAATTCCCGGAAGGGTATGACACGATGGTGGGCGAGCGGGGAAACAATCTGTCTGGCGGACAGAGACAGCGCATTGCCATCGCCAGAGCCATCTTAAAAGATACCTCCATCATCCTGTTAGATGAGGCGACTTCGGCACTGGATAACGAATCCGAGCAGGCAGTTAACGAAGCTCTCAGGAACCTCCAGGGACAGAAAACGATCCTGATGATCGCCCACAGACCCTCCACCATCGAGCTGGCGGACCGGGTCTGCAACATGGAGAGAATTTCACAGTAAGTTGTTTGCTCTGTGAGAAAACCTATACACTTCTTAAAATCAGAATAAAAACTTATACACTAAAAAGAATCCGGAGAATCTATCCTTCGGATTCTTTTTATATTCCACAAAAAAATCACCAAAAAATCCATTGAAAAATAATAAAAATGAACAGAAAAGTATAATTTTACAATAAAAACAGATACACTTCCGCTTTTGACCAAATATTCAGAAAATGATAGATTGCTTATTGTATAAAGTGTATAATTTTCTTTGGATATACACAGGGAGGAGACACATCCTATGAAATCAAACAAAGAAAAAGTATATGACTTTATCAGACTGCACGCGGATGAGCAAGCAGACCGCGGAATCTCCACCGCTTACATCGCGGATGCGCTGGAACTGCAGAGGACCAATGTGAGCAGCATTCTGAATCTGCTGGTACAGGAGGGCAGAATACAGAAATCCAACGGCAGACCGGTACTCTATAAGCTGGGGAGAGAGGACAGAGAGAAGACAGCGGAGTGTTTTACGGATCTGATCGGTGCGGACGGAAGTCTGCGACAGACGATCCAGCTGGCGAAGGCCGCTGTACTTTATCCGCAGAGAAGCCTTAACACACTGTTGGTCGGAGCCCGGGGAACCGGGAAGAACCGCCTGGCAGAGCGGATGTACCGTTTTGCGGTAGAGCAGCGGATCGTGCCGGAGAATGCACCGTATCTCCACATTGACTGTCATGACTATGCAGGCGGCGGTGAGCCGGATGAGAGCTGGAAACAGTCGGAACAGGGATTTGTCTTTTTTGACAATATCCAGTTCTTAAGTCCGAGAGCCAGGAGAAAAGTGTTGGAATATCTGCAGTCACCGGTGAGAAAGTACGGGGTGATCGTCAGCTGTACGGAGAGAGAGCAGTTGTCGGATGAATTCTTGGCGGAGTTCCCGGTGCAGCTGCAGTTACCCACAATGGCGGAGCGACCGCTTGCGGAACGGATGGAGATGATCAAGCATCTGTTTTCCAAAGAAGCTGTACGGATCCAACGGACACTGATCGTCCGGGGAGACCTGATGACCTGCCTACTCTTCTATGAATGCGATGCCAACTATTATCAGTTAAAAGGTGATATCAAGATCGGCTGTGCCAATGCCTATGTCAGGGAATACGGCAAACAGGGGGAAATCTCATTATTTATCAGCGATTTCTCCAACAATGTACGGAAAGGAATGCTCCGGTACCGCAGGGAAGCGGAGAACCTGATCGACTTTGACCAGAGGTTCACCTTCAGCGGAGAAGAAATCCACATCAGCAGACCGGAGGACGGTACCCTGTATGACAGAATCAGCAGAAAAGCAGCGGCACTGAAAGATACGGGAATCGAAGAGGAAGAGATCAATCTGTTACTGAGTATGGAGGTGGAAAGAGCCTTCGGTAAATACCAAAAGGAACTGATCCGGGACGTGACAGATAAAAAGCAGCTGGAGATCCTGGTGGAAGAAAAGCTGATCGGCATTGTAGAAGAGTTTTTACAGAAGGCAGAGCGGCAGCTGAACCGCAGCTTTTCCACTTCGGTATTGTACGGATTATGCCTGCATCTCAATGCCGTAATTACCGGAAAACGGGAAAAAAGTGCACCGGACCGGGAAAGCATTGCGGAGATTCTGGTGTATCACAGAGAAGAGTACCTGCTCAGCGAGGAACTGGCGGAGCGGATCAAAGAAGAATATGGTGTGGAATTGTCCATGGAAGAGATTCTGTTACTTACCATGTTCTTACGTTATCAGAATGAGGAAAAGACGGAAAGCATACGGCCGGTGCTGGTATTTGCCTTTTACGGCGCAGGCATAGCTTCCGCAATAGCCGGAACGGTCAGCAGCATGACGAAACTGGACAATATTTACCCCTATGAGATCACCAGTGAACGGGCTTCGGTACAGACTTACGGGGATCTTAAGGATTACCTGACGAAGGTACAGCAGGGCAAGGGAATTCTGGTGGTCTATGACAGCAGTTTCTTAGGAGAAATGCTGTTAGAGATCGAGAAGGAGCTGGAGGTCCCCATAAGGCAGATCCGGATGCCGGTGACGACCCTGGGAATCGAGCTGGCGAGACGTACACTTACCGAGGACGATCCCGACAAAATAATGTACAGCACGGCGAAAAGTATCGACGGCATTGACGGGTATCGTAAAAATTATATCATCACACTCTGTACCACGGGAAAAGGTGGTGCGGAGGAAATGAAGCGCTATATTGAAAAATACGGGCAGCTGGAGGACACGGAAGTGATTCCCATGTCTGTGGCAGACAAAGAGGTGCTCCGCGATAGTTTAAAACGTCTGATGACCACGGGAGTGATCCGCTGTATCGTGGGTACCTATGATCCGGGATTGTTCTCCATCCCCTTTCTATCCATCAGTGAAGTATTCGGTGCGAGAAAGGAAAGCCTGCCGAGACTGCTGCAGCTGGAAAAAGAAGCAAAGGCGAAGATCGATTACGATGCGATGTTTGCGTACCTGGGAGAACAGCTGACCCACACCGATATCGGGAAGCTGAAAAAGATCCTGCCGGATATCATGCAGGAGATCAATACTTCCCTTGGGGAATTGTCACTGGATGCGGAAGCGGGACTGCTGATCCATATCGCCTGCTGCATCGACAGACTGCTTGGCAGACAGGAAGTGGCGACGAATCCCAGAAAAGCGGGAATCCTGCTGCAATATGACCGGGAATTTAAGAAACTGTTGAAAATCGTAAAACCGTTGGAAAAAGCGTTTCACATCATTATCAATGATGATGAGATCGCAAACATTCTGACTATTATATATCAGCTTTAAGAACAGGAGGGCTGCAGTATGGAAGAAAACATACAGGAAAAACTGGAAGAAATCGCAATGATGATCATCGCTAATTCCGGGCAGGCGAGATCGGATTCTTTTGCGGCATTGCAGGAAGCGAAGGGAGGTAAGTTTGAAGAAGCGGAGAAGCTTCTTGCAGAGGCGGAAAAGAGTCTGCAGACCGCCCACGAATCCCACAGAGAACTGTTAAAAATGGATGCGTCCGGGGAGGTGGCGCAGGTGAGTATTCTGTTATGCCATGCACAGGATCATCTGATGGGAAGCGCACTGGCGCTTGATCTGATCCGGGAAATGATCGCACTCTATCAGCGATAAAAAGGAAAAATAAAGGAGGCAGCTTATGGAACGCAAAGTATTATTGATCTGTGCCGGGGGAATGTCCACGGGAATCCTGATGAGGAAAATGGAAAAATATGCAGAGGATCAGGGAATCTCTCTGAAGATCGAAGCGGCGGGAATGTCCGCATATGAGGATGTGTACAAAAATTATGATGTGATTCTGTTGGGACCCCAGGTGTCCTATAAAAAAAGTGAGATCGAACAGAACACACAGAAGCCCATCGCCGTCATTCCGGCATATGACTATGCCATCGGCAATGTGGCAAATATCATGAAACAGGTGGAGGAACTGTATCAGTAAAGGTACAGAACAAAAGTTATTAGAAAGTATTTCACAGGGAAGGAGTAAAGGTATGGCAAATTTTTATGAAAGTAAACCAATGCAGGCGATTAAAAAAGCAGGAGAAAAGGTAGTGGGGAATAAGGGAATTCAGGCAATTTCCTCCGGTATGATGATGGTCATGGGCGTAATACTGTTGGGAGCGGTATTCCAGCTGTTAGCCGTTATCTTACAGACCATAGGACTCATCGACCAGAGCTCCGGAATCTACAGCGCACTTATGGTACCTTATAAGGTATCCATGGGATTCATTTCTCTGTATGTGGCATTCACCATTGCATATTCATATGCAAAATCATTGAAAATGCAGGCGCTGATGGCAGGACTGAATTCCATTCTGATCTTCCTGATCGCGGCAGCACCCATCAAGACGGTGGATCTGGCAGGCGAGGCAGGCGGCACCTTTACCGGTATGGACACCATGGCATTAGACGCCAAGGGGATGTTCGTGGCGATCATCGTGGCACTGACCAGCGTACAGCTGACGCACTTTTTTGAAAAACATCATCTGGTCATCAAGATGCCGGATGCCGTTCCGGAGTTTTTACAGGATACATTCCGCTCCCTGGTTCCCCTGGTAGTGAATGCCATTATCTGGACCGTGTTGGGATACGGATGCGTTGCACTGACACAGACTGCACTTCCGGTACTGATCACCGGACTTCTGGGAATGCCTCTGGCAGCCCTGACCAGTGTTCCCGGAATCATCATTATTGTAATCATTGCCAGCCTGTTATGGACCATGGGTGTCCATGGAACTGTAGCAGTATATGCGGCAATCGCAGCACCTCTGATGCAGTATTACGCTACCAACTATGCCAACCATGAAGCAGGGCAGGCACTGGTATTCATGCCCATAGCACTGTTCGGCATTATCAACTGCTGCGGCGGTACCGGCAATACACTGGCACTGTGTGTCATGGGATTGTTCTCGAAGTCGGAACAGTTAAAGGCAGTCAGCAAGGCAGCCATTGTTCCCGGTCTCTTTAATATCAACGAGCCGGTGATCTTCGGCTACCCCATCATGTATAACCCGATCATGTGCATTCCGTTTATCCTGAATCCCGTGATCACCATGATCCTATGTTACTTCGGATACATGATCGGTTTCTTCAAACCGGCATATATCTCCATCACCGCGAACCTGCCCATCGGCTTTGCCCAGTATCTGACAACGCTGTCCTGGACTAATATCTTTATTCCGGTGATCGCATTTGCGGTAGCATTTGCCTGCTACTGGCCGTTCTTTAAGGTATATGAAAAGGAACTGGTAGCAAAAGAAGCACAGGCAAAGGAAGCAGAATAATGGAAGAAAAAGAAAAACAGAAAACATTTCCGGAAGGATTTTTATGGGGCGGTGCGGTGGCAGCAAATCAGGTGGAAGGCGCATGGCAGACGGACGGAAAAGGAGATTCTGTTGCAGATCATATCACCGCGGGGACGAAGACGTCTCCGCGGCGCTTCACCAGAGAAATCCGTCCGGAAGAGACCTACCCCAGCCATGAGGCCATAGATTTCTACCACAGATACGAAGAGGATATCGCGCTTTTTGCCGAGATGGGATTCAAAGTATTCCGGCTGTCCATTGCCTGGAGCCGTATTTTTCCCAAAGGAGACGAGGAGACGCCCAACCCTGTGGGACTTAAATTTTACCGGAAGGTCTTTGAGACCTGTAAAAAATACGGGATCGAACCGTTAGTGACCCTATCCCATTACGAGATACCCTATCATCTGTGTGAGCAGTACGGCGGCTGGACGAACCGGAAGGTAATCAGATTTTTCCTGAATTACTGCGAGACGGTATTCCGGGAATATAAGGACCTGGTGCATTACTGGCTGACCTTTAATGAGATGAATACCCTGGTCAGCCGCTTCGGTACTCTCTTAGCCGGAGGGATCCTGCCGGAGGACGGAGAAGATCTGTTTGGAATGAAGCGAATGGGAGCGCCGGAGAGTGCGGAGGAAAAAAGCCTTAGATTCACCGCACTGCATCACCAGTTCGTAGCAAGTGCCCAGGCAGTGAAAATGGCACACGAGATCTGTCCGCAGAGTAAGGTGGGCTGCATGCTGTCTGCGGCGGGGGTATACCCCTATACCTGCAGCCCGGAAGATGTGCTGGAGGCGCAGGCGCAGATGAAGCGCAGCAACTGGCTGTGCGGCGATGTGTGTGTAAGAGGCGAATATCCTTCTTTTGCGGAACGTTTTTTCCGGGAAAATGAAATTCAGATCCGTAAGGAGCAGCAGGACGATGAGATATTAAAATGCGGTAAAGTGGACTTTTTAAGCTTCAGTTATTACAGTTCCCGCTGTGCCACAGCGGATCCGAAAGTCGCACAGACAGCGGGCAATATGATGCTTGGTGTGGCAAATCCCTATCTGGAAGCCAGTGAATGGGGCTGGATCATTGATCCGAAGGGACTGCGGTATCTGTTGAACGAACTGTACGGAAGATACCAAATTCCGCTTATGATCGTGGAGAACGGTCTGGGAGCCGTGGATACGGTGGCGGAAGACGGACAGATCCATGATACTTACCGAATTGCTTATCTGCGGGAACACATAAGACAGATGTGGGAAGCAGTGCAGGACGGTGTGGAACTGATGGGCTACACCCCCTGGGGCTGCATCGATTTGGTCAGTGCAAGCACCGGTGAAATGAAAAAACGGTATGGATTTATCTATGTGGACAAGAATGATGACGGAAGCGGAACACTGGATCGGAAGAAAAAGGACTCCTTTGCATGGTATCGGGAGTGCATCCGGACGCAAGGAGCCAGTGTGCTTGATCCGGACAGAAAAGAGGATAGACAATGACGAAAAATACAGTGGAAATCATAAATAAGACAGGACTCCATGCCAGACCGGCGTCGGATTTCGTGCTGGCGGCAAAAAAATACGAAAGCAGAATCACGATCTGCAGAGAAGGCGGTGTGCCGGTCAATGCAAAATCCGTAGTGCGGATCCTGGCGGAAGGACTGGGACAGGGTGCGAAGATCGAGATCGCAGCGGAAGGCGCAGATGAAGAGCAGGCAGTGGCGGAACTGACTGCATTGGTAGTAAGCGGCTTCGGAGAATAAAGGCGGTAGATGCTTATGGAAAAAAGATTACAGGGAAACCCGGTGTCCGAAGGAATTGCCTGTGCAAAAGCCTATGTGTATGCTCCCGGGGAACTTGTGAAGGCACCGGAATATTTTCCGGAGGGACAGGAAGAGGAAAAATACAGAGAGTTTCAAAATGCCTGTGAACAGGCCGGACAGGAGCTGAAGGAGCTTTCCGACCGAATGTCTGCGGAAGATGCGGATAAGGCAAAGATTTTCGGTGCCCACCGGGAACTGCTTGCGGATGAAGAGATCTTAGAGGAGATCCGGGAGGCAATCCGGGGAGAGCGAATGACGCCGGACAGCGCGGTCAGCAAGGTCTATACGGAATTCGCCGAACTTCTGGCGGGCGTGGAGGACCCGTTAATCGCGGAACGTGCGGCGGATCTTAAGGATGTCAGAGACAGGCTGCTCCGGATCCTGTCGGGACAGGAAGGATGCAATCTGTCCGCTTTTTCGGAAGATGTGATCCTGATTGCGGGAGATCTGTCACCCAGCGATACAGCGACCATGGACAGGACGCATGTAAAGGGGATCCTTACGGAGAGCGGCGGCGCCAATTCCCATTCTGCGATTCTGGCAAGAAGCTATGGAATCCCGGCAATCCTGGGAATCCCGGAGGTGACGGTTAAGATCCGTACGGGAACACAGGTAGCCATGGATGCACTGACGGGAGAAGTATTTGTGGATCCCGGCGAGGAGCGACAGACAGCCATTCTGGAAAAAATGCGGGAATTTTCAGTAAAAAAGAAAGCAGAGCAGACTTTTCTGAACCGCCCGGCGATCACGAAGGACGGCACGGAGATCAAAATCGGGATCAATATCGGTTCGCCGGAATTCGACACCCCCACGGGGCAGTATGATTTCATCGGACTGTTCCGCACGGAATTCCTCTATATGGAAGGGCAGGAACTGCCGGATGAGGAAAAACAGTTCGCGGCATACAAACAGGCAGTACAGAGAGCGGAGGGGCGCCCGGTGACATTGCGGACACTGGATATCGGCGGCGACAAGACGCTGCCTTATATGGAACTTCCCAGAGAGGATAACCCGTTCCTGGGAAAACGGGCAGTCAGACTCTGCTTTTCGGAAAAAGAACTGTTCCTTGTGCAGCTGCGGGCAGCACTTCGGGCTTCCGCCTACGGACCGCTGCAGATCATGTTCCCCATGATCGGAAGTATGGAGGATATCCGTCGGGCGAAAAGTTGTCTCGAGGAGGCAAAACGGCAGCTTCAGGAGAGAAAACAGGCATATGATGAAAAAATCCGCGTGGGAATCATGATCGAGATTCCCGCCATTGCGCTGATGGCGGATCTGGCAGCGGAAGAAGTGGATTTCGCCAGCATCGGTTCAAATGATCTGACACAGTATGTGTGTGCGGCGGATCGGATGAATCCGGAGGTGGCAGAGTATTACCGAAGCGATTCCCCAGCAATGTTACGATTGCTAAAATTTGTATTTGAAGAATTTACGAAATGTAAAAAGGAAATTTCTGTCTGCGGGGAAATGGCAGGAAATCCGGAGACCGCCAGACTGTTAGTCGGGCTGGGAGCGAGGAAACTGTCCATGAGCAGTGGGAACATTGCAGGGGTAAAAGCCATGCTTTCGGGAATCTCCGTATCGGAGGCAGCAGAAGAGGCAGCGAAAATAAGTTTTCCCTCTTGACAGAAAAAAAGAATGTGTTTATATTTATAACAGTGTTATATAACACTGTTATA
>DJEP01000046.1:6589-9228 GCA_002431915.1 Lachnospiraceae bacterium UBA5895 | reverse complement strand
AATATAGATTGCTTTGTTACAATGAAACACGGTGATTGCAATAGCAATCACGTGATGCTGCTGTGGCTCAGTCGGTAGAGCGTCGCATTGGTAGTGCGGAGGTCACGGGTCCGATTCCCGTCAGCAGCTCTTTTGAAAAGCGTGGAAACCTTGAAAATATAAGGTTTCCACTTTTTTGTTTTATCAGGAAAATGATGCAACTATGATGTAACGGCATGTTATTTTGATAATAAAACTTGGGATATCAGCTGAAAATAGGTATATAGGAGAGGTGGGAAGGTATATGAAGAAATTATCAGTTACAAAATTTGCAGTCGGAAAAATATTATTGTTAATGATGAGCGGAATTTTTTTAGTGGGGTGTGCACAGGATACTGATGAAAGTGAAGTGATTTATCAGGAGAGTGCCGATTTATATGGAGACGGAAAAGAACAACATGAGAAATTTTCCATGGATGAAATCGAAGAATTGTTTTTTGGTGAGTGGGAAGTCACGAAATTGCTTGGTTTTACAGAAATACAGAACGATTATACGAATTATCCGGAGGGACATGACATCATAGGTGATCACATTGTCATAAATGAAGATGTATTTTCCAGCGAAGGACTTGAAAAATATGAACGTTATCAATGTGAGGTTTTAGAACCTTCTTATGAGGTATCGCCTATAAAAGAGCGTTATTTAATCTATAATGTAAGTGAAGCCGTAAAAGAAGATTCGGAATTATATGACTGGATTCTGAATTATGATGAATTACAGGATTTAGAAATAAGGGGTACAAGAGATGGAATAAAGGGAAAGTATCCGGCAGTGGACATAATGATTTCCAGTAATAAGCAGTATGTTATCCTTTACATGGATGGTACGTTTTACCTTTTGGAGAAAATAAAATAAAGGTGAACACACAGAGAGCCGGATTTTATTGGCAATTTCCCAGATGCCAGGTTGGCGGCAGGGCTGGAACGTGGTACAATAAAACAGATAACATTTAAATGTGTATTTTCAGGAGGGGAACATGAAGATAAAATGCGACTGGTGCGGCAGCTGGATCAACGATTTTGACCAGGTCTGTCCCAACTGCGGCGGTGTCAATAACAATTACAACCGCCATGCCAACGGTGTACCACAGACGATTGAGGAATTGAAGAACTGGGCGAAGGAGATGAACCTTCCGCTGGAGGAGATGCGGACCTTTATCGGAGAGGATTACAAGGGAGCCAAAGCTTTCGGTATCTACAAGGATGAGACCGATGGTACTTTCGTAGTCTATAAGAATAAAGAGGACGGCACACGGGCGGTACGTTACAAGGGAAGTGACGAAGCCTACGCAGTCAACGAGCTTTACCAGAAAATGAAGGAACGGGTGGCTGAGCAGAAAGCACATCAGCAGCCGAAAACGACAGACACTCCTTCCGGAAGTGAAGGGAATTCCGGAAGCAAAAAAGAACCGGACCGGGGGAAAAAGGTAGCCACCGTCATACTGATCGTATTGATAGTAATGGGCTTACTGAATATGATATTTTCGTTCCTGGGAGATTCCGACCGACCCAGTACCGGCTACTACACCTATGGGAATCAGAATTATTATTACTACCATGGGAACTGGTACGAGTGGGAGAATGATTCCTGGAGCTATGCACCGGATGAATCATGGATGGACAGTGATTATGAGAATTACTACGATTTTTACAGTTATGACAGTGGTTCGGATTATGAGGATTTTCAGGATTCTTCCTACTATACCAAATATGAAGACAGCAACGATAATGACGATAGCTGGGATGATGACAGCTGGGATTCCGGTTGGGATTCCGACGACAGCTGGGACTCCGGTTATGATGACTGGGGCTCTGACTGGTAAAATGTGATGCAGAATACATACAAAGGAAGTCTTTGACAGGCTTCCTTTGCTTTTTCTTATATTTTGAGTTTTTTTGACAGGAGAGAACATGAGCAGTTTACCCGGGATTACGAGGCAGGACGAGGAAAAAAGATTAAAACATACGCTGGAGATTGCACAACGCAGGGTGGACGCCAACAGGCAGAGCGTACAGGCGCTGGCGGAGGAACTGCATGCCATGCAGGAGGAATTCGACGAAAAAGACAAGGAAGCCCAGACCCTGTGGCACAATGCGGATGCCCGTTTCAAATTCGTGAATCAGGATCTGCGCCGGGCGGAACAGGCGAGGAAAAAGCCCTATTTCGGCAGAATCGATTTCCGTGACAAAAAGCTGAAAAAAGATGAGGTCTACTATATCGGAAGAAGCGTCATCGCTGACAATCCTGCCGAGCCGGAGGTCATCGACTGGAGAGCACCCATTGCCAGTGTCTATTACGATGCGGCACTGGGAGATGTCTCTTACTCCGTAAAAGGTGAGGGAAAATACGACATTACCCTGTCCAGAAAGCGCACCTATGAGATCGAAAACGATGAGCTGAAGGACTTCTATGATTCGGATGTGGTAGCGAACGATGAACTGCTGACGAAATATCTGGCGCGGAACAAAAAGGCGGTGCTGGGAGAGATCATCGCAACGATCCAGCAGGAGCAGAACGAAGTCATCCGCAAAAAGCCCCAGCATAACATGATCGTGCAGGGAGCGGCGGGCTCCGGCAAGACTACGGTGGCAATGCACCG
>DJEP01000046.1:0-6473 GCA_002431915.1 Lachnospiraceae bacterium UBA5895 | reverse complement strand
GTGCTGCCGGAACTGAATGTCTACGGTGTCTCCCAGATGACCATGGAGCAGTTGTTCGTCAGGCTCCTGTACGAAGACTGGGACAAGTCCTATCAGATTAAGCCGGTGGTGAAAGGTGTGACCCCGGCGGTGAAGGGAACCCTTGCCTGGTTTAAGGAGCTCGAAAATTTCTGTCTGCGTTACGAATACCGTGTGATCCCCAGAGAGGACGTGGTGATCGAGAAGACCGGCAAAGTGCTGTTAGACCGTGCCACAATTACACGCCTGTTAAAAGAGACGAAAGACCTGTCCCGGGCGGACAAGATCAGCCGTCTGACGGATTACCTCATGGCACGTCTGGAGAATGAACTCAGCGGAAAATATTATTCCTATACCCAGCCGGAAAAGCAGAAGTTGAAACATTATTATGAGACCTGGTTCGGAAAACGGGAATGGAAAGGATCTGTAGTGGAACTTTACGACCGGTTCCTTAAGGAGGAGCAGGAAAAGGATTTTCCCGTCATCATGCCGGAAGGAACTTTCGATGTCTACGATCTGGCAGCTATGGCGTACCTCTATAAGCGGATCAAGGAGGATACGGTGATTCGGGAGGCGGGGCATGTGGTGATCGACGAAGCCCAGGATTTCGGCATGATGGCGTATGCATCCTTAAAATACTGCCTGAGCAAATGTACCTATACGATCATGGGTGATGTGGCACAGAATATTTCCGACAAATATGGACTGAATGACTGGACGGAACTGCGGAAGCTGATGCTGCCCGGAGAATTTGATTATTTCGGCATTTTGCAGAAGAGTTACCGTAACACTGTGGAGATCTCGGAGTTTGCCACGAACATCCTGTATCACGGAAGTTTTCCGGTCTATCCGGTGGAGCCCATCATCCGCCACGGAGAGCCGGTTACTGTGAAAAAGTGTGCGGATGTTACGGATCAGGTGGCACAGGCAGAGCAGATCATCAAGGCATGGCAGATCAAGGGGCTGGACACCATTGCCGTGATCTGCATTGACGAAGCGGAGGCGGAAAAAGTAACGGATGTCCTGCAGGGAAGTATAGAACTGAATACCGGCGATAACGGTAAATGGGAGATCGGCGAGGGCGTCATGGTGCTTCCGTTAAAATACACCAAGGGTCTGGAATTTGACGCGGTATTGATCTTCAATGCCTCGGGGGAGGATTATCCGGTGGAAGACGGTTATGTGAAGCAACTGTATGTGGCTGCTACCAGAGCCTTGCATGAACTGACAGTGCTGTACCGTGGGAAACTCACCGGTCTCATCGCAGATCCGGTATCTCCGGAGCAGAAGCAGAGAATGCGCCTTGCCGCAGATACACAGAAGAAGCCGGTGAAAGTCGTGGAAAAACGGGCAGAGTCGGAGAAAACAAAGGAAGATGTCTACAGGCAACGGGCACAGGAAGCGGAAAAGGAACGCCTGGACAGAGAAAAATACGGTCCGAAGAAGATCATCGTGACACGAAACAGCCGGGTGAATGAGGAAGACTCCGCACCGAAGAAGACAGGGCAGCCCGGGATGCCCGGACAGAAGAGAATCGAAAAGCCAGCGACAACCGGGACATCAGCTGCCGGCAGGAGGCAGCCGACACCTCCACAGAGTGACGGCGAGTACGGCGACATGCCGGATGCCAAGACGCTGATGCCCGCCGGACATTCCAGAATCGACTGCAGCGTGCGCATGGTTATGAAGGGCAAGGGATATGTGGATCTCTTAAGCAGTTACGGAACCTTGCGGATCACGCCTCTTGCGGCAGATCTGTTCCGGATTTGTTTTGCTAAGGGACAAATTCGGGAGTTCCCGAAAGCGGCGGTGGTGGCAGCAGGTGATCTCAAATATACAGTGCGGGAGAACCCTTCCGCGGTGGAAATCACTACGGGCAGCAGTGGGATCCGTGTGGAGAAAAAGACGGGAGCATTGACATTTTTGGGCAGGCAGGGTAAGATTCTGCTGACAGAACGAAACAGAGAGCCCAGACAGATCGGTGATGGAAAGGTCTGGAACTTTTTTAACTGGAAGAAGGATGAGTGCCTGATCGCCGGAGGAAAAGGAGCACCGAAGGCGGTGAAAATAGGCAGCTCTGCTGTTTATTTTTCCTATGGGAGAGAAGATGACAGATACCCGGGACTGGCTTCGTCGAAAGGGTATGAGCTGATCTTCCCAAAGGGCAGCCGCACGCTGTGTTGCAACATCCCGATGTATGGGACGTATATTGCCATGGAAGAAACGGAACTCATCGATTATTATTTCAGAGTGAGACAGTAAGGAGCGACTTATGCAGAAGAAAATAACCGCAGTTGTATTTGATATGGACGGGGTCCTTTTTGACACCGAGAGAATGTATATGGAATGCTGGAGAGAGGCAGCGGAGCCGAAGGGACTTAAAAATGTGGATGAGATTTCCAAAGCCTGCATCGGCAGAACTTTACAGGGCACAAAGGAAGTATTCGATGCGGCAAAGGCAGAGCAGGGCATTGATGTACCTTTTGAGGAAATACACGAAGATTGCAGCAGGAGATTTAAGGAGAAAGCAAACCGGGAAGGAATCCCGGAGAAACCGGGCGTGCATGAGATTCTGGAGTATCTGAAGCAGAACCGGATTCCTGTGGCACTGGCTTCCTCTACGCGGAAAGCGGCAGTCATGGAGCACCTGGACAGAGCAGGGATCACGGCGTATTTTCAGAAAATCGTCTGCGGAGATATGGTGGAACATGGAAAGCCTGCACCGGATATTTATCTGAAGGCCTGCGGGGAACTGGGCGTGGCTCCGGGACAGGCCATGGCAGTGGAGGATTCTTTTAACGGGATCCGCGCAGCTCATACGGCGGGATTATATACTGTAATGGTGCCGGATCAGCTGCAGCCTACAGAGGAGCATCTTACCATGGTAGATAAAAAGTGTGACAGTCTGATGGAATTACAGGAACAGTTGCCGCAAATTTTGAAATAGAGGAACAGACAGATGGAAGAAAAAGAAGTTAAGGATATGGGAAAAAATACGGTAGATATCTGCGAGGTCACCTGGGAAGAAGTACAGACATGGGAGCCGGAAAGCTTTGTCCTGGTGGATACCAGAGGTGATGAAGCGGTAAATTACGGCAAGATTCCCGGAGCAGTCGCTATCTCCGAATGCGAACTGGTGGACAAACTGGCTGCGGCAGCAGGGGATAAAAAAGTGATTCTGTATTGCAGCCGTGGACAGAACAGTAAGGTGTCCGCAGAGTATTTCAGAGAACAGGGAATGGATGTCTACAGTTTACAGGGCGGCTATACCGGCTGGCTTTTGAATCTGATGCAGAAGGAACAGCCCGGGGAGAAAGAGAACGAGCGGGCACGGGAGATTGAAAAAAGTATCCGCAAAAAGTTCCACAAAGTACTGTTTTCCAAATTTGCCAAAGCCATCAATGAGTACGATATGATCCAGGAGAACGACAAGATCGCCGTATGTATCTCCGGCGGTAAGGATTCCATGCTGATGGCGAAGCT
This sequence comes from Lachnospiraceae bacterium UBA5895, assembly GCA_002431915.1. Classification (GTDB taxonomy): domain Bacteria; phylum Bacillota; class Clostridia; order Lachnospirales; family Lachnospiraceae; genus Acetatifactor. The sequence goes on along the minus strand of DJEP01000046.1, from coordinate 2,972 downwards.
GTTCCAGGAACTGAAGCGCCATAACAAGTTCCCCTTTGAACTGGTATTTTTAGTGATGGATCCAGGTTACAGTGAGGCAAACCGTAAGATCATTGAGAACAATGCGAAACTGATGGATATTCCCATCACGATTTTTGAATCCCAGATTTTCGATGCAGTGTATGACATAGAGGATTCGCCCTGTTATCTGTGTGCGAGAATGCGCAGAGGCTATCTGTACAGCCATGCGAAGGAGCTGGGGTGCAATAAGATTGCCCTGGGACATCATTATGACGATGTGATCGAGACGATCCTGATGGGAATGTTGTACGGCGGACAGGTACAGACTATGATGCCGAAGCTGCACAGTACGAATTTTGAGGGAATGGAACTGATCCGTCCCATGTACCTGATCAGAGAGGATGATATCAAGCATTGGAGAGATTACAATGATCTGCATTTTATCCAGTGTGCCTGCCGGTTTACCGATACCTGTACCACCTGTCGTACCGATGGCAGCAGTCCTTCCAAGCGGATGGAGATCAAGAACCTGATTGCGTCTCTGAAGCAGACCAATCCGTTTATCGAGGGTAATATTTTTAAAAGTGTGGAGAATGTTAACTTACGTACGATCATTGCATACAAAGAGGATGGGATAAAACATCATTTCCTGGAACGTTACGATGAATGGAAATAGGAAATAAGGGCGCTGCACTTGACGGAGAGCCCGGGATTATCTTATAATATAATGAAAACCGTAAATCGCAGAAAACTCAGGGAAGCCTTACAACAGGAGAAAATATGATCAAGAGTATGACGGGATTTGGCAGATGTGAAACTGCCGAGAATAACAGAAAGTTTACCGTAGAGATGAAATCTGTGAATCATCGCTACCTTGACGTGAATATTAAAATGCCGAAGAAGTTGAATTTCTTCGAATCCGCGATCCGCGGTGAACTGAAGAATTATATTTCCAGAGGTAAAGTAGATCTGTTCATTACCTATGAAGATTTTTCTGAGAATACTTCCAATGTGCGCTATAACAAGGAACTGGCGGCAGAGTATCTGGGATATCTGAAGCAGATGGCCAGCGATTTTGATCTGGATTGTGATATCAGAGTATCGACACTGTCCAAATATCCGGATGTCTTCGTGATGGAAGAACAGGATATTGATGAGGAAGAACTGTGGAAAGAACTGCAGAGAGCCTTAAAAGGTGCCTGCGAGATGTTTGTACAGACCAGAATCACCGAGGGGGAGCATCTTCGGGATGACCTGATCGGCAAGCTGGACGGTATGCTGAAGCTGGTAGGTTTCATTACAGAGCGTTCTCCGCAGATCATTGCAGAATACAGCCAGAGGCTGGAAGATCGTGTAAAGGAACTGCTGGGAGATACAGCCGTGGACGAGGCAAGACTTCTCACCGAAGTGACGATCTTCGCAGATAAGGTGTGCGTGGATGAGGAACTGGTGAGACTGCGCAGCCATATCGAGACTACGAAGAGTACGCTGATGGCCGGCGGAAGCATCGGACGAAAGTTAGATTTCCTGGCACAGGAGATGAACCGGGAGGCTAACACCATCCTGTCCAAGTCCAATGATCTGGAGATTTCCAATTGTGCGATTGAACTCAAGACCGAAATCGAAAAGGTCCGTGAACAGATACAGAATATTGAATAGAGCCACCGTCCCACAATGAGCAAAACAAGCTGCGAAGCAGCGGGAAGCACGAATCGATCGGTTTTGCGAATGGGGACTGCACAGGTGTGAAAGGTGATACCATGAACCGATTGATCCATGTAGGATTTGGCAATATTGTAAATACGGATAAGATTATTGCAATCGTCAGTCCGGAATCCGCACCTATCAAGCGACTGGTGCAGAAGGCAAAGGAGACGGGAATGGCAATAGATGCCACACAGGGGCGCAAGACGAAATCCGTACTGGTCATGGAGAACAGCCAGGTGGTGCTGTCTGCACTTTTACCTGAGACAATTGCTGGAAGAGCACAGGCGTTGTGGCCGGAAGATGAGAAAGAGGACAGTGAAGAAGATGCAGAATAAGGGAATATTGATGGTTATCTCCGGATTCTCAGGAGCCGGAAAAGGAACACTGGTGAAAAAGCTGTTATCGGAATATGACAATTATGCGTTGTCCATTTCCATGACTACCAGACAACCCAGAGAGGGTGAGCAGGACGGAAGAGAATATTTCTTCCGCACCAGAGAACAATTTGAAGAAAATATTGCAAAAAACGGATTTATCGAGTATGCTCAGTATTGCGGCAATTATTACGGAACGCCGAAAGCATATGTGGAAGAGCAGATGCAGGCGGGCAAGGATGTCATCTTAGAGATCGAGATCCAGGGAGCCATGAAGATCAAGGAGCAGTTTCCGGAGAGCCTGTTACTGTTCGTTACCCCTCCCGGTGCAGAAGAACTGCAGAAGAGACTGGTGGGCAGAGGAACCGAGACAGCCGATGTGATCGCACAGAGACTGGCACGGGCTTATGAAGAATCAGAAGGCATGGATGCCTATGATTATATAGTAGTGAATGACGATCTGGACGAATGTGCCAGAGAAGTCCAAAAGCTGGTGGAAGCGGCAAAACGTGTGCCCCTCCGTCAGAGAGAATTTATCACAGAGATCAGAGAGGAACTGAAAGGTTTCGCGAAAGGAGCAAAATAAAATGTTACATCCCTCTTATACCGACTTAATGAAAGTAGTAAACAGCGAGGTAGAACCCGGTGAAGCACCTGTAGTCAACAGCCGTTATTCTATCGTTATGGCAACTGCCAAGAGAGCAAGACAGATCATCGCAGGCGACGAGCCTCTGGTAACCGCCAAAGTGGATAAGCCCCTGTCTATCGCAGTAGAAGAGCTGAACCAGGGTAAGATCAAAATCCTTGGTGATGATGAGGAAGCATAAGACGCATGAAGATATTGTTTGTATCCCTGGGCTGTGACAAAAATCTTGTCGATTCCGAGAAGAT
>DJEP01000121.1 GCA_002431915.1 Lachnospiraceae bacterium UBA5895 | reverse complement strand
GCCATGCTCTCTCCTCAATCGTTGTAATAACCATTCAGCCCAGCCGCAAAACTGCCTCTGGTTCTGAATATTCAAAAAAGAGCCCAGTCACGAAGTACTACAATATCCTCCGTGCCTGGACTCCTTTGCAGTGCGTCCTTACGCCTCTACGATCTTAACAGGTACTTCACCTGCTGCTTCCAGTTCTACACTCAGGCTCAGCTTGCCGCCAAGTCCGGTCTTCATGGTTCCTACGTTCTTGCCGTCGATCAATACTTCGTACTCGGTATCGTCCTTCAGACCTACGGTGATCTGGGCATCCTCGTCACCTTCTACGATGAACTCCACGCTGTTGTCAGATTCCTTGAACTCCAGCACGCTGGTTCCGGGAACAGATTCGTATAAAAACATGCCGTTCTTCTCTAACTTTGTCATCTCATTGTAGGTCTTAACCTTCAGCAAATCTCCTGCATGCTCATAATCTTCCACTTTTGCCTTCTTGGCCAGCTTATGATTACCAAAGCTGATAGATCCGTCTGCTTCACTGCGAAGTATTTCTTCCACTACTGCCATCTGTCTGTCCTCCTGAAAGTAACTGCATCCGCAATCTTTCTCTTTCGTCCTTTGCGAATGGGGTTTGAATAGTTACAGTATAATATATCTCACCCTGTTTTTCTACAAAAATATTTATTAATTTTGTAACTATTCAGAGTCATTTAAATATCATTGAATATTCGTCGAATGCATGCATTCGTAAGAATATTTCATGATATTTATAGGACGAAGTAACCTCAATGAGCAAAAAGAAAGCTCCGCAAGAGCGATTTTGCGAATTGAGTGACTGAATAGTTACAAATGCTTAATTCTTAACCGTAAATACAACTTTTCCATCCTTGAATCCGGCGGATACTTTATCTCCCGGTACCACCTTTTTCTGCAGGATCTCCTCTGCCAGAGCATCCTCTACCACCGACTGGATTGCACGCTTTAAGGGTCTTGCTCCCATCTTGTTATCCGCATATTTAGATACCAGATGCTCCTTCAGGGCTGCGGTGATGGTCAGGTGAATTCCCAGCTGATCCTCGCATCTCTTATAGAGATTGGAGGCAAGCAGGTTGACGATCTCCTTCATGTTCTCATTGTTCAGCTGATGGAACACGATAATGTCATCGATACGGTTGATGAATTCCGGCTTAAAGCTACGCTTCACCTCTTCCATGACACCCGCTTTCATCTTCTCGTAATCCTTGGTCTCGCTCTTCTCTGTGGCGAATCCCAGATTCTTGGGATCCACGATACGCTGTGCGCCCACGTTGGAAGTCATGATCAGCACGGTATTTTTGAAGCTTACCTTACGTCCCTTGGAGTCAGTGATATGTCCGTCGTCCAGTACCTGTAAAAGTACGTTAAATACATCGGGATGGGCTTTCTCGATCTCATCAAACAGCACGACGGAGTACGGATTTCTGCGGACCTTCTCGCTCAGCTGACCGCCTTCTTCAAATCCCACATATCCGGGCGGTGATCCAATCATCTTGGAAACTGAATGTCCCTCCATATATTCGGACATATCGACACGGATCATGGCATCCTCGGAGCCGAACATTGCCTCTGCCAGTGCTTTGGACAGTTCTGTCTTACCCACACCGGTAGGACCTAAGAACAGGAAAGAACCGATGGGTCGGTTGGGATCCTTCAGCCCCACACGGCCTCTGCGCATCGCCTTAGCCACTGCAGTCACTGCTTCTTCCTGACCGATGACGCGCTTATGCAGGGTCTTCTCCAGCTTTAACAACCGCTCGCTTTCTTTTTCCGCCAGCTTCTGTACCGGAATCTTCGTCCACTGGGCAACGACTTCGGCGATCTCATTCTCGCCGATGCTTAAAGTGCCACCAGCTTCCTGTCTTTCCCGCTTCTTCATCAGGCGCTCCTGCTTTTTCACCAGTGCATCCTGTTTCTTTTTGATCTCTGCCATCTGATCGAAAGCTTCCATGCGGATGGCTCTCTCCATCTCCTGATCCATTTCCCTGATCTGATCAGCGATCTCTTTTGCCTTATCCGGCACGTCCAGCGCATGCAGTCTGGCACTGGCTGCCGCCTCATCAATTAAGTCAATAGCCTTATCCGGCAGATTACGATCGTTAATATAACGGCTGGACAGTCTGACTGCAGCTTCGATGGCTTCCGGGGTAATCTCCACATGATGGTGATCTTCGTATTTTCCCTTGATGCCTTCCAGAATGCGGACAGCCTCTTCCTCTGTGGGTTCTTCCACAGTCACCGGCTGGAATCTGCGCTCCAGCGCCGCATCCTTCTCAATGTATTTGCGATATTCCGCGATAGTGGTGGCACCGATTAACTGGATCTCTCCACGGGCCAGGGAAGGCTTCATGATATTGGAAGCATCAATGGCACCCTCTGCCCCTCCGGCCCCTATGATCGTATGCAGTTCATCCAGGAATAAAATAATATTCCCGTCCTCCGTTACTTCTTTTAATACCTTCTTGATCCGTTCCTCGAACTCGCCACGGTACTTACTGCCTGCCACCATTCCGGACAGATCCAGTGTCAGTACTCTCTTATTCTGTACGGTAAAGGGCACCTCCCCCGACACGATCCGGGCTGCAAGTCCCTCTACCACGGCAGTCTTACCGACACCGGGCTCTCCCACGAGACAGGGATTGTTCTTTGTGCGGCGGCTTAAGATCTGTATCACTCTGCGGATCTCTTCTTCTCTGCCCACAACAGGATCCAGCTTACCCTCTCTTGCCAGAGCCGTCAGATCTCTGCTGTATTGTTCCAGGGTAGACTGTTTTGCCTTGCGGTCGCCCTTTTTGCCCAGATCTTCCTTATACAGGTTGCCATCCTGTCCGATGGCGATCAGGGTATCCACATAAATTTTCTGTACATTGGCTCCAAGGGTGTTCAGCAGACGCACTGCCACATTCTCGCCCTCTTTGATCAGTGCCAGCAGCAGATGCTCCGTGCCGGTCTGTTTCTGCCCGAAACGGGCTGCCTGTCTGTGCGCCTCCTCCAGGATTCTAGCAGCTCTGGGAGAATACCCTTCTCTGTCCTTCACTGCCACACCGTTTTCAAAAGCGATCAGATCCCGGATCATTTCTATGACCTGGTCAATTTCCACGCCGTTATCCATTAATACTTTGGCTGCTACACCGGTCTCTTCCTTCAAAAGTCCCACCAGAATGTGTTCGGTTCCGATATAGCCCTGTTTCAGGCTTCTGGCACATCTGCCTGCCTGGGCAAGCGCGTTCTGCGCTTTATCCGTAAACTGTGACTGCATCAATTCAGTCCTCCATATTCTTCATATATTTCATCAATCAGTTCATATACTTCCTGCCTGGAAATATTTTTACAGCTGCTCTTAGCCAGTATTACCTGCAGTTCCTTCCGTAATTCATGCACTGCACGCATCCGGTCCACATCCAGAGCGATCACTGCGCCTTTTCGTCTGTCTACCTTGACATAGCCTTCCTGCTTCAGGACCGTGTATGCTTTATTTACAGTATGCATATTGATCCCGATGGTATCCGCCAGCTGCCGTACACTCGGCAGGGAATCTCCTTCATGAAATTGTGACGTGGCAATCCCCATGATAATCTGATTGCGCAGTTGCATATAGAGCGCTTCATCACTGTTGAAATCTATCTCTATTATCATCAAAATCACTTCCTTCCCATGTCACCGATTGTTATACGTCTATTATAACAGCGAAGACATTACTGTCAACCGCAGACCCGGAAAGTTTATCAAAATTTTAAAAAGAAAGCGGCATCCTACTTTCGTAAGATACCGTTCTCTTTTATGATTACTCAGCTTTTATTGTTCTTCGTCGCCGTCCCAGTTGAGGAATTCGAATTCGAACTCGTCATCATCGGACATGAAATTCTTGGACTTCCAGCCGGGATCCTGATTGCCATCCTTCTGTACAGGTCTTGCCGGTCTGTCTACCTGGGGTGCCGTGGTGCGCCGGCTCTGAGGTGCCACAGGTCTGCTGCTCTGTCCTGCGGGGCTTGCCTGCTGACCTGCCACGGG
>DJEP01000015.1:10190-19493 GCA_002431915.1 Lachnospiraceae bacterium UBA5895 | reverse complement strand
TTATACCCACTTTGCATTAAAAATACTACCGCAATCAGAAACACATGGGGGAACAAATTGCAGTCAAAAGACCACCGGCTCTGCATATAATGCCAAGGGCTGATCGTTCCCAATATCAGCACAATCAATCCTGTCCATTTTCCTGCTAATTGTCTGCCAAAGAAATACAGTGCCAACAATCCTAAGCAACTGGCTATTAGCATAGGAAGACGTATGGACACAGTAGAGAATCCCAGTACTTTAATAAATGGAACCATACAGTAAGATAAAAGCACGCTCATCTGGCTGCTTACCCACGCCGTAAAATGCACGGGATACCGCATACCGTAACGGTCGGTTCCGTATTCCGCCAGTGCCTTGGCATCTACTGCCGCCATAGCTTCATCCTGGTGCACGCCGATGGGCGGTGCCCCGAAATGATATGCCCTGATGAAGATTGCTGCCAGTAAAATCACTGCCACCAGGAATATTTCTGTCTTTCTCGATTCTAAGAGAGTCTTTAGTCTTTTCATTCTCTGTCTTTTCCCTTTTGCCTTACATAATATCCGGAGACCAATCGATATCTACGTCTCCGCCGGAACTTCCGCCGCTGCTGGAACCACTGTCGCCACCGGAGCTGCTGCCATTGTCCGAGCCGCTGTCACCACCGGAACTGCTGCCACTGTCAGAACTACTGCCGCCACCGGAACTACTACCCGAACCGCTTCCGCTATCGGAGCTGCTGCCTCCGCCAGAACTGTTTCCACTGTCTGAACTGCTGCCTCCACCGGAGCTATTTCCACCACCCGAACCGCTTCCGCTATCGCTGCTATTACTGTTATTACTGCCTGCACTGTTATTCGTATTGCTGCTCGCAGTATTTGTCGTGGTTGACGGTTTGTTCGACGTTGGCGGCTTAGGTGTTGCCGCGGGTTTGTCCGTCGATGTTGTGCCGGTCTTATTATCCGTTGCCGGTTTATTGGACGCAATGGTTACGGTTCCGGTATTTTTATTTCCGGCAGCTGCCTTGATTTCTCCTGTGGAGGCGCCGCTATCTCCCGATTGTGCCCCTTCCGCAGACTGTGCTGACGCCACCTGCGTTCCAGAAGCATTTTCTCTCTCCTCGTATGCCAGGAAAGGATCCTCCTGTATGAGATCCGCTGCTTTGCCGGCGCTTACCCAGTACTTCCCATCGTACCACTGGATCTCGCCGTCGAACACTCTCACTCTGGCGATGTTGTCTGCTGTCTCACTACTGTCCGTTTCTGTGCTACCCGTCTCCGCGCCGTCTACTCCTGCACCGGATGTGCCGGATGTCTCTTCCGCATTCTGCTCTGTCATAGGCTGTGCCTCATATGTAGTATATTCCGGAACGCTCTGTAATCCCAGCATGGCTCCGCCAAAAGAATAGCTTTCCACTGTAGCCTCACCATCCAGTCCCTGCCACAGGCATCTGCCGGTAGCCGCATCGTAAGCATACAGCACAGCTTTGCCATATCCGCTGCCTTCTAAAAGCTTCTTCAGCTCCGACTCACTGGGTTGTTCTACCAGGGTCCTGCCCTCGGCATCGAATTCTCCCTGATAGGTGGTATATTCCAGGTCTCCACGGCTGTTCCACAGGGAGTACAGATCCACAGGAGCCTCACCGGAATAGATATCACAGGTATATTCTCCCGTCAGGACATCATTTTTCATCGTTCCCTGTTCCCTGGTGATGCTGCCGGTTCCGGCATCCAGGTAATAGGAGTCTATCGCATCTCCCGTACGGATCGCGATCTGCAGGGTATTTTCTGTATTTTGCACGAAAACACTTCTCTCATCGGCAGTATACCACACTTCTGTGTCTTCCGCGCCATCTGCGCCGTATCCCACCTGAAAATAGAGTTCTCCGTCACTGTCCAGGTAATAGCTTCGCTGTCCTTCCCGCAGCTTCGGCATCATCGTGCCAAACCAGTCTGCTCCGGTCAGTGTCTGTATCACCTCTCCCAACCAGTCATCCCGGGGCAGTTTCTCCGCCAGAGTTTCTGCAGTCTGCAGGATCTGCGATTCTTCTTCCACCAGGTTTACTGTAAGGGTCTGCAGCAGATCAAAAGCTTCCGTGTCATCATAGAGGCGGTAGGACTGTTCCAGCAGGTCTCTCTCTTCCCGCACTCGATTACTCTCCCCGTAATCCTTCGCCAGGGTCAGGTATTCTTCTCTGGTCAGTTCACCCTTGCGGTACTTGGTCTCCAGATTGACGATCTCCACTTCCAGCGAGGACAGGATAGGCTGTGCTTCCAAGGTTCCTATCACATGTTCTTCCTGTACGCTACCGTCCCCGCAGCCGGTGAGCACCATTGCCGCCCCGGACAGTATTCCCGCCGCCAGGATCGCTATTTTCTTCTGTCTGTTCTGCCATCGATTCATAAATTTATTATCCCTTATTGCTTGTCCGCATCCTGGATCAGTTTCCGCAGATACAGGTCTGCGTCCGTTCCTTCTTCATTTATTTTCATCTGTAACAACTGTTCCGCCAGAGAATAGATATTTTTCGCCACGGTCGGACCATAGATCGTAATATCCCGTCCATCCTTCGTCAGGATCACATAGCCCCGGAACGCATAGTCCACTTTATACTGACTGGCAGGCATTCCCACTAATACGGAAGTATAGCGGTACCTGTTATCCACGGTCTCGTAGATACTGTCCTTAAATGTCCCGGAAGCATCGGTTCCGTAAGCCATACCCTGCAGTACCTTCTGTCCGCCCACAATCATGGGATAGGTCTTGCGGTTTGCATCAGTCATGATCAGGGTTCCGTATTCCTTCAGCCGGTAGCCGTCCACGCCGTCTTTCTGTAACAGCTTTTTGCGCAGTTCTGCACTGATTCCGGTCTTAAAGCGGATTCCGGACTTATCGGTAATACGGATGGAGAATCCATGATAAGTCAGCAGATCCGTAAGTTCCGGCTGTGCCGTCACTTCGTAAGCGTAGTCGCGGTATTCCAGGGTCCATACGTACATTCCCACAGGGACTCCCTTGGTATTATAGTGCATAACGGTAGCACTTCCCGCTGTATCATCCGGCAGTTCCAAGGTTACTGCGCCGTTCTTCGGCTGTACCTCATATTCTATGCCGTCTATGTACACGATCGTGTCATCGTACCCTTCCGGGATCTCCAGTGTAATCTTCGTAGAAGGCACCGGCGTAGGCGTGGGTACCGGTGTAGGCGTCGGCTGCGGGGTTGCAGTCGGTACCGGTGTCGGATCCGGCTCTCCCGGCATATTTTCATAGACCGGAATTCGAAATACGAAGGAATTACCCAGCGCATTTGCCGAACTGTACAGTTTGAATACGCTGGCTGCCTCGGAAGTCGGTGCGGAGATATTCTGCATATACTGATGCTGGTACAATCCGTAGGTACTATTCTTATTTACATTAAACTTCTGCAGATACAGGGTATCCTGCCCCTTATTAATGTATTTGTCCGCAAGGAGATTTGCGCCTCCCAGAATGGAAAAATACGCTCCCTTCCATTCATGTGCTTTCGCGTATTCCAGTCCGTTCCGAATGATCTCCTCCGTGCTCTTGCCATTTGCTCCCACATTAAAGTAGTTGTAATAACCCTCATAGCCTTCCACGGTTCCGGATATGATCGCCGAAGTTCCTTTTCCCTGCTCCTGCAGGACTCTTGCCGCCAGATGGAAGGGACTTACCTTTCTGCAATCTTCTTTTCCGATCATATAGAAGATGTATTCAAAAGTCATATTCGTTCCGGGGGCATTCGCACTACTGTTCATGAATGTATTATCCAGGAAACTTTTCAGTGCTGCCTCCGTATGATAAGTCTCATTGTAAGTTAACTGCTCAAACTGAAAAATGGCGCCTTCCCGCAGAGCATTGCGAGGATCCATATAGGCTTCCAGTGCCTTTCTGGATGCGTTATACCATCCGGCACCGTAATAATCTCCCTTCGCCCAGTCCGGGGAGCCTGCACTGACCAGACTCCTGCCGCCCTGCATTTCATTCGTCACTGCAGTGTTCCAGTCCAGTTCCGTGTTGTATCTGACAAATATCCAGTTGGGATATTTTTTCTTAAGTTCCTTAAGTGCTGCCTGATACCCTGCAGGGAACTGTTCGATATCCGCATAATTCCCCTGTCCGTCTGCTGCAAGCATAGCTGTGCCGCCGGGATTCATCCCGTAGTATTCTTCCCATTCCAGGAAACGCTCATCGGAGCAAGCCAGGTAATCTCTGCGGACATATCCTATGTAGTCGGTACCGCTCATGTCCGTGGACACTTTTTCCCAGACCTGACCGTCTTCATCCACCGCCACATCCAGGATCTCCACCATCTGTCCGCTGGGTACCGTCACTACCGTCTTGCTGTCTTCCTCCGCATCTGTGTGGATCTCGTATTCGTCACATAGATAGACTAATGCCATGACCTCTCTGTCTTCCACGATCTGTCTAAGTGCCTGTCCCGCTTCCGCGATCCACGCAAGATCCTCTTCATCCAGTGCGTGCGCCTGATAAGTATTGCCTTCGTAGGTAAATATGAATGCCGCCAGGAGAATTGCTCCCAGAATTGCCAACTTTCTCTTCATTTACTCTATATGCTTCACTTTCTTATGCAGCACCCGGATTCCCTTAGGCGCTATGGTAAATATGGTATGATAACACTTGTTCTTTTTTGTAAGATACGGATTTTTCATGGCTCTGCACCAGTTTTTCCGCATGTATTTTACTACATTCCGGTAAAATACGTTATCCTTCGTCATCTGCTCTGTGGGAATGTGTAACAGATAATCCAGCCTTTGGAAAATGCCAAAGCGGAATGCGATCTCCGCAAGTTCCTTATCCTCTGACCAGGCAGCTGCCACCAGCCCCTGTACCATATCCGCATTGTCCACGTTATCCGCATAGACTCTGGAGAAGCCGGTCTGTTTCCTGGTATTGCTGTCCGGGCGGTAAAATACATGGTAGGACTGCCCGGGGACACAGACAATGCCCGGAATCGCCGCGTCGGATCCGCTGCACCGGGTCAGCAGCTTCACCAGCAGATGAAAATCTTCATTTAATACGCCCACGGGAAAGCCTTCCTCGTCAAACAGATCCCTGCGGACTAACTTCGTGCAAAAAGAGCAGTCTCCTCTATGCATTAACAGCTCCCGCAGGAAATCCTTCGCCGGGATCTCCTGTTCCTCCGTTACCGGCTCACAGATATTCGGAAGTCTCCTGCCCTCCGGGTCGATCTCGTCTCTGCCGGTCTGGGCAATGGGCAGATGGGTAGTCTCTATGGCATGAAACAATCTCTCATACATATCCGGCTCCACGTAGTCATCGCTATCTACGAAGCCGAGGTATTCGCCCGTTGCTTCCTTAATTCCCAGATTTCTGGCGGAGGAGGAGCCCCCGTTTTCTTTATGGAAGACGCGGATCCTGGGATCCTCTGCCGCCAGTTCATCACACAGCGTGGCAGTGCCGTCCGTGGATCCATCGTCCACCAGCAGGATCTCTATCTTCTCATAAGTCTGTTTTCGCAGGCTTTCCACGCATCGTGGCAGATATTCTATAATATTGTATACAGGTACGATAATGCTTATTGTTGCTGTTTCCATACATTTTCCTTTATGAAACTATTCTGAACCGTGCAGATCATATCAGCATGTACCTTGAATGTCCGGCATCCGTAATAACATTGGACATGCTTTATACGGTGAAGTAACCACAGGAGTTCTTGCTACATCGAATTCATCAGATCTTCCCCCTAAGCATCTCCCGGTACATCTTCCGCTCTGAGATCACCGGTGCCACCGAACAGGGTCCGCAAGTCGGCAGGATATATCCGACCGTCTCATCCGAAACCGCATCTCCTAATGTCGTATCGACTGTCGTATCGGATGCCTGCAGGAATCCTTTCCCGACGCAGAATTCCGTAAGGCGCTTCGCCGCGGTCTCCGCATTCCATTCCTCCGATATCGTAGCATAGGCCTTCCTGCCGATGCGATGGCACAGTTCCCGATCCTGCAGAAGGCTTCTGACGCTTGCAAGCAGTTGGTCTTCTCTGCCGGTCTCGTAGGCATAACCGTTCTCCTCCGGATGGATCAGATACGGTACCGCTCCGATCATGGCATCCGCCACCACCACACAGCCGCTGTTCATAGCTTCATTGACGACAGCGCCCCAGCCTTCCTTGCGGTCGCTGGTGACGAGATAGATCTCCGCCCGCTCCATAGCTTTCCGCACTTCGGCAGGCTCCTTAAATCCCGGGAGATCAACCTCTGCTTCCAGTCCGTATTCTGCGCGCAGTCTTCGCACCTCCGGCTCCAGTTCTCCTCCGCCGATCATCTCCAGGTGGAAAGGGATACCCTGTTCCTTCAGGCTCTTCGCCAGACGAAGCGGCAGTTCCGGGTGCTTCCAGTCGATCATCCGGGCTGCCCACAGAATCGTGGCAGGCTCCTTTCCAGCCATCAGCCGGTCCACATCGTAGACCTTTTTCTCGGGAAAATATCCCCATTTCAACATTTTATCCGGATATGCCCGTACGATATGGAAATCCGACGGCACATAAGCTCCTGCGCACAACAGATAGACTTCTTTTTTTCGATAACGCGTGTGATCTTTGTATTTTTGTACCAGTCCTCTGGGGGATATGGCTTTCCACTGGGCTTCCTTATACAGTCGTTCGCTGTAGCGGATTACCGGCTTCCCCCGGTGCAGTCTGTCCTGAATATAGCTTTCATCATCGGTGCCGCCGAACAGCACCACATCTGCCTGTTCTATGAGCTTTCTGCCCTTTTCCGGTTCTTTGTAGTAATGAACCAGATACGGGTAGTCCGCTTCCTTCCATCCCATGCGGAGTCTCTCCTCTTCCACCGGTTCTGTCTGCAGAAAAGCAAAGCTTCCCCGAAGCAGTTCCTCCATGGCATTGCAGAAGGGAATCTGGTGATGATTCAGATAATTAGACACCATTACAAATTTTTGCATAGATTTTCACCATTTTTTTATAATTTTGCTCCGAATCGTGATTTTTCTCTGCATGTTTTCTTGCATTTGTGCAATATTCCTGTTCTTTTACAGGATCGCTCCACATCTGAATACATGCGTCTGCAAGGGATTTGGATATATTTTCCAGTGCTTCTTTTTTAGAATCACAGTCGTTGTTTTTAATTATGAATCCCGGATAGAGGATTCCGTCCTCTCCGCCGGTGAAAATGCTGGCGATTCCTCCCACTTCTGCACTGACGCAGGGCATGCCTAAGAGCATTGCTTCCCCCAGGGAATTCGGCGAATTCTCAATACTGGACGGACATACGAAGAGATGACTCTTTAAGTACTGTTCCTTCATCTGCTGAGCGGACAGTCTTCCGAGGAAATGGACCTTATTCTCCAGATGTCCCTCTTTTAACAGTTTCCTGAGGTATCGTCCATAAGCAGAGATCTTAAGCTTCTCTTTCAGCGTACCATAAGCCGTCAGGCTGTTTCCTGCCACATAGACTTCCGCATCCGGGAATCTCTCCAGGATCCGCGGCATAGCTAAGAGCATATAATGCAGTCCCTTAATAGGATAATCCCCCTGACTTAAGAAGATGGAATGGGGAATACACCGCTCTCTGCTCCACTGTCCGGTATAGAAATTGCTCCGCAGGGTCTCATTCATGGGATAATAGGTCACTCCGGGGTGCCACTCTGCCGTGTAATGTCTGTCCCACGCCGTTCTTCCGGTGACATTTCCGGCAAGTCTTATGGCTTCCATCTCCATCTCGCCGCGGCGGACGAACTTTTCCTGCTGTATTTTCAAGGTATCCTTTTTCACCAGATCCCGAAAAGTCACGGATTTCACCACTGCTTCCGGCAGATCCGCAAAATAGCACTTTGCATAGACTGCGCACAGCCCCTGTATTCCGATCAGGATCCGGTCTTTTCCGGGGAATACTCTGCACATAGCTAACGTATGAGGATATTCCGTTCCGAAGCAGTGCACCACATCCGGTGCAAAATCTTCACAGATCTCCCTCAGTTCCTGTTCCAGTGCCGCATCATAGAGATCCGGGCGGGTAGTATCTTCCACAAAGTCATAGGCGGTAAAATACATCTCCCCACAAGGGATACGTATTCCCCGTGATCCGCTCCGATGTCCGTCAGCCTCTGTCCCATCGTAATTCTCCGGGAAATTCTTCCCATCTGCGGCGTCTACTTTGCCGGTACCGGTAGCTTGTAAGCGGTAAGACAGTCTCTCCGCCACCGGGAATGCCACCGCCAGTTCGATACCGTTGCTGTCACCGTGGCTTAACACCGCTGTCAGCAGCCCTGACAGCCAGCCTTCCTTGTTGGAACTTTCTCTATGAAAATGTTCTGCCACTGCCGGCAGCATGATATTGCATAGCCATAATACCTTCATACTAATCTCCATTCCGCAGACGATTCCTATCGCCGGAGGAATTGCGAATCAAATTTCAAAAAACAGTTACCTTTTTAATTAAAAATCCAGTTCAGATACGGCAGCAGCCGCACCTCCACATCATACATTCCCCGCAGCAGCAGGACGAAATATAATAAGAATGCTGCCACACATCCCGCCGTGCACAGCCGGTGGAACCATTTTTTCTCGATCCGCTGCAACGCTCCCGGAATTAGGAATATCTGCGCTGCGATCAGGTAATATCCCACTCTCGACACCTCCGGGATAAAGGATCCGCAGCAATACACCACAAGTCCCATCAGATTCAGGTAAAAGTAATACCGGTATCTGCGGTCTTCCTGTATACATCTGCGATAGCAGAACAGGCATAGCACCAAAGTCCCTACGCATTTGCCGATATTCGCCCAGGAGATCTGTCCGTTATCGAACATGGAATTCTCATAATACGGATAAAAATAAAATATGATTCTGCGATAGATGTCCTGTCCGAAGATCAGTGATAAGATCAGCAGCACACCCACGCCGTAATGCCATTTTTTTAAGTTTGCCCGCGACAACAGATCTGCAATGATGTATGCCGGAATGACTAACAGCACCGATTTATGAATCGTAGCGCCTAACAGCACCCACAGGATAAATTTGCCGTATTCGCCCCGCAGCACATATTTCTGTGCATACATTGCCAGTGCCAGTGCGAAATAGTACCGCACGGAATTCATACTGTTGAAATAGAATCCTTCGGTCAGCAGCAAAAACAGCGACATCACATACCAGTCTGCCTGGTCATGCAGGGATTTCAGGAAGAAAAACACCGTAATCAGCGCAAAAAATCCGAAAATCGGCAGATACGAACCTTCCCCGAAGATCAGATGGAAAAATTTCACCAGATACACAAATCCCTTTTCATAAGAGACATGTCT
>DJEP01000015.1:0-10089 GCA_002431915.1 Lachnospiraceae bacterium UBA5895 | reverse complement strand
CAGGCAGATACCCCTGACAGCAGCCCGAAGATAGCGATCTCCGCAACGAGGTTCCTCGCCTGCTGTCTGTCATAGCCCACACTGGTACCGGGCAGGCGTCTGCCGGACAGATATCCCGCCGTATAAGCACTGTTACTTACACAATAGCCAAAGGCAATCGTTACCGCCGTCAGTACGATATATACCAGTGCACTTTTCTCCATGTGGGGCTCCTTTCTTCCTGTCTAGATATTTTCTCAGGATATTTTCTTTCATCCTATCGGTCTATCGGCGTTTCGCCTCGCGGATGCCTTCCCGCATCCAACATTTTGCCTGCTTCAGGGGGACATCGGCACACAGCGTGCCTTTATGCGCATAGAGGAAACGCAGTGCCAGGATCCACTCCAGTCTGCCGTACAGATAATGGTACAGCACTCCTCTGTCGTGGAAAAACTTCTCATTATAGCCCCGGAACCAGCTGGATTCTCCCGCCTCTTCCCTGCCGATGGTCACAGGTGCGGTATAGACACGGTATCCTTTTTTTAGAAATTCTGTCAAAAACAGGCTGTCCTCGCCATTGCTGTATTTCGCACCACCGCCAAACAGAAGTGAAAAAGTGATCCCGGATTCCAACAATCTGTCTCTGCGGATGGCAAAGCTTACCGCCCCGTAGCGTCCGCAATTATACCAGTGTACCCGTTTCCGCTCCGTAATGTGATACGTCCTGCGTTCTTTCTCCACGGTAATGTTAAAAATGATCATATCTGCTTCGGGATTCCTCTCGAATTCTGCCAGAATCGCTGCTTCGTAGCCATCCTCATATACAATATCCGCATCCGAAAAAAGGCAGATGTCTCCCTCTGCCCGCAGAATTGCCTCATTACGGCTTCTGCCGATCCCTCTGTCCGGGAAGCTTAAGAACCGGATCCGGGACTCTCCGTTCCCCGAAGATATCTGCATTTCTTCACTAGCCATCCGGTCGCACTGATTCACGATCACTGCATCCGACTGCAGGTTCATATGTTCCACTGTCTCCGGGAGTGTGGTATTCATCACAGATGCCAGAACCTCTACCTTCATTCCTGTGTTCCTCCCGGGAGAAAATAATATCTGCGGATCAGTTTTTCATCCGCATTCCATAAAAATGCACCGGTCACCGGGCAATCCTGCGGAATCAGATATTCCAGCACAGCCTCTAACTGTTTGCCAACGTAGTCTCCCGCAGGCACCGCCAGAAGCACCACATCCGACTTCCGCAGAGCCGCGCCGCTCTCAGGGCATAACAGAGGGCTCGGTACCGCCAGCCAGGACACACCGGGCAATTTTTTCTCTAATGCTGTCACGATTTCCTGAGGATCTGCCTCCGGCAGTGCACCGCATACCGCTACGGTAAGTTTCTCCGTCTCCTGTACTTCCTTACGCTCCGCCGCTTTCTGCAGCAGGTACTTCACATTTTCCGTAAATCCTGCACTGTTCACCGTCCCGAGGCTGTTCAGTCCGTAGCGCCTGCGCAGTGTTGCCGGCAGTCTGATACTGTCCCTGGATAATTCCCACAGAAGGGAGACCATCACAGACAAAAATAACGATACGACTGCTGCAAGTATTACGGCGCGGAGTGTCCGCACATCCGGCACTACCGCTTCCGCCCGGCTGCCATGATCCAGCACTTTGATCAGCCGGATCTCCGCTATGGTCTCTGCGAATTCATTACACATGGTCTCTTCCACCGCTTCTGCCAGTGCCACACTCTTCTCGGGATCCTGCATGATGACTTTCGTCACGGGAATACTGAAATCGGAAGGAAGTGTAGCGGAAAGCGCATTGGAGATGCTCTCTCTTCCCATCGCCAGGATATCTGCTGATATGTTCTCTCCCCGGTCAGCCGCCTCCTGCAGATGTGTCTCCACACCGTCCAAAAATTCTCCGGTATGGATCAGGCTGTTCCAGGTAGCCTCGTTGATATAGTAGGCTCCTGCCGCATTGGGGTTCTCAAAATATTCTACCTTATAAGTGGAAGAAGCCGCATACCCGGACCTAGGCTGCAGCAACACATTTTTGACATAATAACCGCCGCCGAACAGTACCGTTCCCAGTACTGTCACCGCCAGTATTTTCCACAGATTACGGCATAAGCACAAGACCGCCAGCCGCAGATCAAAGGGTTCCTTACCATAGCTTGCTTCCATGGTGCCTCCTTTTTTCTTCTCAGTCATCATCTTTTTCCGCACGGCCATCATACTCTGCCTTGAAGGCTGTTACCTGTTCGCTCTCGACGCCCTCTGTGCTGTCCGGCCAGAACAGCACTTTCAGGGTCAGAAGCATCAGCTTCAGATCCAGCCATACTGAATAATTTTCGATATATGTTAAATCCAGTTTTAATTTATCATAAGGAGAGGTGTTATATTTACCATATACCTGGGCGAATCCCGCCAGCCCCGCCTTCACCTTCATACGGAATGCAAATTCCGGCATGACTTCGGTATACTGGGCAATAATCTCCGGACGCTCCGGTCGCGGGCCGATGAAAGACATATCTCCCCGCAGGATATTGATCAGCTGTGGCAGCTCGTCCAGTCTGCACTTACGGATCACCTTGCCTACCGGTGTGATACGGTTGTCATTCTTCTGTGCCAGGCGCGCCACGCCGTCTTTTTCCGCATCGGTACGCATACTGCGGAATTTCATGATGTAGAATTCTCTCTGACCGATGGTGCAGCGTACCTGCTTGTACAATACGGGGCCTCCGTCATACAGCTTGATTGCCAGTGCTGTCAGCAGCATCAGTGGAGATGTCACCACCAGCAGAATCACGGAACAAATCACGTCGATGGATCTCTTGATAAACCGCTGTTCCATGCTTAAGGAATATTCCCTGGTCAGCAGGATTGGCGTATCAAATACGTGTAATTCCTCGGATCCCACTAAAATAACATCTGATATTTTAGGCATAACATAGACTCTGACGGAACGTGCGTAACAGAATTTCAGAATCGTGTTGCGGTCTTTCTCATTGATATCCCAGATGACTACCGCAGTGATCTCACCGTTCTGGTAATCCTTTAAAATCTCACGGCACAGTTCTTCCGCACCCTTTTTGATATGTTCGCATTTTGTGATCTTGTACTTATCCTTACGGCTCTCAAACTTTTTACAGATATCCTCAATAGGACGATCCCCGTGGATCAGCATCAGCTCTCTGGGAGGGAATGCCGTCCGGTAGATCTTATTCGCAATATTGGCATAGATAATGACCGCTATGATCTGCAGGAATACCATCAGCAGGAACATGTCCGGCGGGAAAATGCTTCGCGCCATCATACACAGCTCCGCATAGATCAGCATGTCCGCCATCAAGGTGGCGAATACCTGGGAGAAGATGATCTCCGTATTTTTCAGATATCCCAGCCGCATACCTCCGTAAGTCACAGAGAAAAAGATCAGTATCACGCTGTAGATACCGTTCTCCAAAAGGAACCCTCTGTACCAGATCTGCTGTAAGGGGTCTACCAGCTGGAACTGGAAATGAAACTGCCACATATACGCAAACAACGCGATCTCCAGAAACAGGCAGATCGCTGACAGTCCTATATTGATCAATCGCTTGAAGGATTCCCTTCTCCGCAATCTGTTCACATAAAAATTACCGTTTGTATCCAAGACAAACTCCTCCAAATCTGTTTCCATACTTTGATGCTCATGCGGGTTCAGACTCATGCCCCGGCATCCTTCTATATTCTCCGCTGCACTGCTCTTACCGCCCAGAAGCAGAAATGCCATGCGCTGTTTATCACCGACATTCCCTCTGCCTTACGGTACAAATTCCAGATCCTGCGCAGAGCTTCTATCTTATTGGAAGACAGGGATTTCCCCGCTCTCCGATATTTTACCAAATTTTCATCCAAACCACAAGCCACATAACCCTGCCGCAGTATTCTCCACCACAGAGCGGTATCCTCGCTTTTGATCTGGGGCATCTGCAGTTGCTCTTTGGTCAAATGCTCCATGTCAAACATCACGGTACTGGTGAAAATCGTGGTATTTTTCAGTGCTTCTTTATAAGTAATAGTGGCAGGGACATGAACCACCTTCCCGGTACCCTTGCCGTTCTCGTCTGCGAACTCGTATCCGGTGAATACGAAGGCAGCCTGTCTTTCCTTCAGAAAATCCAGTTCCTTCTCCAGTTTGTCCGGCACCCACAGATCATCCGCATCCAGATAGGCAAGATACCGTCCCTTTGCCTCATTCACGCCCAGGTTCCGCGCTCTCGCCGCTCCCAGATTCGTCGGTTGGGTCAGCAGTCGTATCCTGCCATCCCCGGTGCGCTGTATATACTCCTCGATCCGCTGTCTGCTCTGATCCGGACCGCAGTCTTCGATCAACAGCAGTTCCCAGTTCATATAGGTCTGGGCGCGCACACAGTCCATGGTCTCTTCAATATATTTTTCTGCCCGGTACACCGGCACCACAATACTGATCATATCCTGTTCCATGATAATATCAATACCTTTCAGTGACCTGCAGGCTTCAAGCCACAGGCACAATATTCTTACAAATCTTAGTCTCCATCACTCATCCGATACGATTGCTCACTTCTGCATCGTCACCAGATAGTACCCTTCCAAAGGCTGCAGTTCTCTCCCTACAGTATTTTGCAGTTCCGCCAGCGTCTCCTCCGACAGATTCCCCGGCAGTAGAATCATATCCACGTCTGCTTCCGCCGCATATGCCAGGCAATCCGCGAAAGCAATCGTCCGCGCGCCGGTGCTCTCATCCATACGCACGTATTCCGTCTCACCCGTGGTTTCCAGATGGCTCATCCACAGATACAGATCTTCCTGTCCGGTCTCATAGGTGTCATAGGAATAGCTTCCCAGAGAGGCATCCCAGATGCTCCTACCGTACACCGGATTGATATCCGCGCTGTACGCCCTGGCGGCTGCCATGACCTCCTTCGGTGCCCACAGAGTAAAACCTGTATCTCCGCTCTCCGTAAGCCGGTATTTTGTAAGGCTTGCCAGAGTCTCCCAGGGTGACGTTTCGGAATTCTGCTGCATCGTCACGTCCATGGCAGGAATCTGTGCGGTCTGCTCTCTTGTCCATTCCGATACCGGATTGCCGCTCAGGAATACGATTCCCAGTAAAATCACCGTTGCCACAATATTCGTAAGAGTTCTCTTTTTCCATAATCCGCATAAAAATTCTGCGGCTGCCCATGCAATCAGCGCTGTCTGCGGCACCACTGCCCAGATCCATACATACGAATAAAATGCGGTCTGGTATTTCATCAGAAAAAGTGCTGTCACCGGGCAGATGCATACAAATGCCGTCAGCCCGGTATACAGCCATAATGCCATGATTGTCTTATTACGATCCTTGCTACCCGCTCCGACATACAGGGCATTCCGCCGATAGATCGTATATCCGAGGTACAGTATCGCCATCAGCAAAAGTGCTGCGAATTTTCCATGTTGTGTATAATCGGTCCAGCCGTTCAGGGCGGTCTTTAACAATGTCATCCTGCCGCCTCCTTTTTCTGTCTGCCGGGCAGCAGCGAAAGCAGCTTACGAAGCACGATCCAGCCAAGTGTCACAAGCAGGCAGGCTCCGGCACCGTACAGTGTCCACACCATACAGGCTTCCGCCAGCACACACAGAATCACGCCGAAGCACTTTCTCTCCATCAGGCAGACGATCAGGTACGGAAGCAGTACCACCGCCCGGATCGTTACTCCACGGAATCCTCCGTAGAAAATATCAAAACCGTCCACGCCGGGCATATATGCCCCTGCACTGAACAGTATTCCCACGATCAGTAAAAAGGTCTTCCTCTTCGTCCCGTCTTCTCCGAAAATAGCGGTTCCCAGCCTGTCGTATGCCGCATATCCAAGCAGTAACGTCACGCAGGGAATCAGCCGGTATACCACATCCGCTGTGCTCATCCCCGTCCATCTGCTTAAGCTTCCGTACAGAGTCGGAAGGCAAAGAATTCGAAGTCTGAGTGGCATTCCGGAGGTATAAGGAATTCCCGTCAGGGGATTCACGGTATATATGGCATTTTCCTTAAGGAAAGTATTTACCGTCTCCAGCGTCATATCTCCGTCCAGCCATGCCCGTTCTCCCGTAAGGATCCGCAGAATCTGCAACAGTATGAAAAGCGCCAGGATCCCTGTCAGAATCCGCTGCGTTCTTAACTCTTTTTTCTTCTCCGGTGCAGTATTTCCGGTAATGGCGGTGACTGCCACCACCTTTTTATGTCTGATCAGGCTTACCGGGATCGCCGCCAGCACCAGAACCACGGTCTCTGCCAGCAGCAGATCCGTAGTAGCCAAAAAAGACCACCCTAACAGGCAGCCTGCCAAATGGGCGACTTCCGTCAGCCCGATGATGATCAGGCTTCCCCCAATCAAAATATCCGATGTCCGAAAAGTCATTTTATCTCCCAGCGCCCGCTGATTTAAACGCAGGCTTTTGTACATCTTATCATATTTATGAGGACTTGACAAATATTACGTTTCGAACCGTAAAAATTAAGAAAAGCCACATACCGAAACTTCCCCATCTCGGTACGTGGCTCCTATCAGTCTGCCGGAGAGAATACTGCATCTACATAATCAGCTCTCCCGATTTCTACAATTAATAGTAATATGTTACATAGCCTTATAATCCAGTCGGATGTTATCCGCGATACGGGCGATGTACTCGCTGTTCGTTGGTCTCGTCCTTCCGGTAGCTACAGAATAGCCAAAAATCTTCTCGAATGTCTCGACATTTCCTCTCGACCAGGACACTTCAATGGCATTCCTGATCGCGCGTTCCACCTTCTGGTCCGTGGTTCGGAAATGCTTCGCGATCGTAGGATACAGCAGCTTGGTGACGCTGCTTACTACCTCCATGTTTTTTCCTGACAAAATGATTGCATCTCGTAAATAGTGATACCCCTTCAAATGTGCCGGAACCCCTATCTCCAACATGATTTTGGTTACATATCTCTCTAAATCTGAATCTTTTACTGCAACAATATCCAAAACAAGTCCCCCTTTTTACTTGTCGAGTATTGCTCCCCAGCAGTGACTGATAGAGAAATAATATCATAGCTGTCGATTTTTGAAAAGACATTTTTCCGTTAAAATATAGCTAAGAAAGTAAAAATGTTACATTTTACCCCTATTTTGTAACATTTTTTCGTTCAAAAAACCTTAAATTTCTTCTTTTACCAGGTAAATCGGTCTGCGCTTGACTTCCATGTAAGCTTTTGCCAGATACTGTCCCAAAATGCCGGTGCAGAAGAACTGTACGCCGCTGGTCATCAGGATAATGCATACCAGTGAGGGCCAGCCGGATACCGGATCTCCGAAGATCAGCTTACGCACAATAATAAAGATGATCATCAGAAAAGCAATCACGCAGAATAATACGCCGACAAACGAAGCAATCAAAAGCGGTGCCGTGGAGAACGCGGTAATTCCGTCCAGGGAATATATAAACAGCTTCCAGAAATTCCACTTGGTCTCCCCCTTGGCACGCTCCACATTTTCATACTCCAGCCACTTGGTATTGAAACCTACCCAGCCGAAGATCCCCTTGGTGAAACGGTTGTACTCCCGCATGGACAGAATGGCATCCACCATCTGACGGGTCATCAGGCGGTAATCTCTGGCGCCGTCCATCATCTCCGTCTTGGAGATTTTTTTCATCAGATGGTAGAATCTTCTGGCGAAAAAGCTGCGGATCGGCGGTTCGCCCTTACGGGTCACACGTCTCGTCGCCACAGAATCATATCCCTTCCAGATCCACTCAAACATCTCCGGGAGCAGCGAAGGTGGATCCTGCAGATCCACATCCATCATCACCACGTAGTCTCCCTTTGACTTCTCCAGACCGGCGAACATAGCTGCTTCTTTTCCGAAATTCCTTGAAAAAGAAATGATATGGACTCTCGGGTCTGCCTCGATCAGCTTTTTGACCTCACGCACGGTACCGTCCTTCGATCCGTCATCAATGTAGAGTAATTCCAGCTCGATGTCTTTTTCTTTGAAAAATGTATCGTTCTTCGTCAGCTCCTGATAAAACAGGGCGACGCTCTCTTCCTCATTATAGCAGGGCACTATCACGCTCAACAGACTCATCCTATACGTCTCCTTAAATATGTCTGCAGTAATTGTCTGCATATATTCCCGGGAATTATTCTATTTCTTCCACGAATGATTCCATTATACTATCCCGGCGCATATCATTTCAAGGTCAACACTGTACTTTTTCCGCTTTTTGGATTATACTGAACTTATGTATGTCCATCTATTGGATAAGGGCATACCGGAAACGAGGTAAATAATGAACTTTTTTCAGGAATTTTTCAGTAACCATATTTTTCTGACCGCTGCATGCGGCTGGCTGGTGGCGCAGGTGCTTAAAACCATCATCCATCTCATTGTCTCCAAAAAATTCGTAGCGGAACGTCTGGTAGGCAGCGGCGGCATGCCCAGTTCTCATTCCGCTACCGTGTGTTCCCTGGTGACAGCGGTATGCTACGAATACGGCGCCGGAAGCTTTGAATTCGCCATTTCCCTGATTCTTGCGATCATCGTAATGTATGATGCCATGGGGGTACGCAGAGAGACCGGTATTCAGGCACAGGTGCTGAACGAGATGCTGAAGGTATTTGAGGATATGGGACGCAGTGAAATGTCCGCCCACGACAAATTAAAGGAATTCGTGGGACATACCCCCTTACAGGTACTGATGGGAGCCATTTTAGGAATTATCTGCGGTGTGATTCTTTACACTTTTGTATTTTAAGATTCATCCATTATACTTGACAGAGGTGACATTTGTATGTGTTTTTTCAAAAACAGAACACGGACACTGTTAAAAGCTGCCGCGCTTTGTCTGTCCGTTTCTCTCCTGCTGACCGCCTGCGGACAGCAGAACAACAATAACGATATATTGAGTCCGATCCTGCCGGAGGACAGCCCGGCTTCCAATGCATCATCCGGTGAAAAGCTGCCGGATCCGGTGACGATCGTAGTGGAAGACGACACTAATCCCCCCGTGGAAGGCATGGTACGCAGCCGGCTGACCAATGAGTGGGTGGATGCGGATGTCGCAGCGACCCGTCCCATCGCAGTCATGATTCCCAACGAAGCTTCCGCCATTCCGCAGTACAGTCTGTCCGAAGCTTCCATTATCTATGAAGCCAACGTTGAGAACCGTATGACGCGTATGATGGCAATCTACGAAGGCTGGGTAGATATGGACAAGATCGGCAACATCCGTAGTCTGCGTGATTATTACGCTTACTGGGCATTTGAGTGGGATGCCTTTTTAGTACATTTCGGAGGACCTTTTTTCATCAATGAGTTGCTGGCAGAGCCGGATACACAGAATGTTGACGGTACTTCCGGCACGGACGAAGGGGCTTTCTTCCGCACCAGTGACCGCAGCAAGCCTCACAACGCCTATGCTTCCGGCGCAGGTCTGTTGAATGTCATTGAGAAAAAGGGCTACAGCTTAAATTACCGTGGTCTCACCGATGAGAATCATTTCCGGTTTGCTTCAAAGGCGGAGCCGAACACCTTAGGGCAGTATGGTTCCAAGGCAAAGGATGCCACGTACATCGACATGTCGGGATGTTATCCCCTGACCCGGTGCTATTTTGAATTTAACGAGGAAGATGGGCTGTACTACAGATCCCAGCATTTGTCCGGCAGTTCAGACGGTCCCCACATTGATGCCGTCACCGGAGAACAGCTGTCCTTCAAAAATATTTTAGTGCAAAACACCTTCTACGAGGAGCTGGGGGAAGGGTATCTGGCGTTCCAGTGTCACGACACCACAAGAGACGGATGGTTCTTCACGAACGGTCGCGGGATTCATGTTAATTGGGAGAAGACTTCCGATTACGGTGCGACGAGGTATTACGATGACAACGGTGATGAGATCGTGCTCAACACCGGCAAGACTATGATCTGTATCGTGGAGGACGGAGATTCCTTCACATTCCATTAAGATAACTGGAAAGTTACTTATGCCGTGATGCGGCGAACGCCGCGATATGAAATAAGATTGGAAGCGTCTTTTGCTGACAATCTTATGAATAGCGTGGCTCATTGCG
>DJEP01000091.1:16973-63313 GCA_002431915.1 Lachnospiraceae bacterium UBA5895 | reverse complement strand
AAGATGGTTTCTAGTCAATTCCATTATACCAAACGGAACGGGTTTATGCCTTTTTTATTGGCTGAAATATTGAATTTCAAAGAGGCGGCGGATCAGGCGAATATTGCCAAATCGGATTTCCTGGCACGTATGTCTCATGAGATCCGGACCCCCATCAATTCGATCCTCGGTATGAACGAAATGATACTTAGAGAGAGTAAGAGCAGAGAAATCCGGGGTTATGCGCAGGATGTTATGAATGCCGGGAATTCACTTTTAAGCATAGTGAACGATATTTTGGATTCTTCCAAGACCGAATCCGGTAAAATGCAGATCATTAATGCAAAATATGATCTCAGCAGTCTGTTGAATGATGTGGTTAACATGTTCACTGTGAAGGCGGAGGAAAAATATCTGAAATTTTATGTGGAAGTAAATCCCGAATTGCCCAACAATCTCTATGGCGATGATGTCAGAATCAAGCAGATATTCGTTAATCTATTGGGAAATTCCATCAAATATACGGAAAAAGGATCGGTCACGCTCCTGGTGGACGGCTCCGTGAACAGGGACTGGGTGACACTGCGCGTACAGGTTAAGGATACCGGTATTGGTATCAGGCAAGAAGATCAAAAGAAACTGTTTGAAGCTTTTGAACGGGTGGATCTGAATAAAAACCGTAATGTGGAAGGTACCGGACTGGGATTAAAATCACCGGGAACCTGTTGAGGATGATGAACAGCGAGCTACAGCTGGAAAGTGTCTACGGAGAAGGTAGTAATTTCCACTTTGAATTATTACAGAGAATTTCAAATGGAGAGAAGATTGAAAAACCGGAGATTTTCGTAAAAGGGTGGAAAACAGTCACAAGGAGTCGAAATACAGAGCAGTATTCCGTGCACCGGATGCGAAGGTACTGGTAGTGGATGACAATGTCATGAACCGAAGCGTGTTCCGCAATCTGGTGAAGCAGACAAGGGTACAGGTGACGGATGTGGACAGCGGTATGGCGACACTTAGAGAGGTAGAAGAGAAACATTACGACCTGATCTTTTTGGATTATATGATGCCGGAAATGGACGGTGTGGAGACATTCCGCCGCATGAAAGAGATGGAGAACAATCAATGTAAGGATACTCCCCTTATCATGCTGACCGCCAATGCCGTAGTAGGTGCCAAGGAAGAATATTTACGGGAAGGCTTCCATGATTTTCTGTCGAAACCCATTGAACCGGAAAAACTGGAGAAAATGATTCAAAAATATCTTCCGGAGGAACTTTTACAGGAAGCAGATCCCATGGAAGTGCTGAATATGAATATGGATGATGCGGATACACAGACCGTGGAACTGCCGGAGATCGAAGGTGTGGACTGGACCTACGGCAAACTGCATCTGCCGGATGAGGAGCTGTTACTTGACACTACAGTGAAATTCTATAAGACGATTCCGGAAGAAAAAGAAAAAATCGCAAAACTGTTCACACAGTTAGAAGATCCGGAGAGCTTAAACGATTATTGTATCCGGGTACATGCCGTTAAAGGTCTGACTGCCACCATCGGAATCATGCAGTTGTCTGCTCTGGCAAAGGCACTGGAAATGGCAGTAAAACAAAAGGACCTGGAGAAAGTGGGAAGACTCCATCCTCTGTTTATGGAAGAACTGGAAGCCACCGAAGAAAAACTCCGGATACTGGCTCCGAAGGAAGAACCGAAGAAACAGGCGGATCCCATGCAGGCATTGCCGATGTTCGGGATGCTGCGGGGAGCACTGGATGACAGAGATTATGATACTGCGGATGAATTGATGGAACAGATTCTGCAATATGAATACAGTGAGGACCTCAGGGAGAAAATCAGTGATCTGGAGGGGCTGTTGTTGAACCTCAGGGCAGAGGAAGCAATAGAAGTCTGTGATCGCATTATACAGGGTATCATGAAGGCTATGCGGTCATAGCAGGAGGGAAAGTTATGAAAAATATATTTCTTATAGGAAAGTTTAACCGGATTACGCAGGATTTTAATAATTGCCTGTCTGGAAAATATCATGTTCAGCTGGGATCGGACAACAGTGATATTATCCGTGGAATGTTAGCGATGAATCCGCCGGATCTGGTGATAATCAATCTGATGGCAATGGAATATTCCCACCAGCAATCCCGAATTACTGGAAGCCGTAGGAGGAATTTTCGCCAAACAGAAATGGGAAGAGAATGAAATCGCCGGAAAAGCCGAAGAATATGTCCGCGGTGATGAAAAACCCGCAGAGACTTCAAAACCTCAGTTCAGAAGACATGTGACGGACAAGATGCCTGTTATGGGAAATATTGAAAAAACAGAAGCTGACGGCGATGTCACATTAGATGACTATGAGACGTTAAAAGCGCAGATCGAGGCAATGATCGATGTGGAAGAGGAGAAAACTCCGAAAGCGAACGTTTCTCCAAAAGAGACTGTCAGAAAACCGGTGGCAGAAGAAAAGCCGGAGAAACCGAAGCAGCAGATACTCTTAGTAGATGACAATGCGATCCAGCTTCGTGCTCTGAAAGGAGCACTTCAGAAATATTATGATGTGGCAATGGCGACTTCCGGCAAGGAAGCGGTACATATGATAGAGAAAAAACTGCCGGATATGGTATTTTTGGATTATGAAATGCCGGAATGGAACGGTAAAATGACTTTGGAGCAGATCCGACAGATCGGAGGTGCGGAAAAACTCCCGGTAGTATTTCTGACAGGAGTAAAAAACAAAGAGAATATCAAGGCGGTAATCTCTTTGAATCCGGCGGGATATCTGTTAAAACCCGCCAACCAGGATATGATCATGGATACCATACAGAAAATTTTGGGGGAGAAAAAGTACAATTCTTCTATAGAAAATCTATTGAAAAAGAAGCAGCACCCTGCGTATAATAGGAAGCATAAATAAACAAGTACCACAGAACAATCAGAAGGAACAAAAAGAGGAGACACACAATGAAATTACTCGAAGAGCGCATCCGCAAAGACGGAACGGTAAAAGCAGGGAATGTATTAAAGGTAGATTCTTTTCTGAATCATCAGATGGACATCGATTTGTTCAATGAAATGGGAAAAGAGTGGGCGCGTCTGTTTGCAGACCGTAAGATCACGAAGATCCTGACGGTGGAAGCTTCCGGTATCGGCATTGCCTGCGTAGCGGCCCAGCATTTTCATGTGTCGGTGGTGTTTGCCAAAAAATCTCAGTCAGTGAACATTGATGGTGAAGTATATTCCACCAAGATTGAATCTTTTACCCACAAAAGAGTATATGATGTGATCGTTTCGAAAAAGTTCCTGAGTCCGGAAGACCATATTCTGATCATTGATGATTTCCTGGCCAACGGATGTGCACTGGAAGGTCTGATTGATATTGTAAATAAAGCGGGAGCTACGGTGGAAGGTGTTGGTATTGCGGTAGAGAAGGGTTTCCAGAAGGGTGGAGATCTGATCCGTTCCAAAGGTATCCGTGTGGAGTCTCTGGCGATTGTGGAAAGCATGGATGACAAGACCGGAGAAATCACTTTTCGTCAATAAAATAACTATTCAGAACCACATTCGCAAATGAGTTAATAAAAATTTAATACTTCTCTTGACAAGAAGTCAGACAAATGCTTATACTGACTAATGTTGAGACTACACAATAAAGGGGTTGTATGAAAGTGTCATACACCCTTTTTACGTTAAACTCACCGGTCTTATCTGCAGATCTGTGTCCGCGCTGCCACCATGGATCTGTAACGAAGCAGCAGCGCAGAAAGAGGAGAATTATGAAAAAGAAAGTCGTAAGTTTACTCGCAGCTATGGCTCTCGCAGTTACTGCTCTGGCAGGATGCGGATCCAATGATGCAGCTACCACCGGTACCGAAGCAGCAACCGTTGCAGCAACAACCACCGAGGCAGCAGGTACTACCGAAGCAGCAACCGACAGTGAAGCTGTTACCGGTGTAAAGGCAGGTTTTATTTTCCTGCATGATGAGAACTCTACTTATGATCTGAACTTCCTGAATGCAGCAAAAGCAGCCTGCGAGAAGCTTGGTATTGAGTACATGACCAAGACCAATATTCCTGAAGGACAGGAAGCTTATGAAGCAGCCTGTGAGCTTGCTGATGCAGGTTGTAATTTCATTTTCGCAGACAGTTTCGGACATGAGGACTATATCATTGAGGCCGCTAAGGAATATCCTGATGTTCAGTTCAGCCATGCAACCGGAACCAAGGCTCATACAGAAGGTCTTGATAATTTCCACAATGCATTCGCTTCCATCTATGATGGCCGTTATCTTGCAGGTATCGTTGCAGGTATGAAGCTGAATGAGATGATCGCTAACGGTGATATCACCGAGGATCAGGCTAAGATGGGTTATGTAGGTGCTTATACCTATGCTGAAGTTATGTCCGGTTATACCTCTTTCTTCCTGGGCGCTCGTTCTGTATGCCCCAGCGTTACCATGGATGTAACCTTTACCGGTTCCTGGTATGATGAGACCGCTGAGAAGGAAGCTGCTAACAAGCTGATCGAGGGCGGATGCGTACTGATCAGCCAGCATGCAGACTCCATGGGTGCTCCTACCGCTTGTGAGACCGCAGGTGTTCCCAACGTATCTTACAACGGAAGCACAGAGGCAGCCTGCCCCAATACCTTCCTGGTATCTTCCAGAGTTAACTGGGAGCCTTACTTCGAGTATGCCATCAAATGTGTAGCAGACGGAACTCCTATTGACACCGACTGGTGCGGTACTCTGGAAACCGGTTCTGTAGAACTGAGCGATCTTGGTACAGCTGTAGCTGAAGGTACCGCAGAAGCAGTAGAAGCTGCAAAGGCAGATCTGATCGCAGGCAAGACCCATGTATTCGATATTACTACCTTCACTGTAGACGGCAAGACTCTGGACAGCTATGAAGCAGATATTGATACCGATCCTGACTATACTCCCGATCATGAGGTAGTAAGTGACGGATACTTTCATGAGTCCGATGTTGCATTCCGTTCCGCTCCTTACTTCAATGTAAGAATCGACGGCATCAACCTGTTGGATGAGCAGTATTAATTTGTAAAAAGACTGGACGGCGCGCGCGTTTATTGCCGCGCCGCCCTTTTTCTACCTTGTTGATTTTCTGTG
Source organism: Lachnospiraceae bacterium UBA5895 (assembly GCA_002431915.1). Classification (GTDB taxonomy): domain Bacteria; phylum Bacillota; class Clostridia; order Lachnospirales; family Lachnospiraceae; genus Acetatifactor. Next base: position 58,196 of record DJEP01000091.1, on the reverse strand, counting down.
GATGGACAGGATAGAAAAGGAGCGGCAAGGTACTAAAGTACCTGAAAGTTTGCAGGTTGTGGATAAATTGGAAAGGTGACTAGGATGGAAAAAGAGACAAAAGTAGCTGCGGTTTCAATGAAAAATATTACCAAGACTTTTGGATCCGTAATCGCTAATGATAAAGTAAATCTGGATATTTACAAGGGTGAGATTTTATCATTGCTTGGCGAGAACGGCAGCGGTAAGACGACACTGATGAATATGCTCTCCGGTATTTATTTCCCGGATGAGGGACAGATCTTCATTAACGGTAAGGAGGAGGTCATCAAATCCCCCAAGGATGCATTACGGCTTGGAATCGGTATGGTGCATCAGCATTTTAAACTGATTGATGTACTTTCCGCTACCGAGAATATCATCCTGGGACTGGAAGGTAAGCTGAATATTAAGGAGGCTTCCCGGAAAATAGAGGAAATCTGCCAAAAATACGGATTTGAAGTGGATCCGAAGCAGAAAATTTACGACATGTCCGTATCTCAGAAGCAGACCGTAGAGATTGTAAAGGTTCTGTACCGTGGTGCAGATATCCTGATTTTGGACGAGCCTACCGCCGTACTGACACCGCAGGAGACCGAGAAGCTCTTCCATGTTCTCCGGAAAATGAGAGATGACGGGAAAGCCATCGTTATCATTACCCATAAAATGCATGAAGTGGAATCCCTGTCAGACAGAGTGGCTGTACTCCGTAACGGCCGGTATATCGGCAGTATGCTGACAAAGGACACCACTGTAACCGAAATGACCAATATGATGGTGGGACATGCGGTTACTTTGAATATTGACAGACCGGAGCCTGTAAATCCCAAACCACGTATCGAGGTACAGGGACTGACTGTGCGTAACGAGGACGGTATCATTAAGCTGAAGGATGTGTCCTTCACCGCCAACAGCGGCGAAATCCTGGGAATCGCCGGCATCTCCGGCTGCGGACAGAAGGAACTGTTGGAGGCCATTGCCGGTTTACAGGTAACAGAAGCCGGTACCATCAGTTATGTGGAAGATGATGGAAGCAGAGAAATGTTGATCGGTAAGGATCCATTGAAAATTGCGGAAATGGGCGTATCTCTCTCCTTCGTACCGGAGGATCGTCTCGGTATGGGTCTGGTAGGCAATATGGATCTGACCGATAATATGATGCTGCGTTCCTTCCGTAAGGGACACACACCTTTTACCAACAGAAAGCCTTCCAAACAGCTTGCAACAGATGTCGTAGAGAATCTGGAAGTTGTAACACCCGGTATTACCACTCCGGTGCGCAGATTGTCCGGCGGTAATGTACAGAAGGTTCTGGTAGGAAGAGAGATTGCTTCCGCACCCACCGTATTGTTAACGGCTTATGCGGTACGGGGACTGGATATCAATTCTTCCTATACTATTTATGATTTGATTAACGAACAAAAGAAAAAGGGTGTTGCCGTAATTTTCGTAGGGGAAGACCTGGATGTATTGATGGAACTGTCGGATCGGATCATGGTACTTTGCGGCGGAGAAGTCAGCGGTATCCTCGATGCGAGAAAGACAGATAAGAATGAGGTCGGTATGCTGATGACCAGAGTAGGAGGCAAAGAACATGAAGGAGAAGAATAAAGAGCCTTTATTTCATATCGTAAAAAGAGATGCACTCCCCTGGTATAAATCTCTGGGTATCCGCTTCGCGGCAATCCTGCTGGCGTTAATCCTGTGCGGTATCATTACGACGATCACCACGGGAATCAATCCGTTGCAGGTATATCAGTCCATTATTCTGGGAGCTTTCGGATCTGTCCGTAAGACCTGGGTTACTTTTCAGAATATCGCGATTCTGTTGTTGATCGCATTGGCACTGACCCCGGCATTTAAGATGAAATTCTGGAATATCGGCGGAGAGGGACAGGTGCTGATCGGCGGTCTGGCAGCCGCAGCCTGCATGATCTGTCTGGGAGACAAGCTTCCGAGTGCCGTTGTGATCCTGTGCATGATTGTGGCCAGCCTGGCAGCAGGGGCTGTATGGGGATTTATTCCCGCGTTTTTCAAGGCAAAATGGAATACCAATGAGACATTGTCCACTCTGATGATGAACTACATAGCTACCCAGCTGGTGGCATTCTATACTATCGTATGGGAGGTTCCCAAGGGATCCGGTAAAATCGGCATTATCAATCAGAACACCAACGTGGGCTGGTTGCCGCAGATCTTCGGTTCCAAGTATCTGTTAAGCATTGTCGTGGCAGTGGTTATCACTGTTTTCATGTATGTATATCTTAACTACAGCAAGCAGGGATATGAGATCTCGGTTGTGGGTGAGAGTGAAAATACCGCAAAATATGTGGGTATCAAGGTAGAAAAAGTAATCATCCGTACCATGCTGTTATCCGGTGCTCTGTGTGGTCTGGTAGGACTGCTTCTGGTAGGAGGCATCAATCATACCGTGACCACCACCATTGCGGGTGGACAGGGATTTACCGCCGTACTGGTATCCTGGATGTCCAAATTCAATCCTCTGACCATGGTATTCTCCAGCTTCCTGATCATTTTCATGGATCGCGGAGCCAGCGAGATATCTACCAATTTCGGACTGAATCATTCCTACTCCGATATTCTGACAGGTATTATTCTGTTCTTTATCATCGGTTGTGAGTTCTTCATTACCTATCGCCTGCAGTTCCGTAAAAAGGCAGAAAAGGAGGAACAGTAATCATGTGGTCATTTTTACTTGCATTTATTCCGAGAGCAATTGTACAGGGAATTCCTCTCTTATACGGAAGCACCGGAGAGATCATTACAGAGAAATCCGGTAACCTGAATCTGGGAATCCCCGGTGTTATGTATGTGGGAGGTATCTGCGGTGTCATCGGATCTTTCTTTTATGAGAGATCCGCAGGAGGCGCAGCGAACATGAATGGATTCCTTGCTATTGCGATTCCCATGCTTTGCTGCCTGTTAGGATCTCTGCTGATGGGACTGCTGTATTGCTTTCTGACCGTTACTCTGCGGGCGAACCAGAACGTGACCGGTCTGGCCATGACGACCTTTGGTGTGGGATTCGGTAACTTCTTCGGCGGTTCCCTGATCAAGCTGGTTAATAGTGACGTGCCTTCCATCGCATTGTCTGCTACCAGCAGTTATTTCAGCAAATCTCTTCCTTTTGCATCGAAACTGGGCTGGTTCGGTAAGCTGTTTTTATCCTACGGTTTCCTGGCATACCTTGCTGTAATCATTGCGTTTGCCGCTTCTTATGTACTGAATCATACCAGGACAGGACTGCATTTGAGAGCAGTCGGTGAGGGACCCAATACCGCGGATGCGGCCGGTATCAATGTATCCAGATATAAATACATTGCAACGTGTATCGGTTGTATGATTGCAGGACTGGGTGGTCTGTACTATGTAATGGACTATGCCTGCGGTGTCTGGTCCAATGATGCGTTCGGTGACAGAGGCTGGCTTGCCATTGCACTGGTTATCTTCACTATCTGGAGACCGAATATCAGTGTATTTGCTTCCTTCCTGTTCGGTGGTCTGTATATCCTGTATCTGTATCTGCCCACCGGTATCGAGCATATGGAGTATCAGGAGCTGTATAAGATGATTCCTTATGTCGTGACCTTACTGGTACTGGTAATCACCAGCATGAGGAGCAAGAGAGAGAATCAGCCCCCTGCAAGTCTGGGACTGGCGTACTTCAGAGAAGAGAGATAACGCAGCTGTTACTGTATAAAAAATAAAAAGAGTAGAATGCATCTTAACGAGACATTCTACTCTTTTTTGATCGAAAAATATGTAGATCTTCAATTACGACATATTACGGCATGTAAATACGCTCAATTGCGGTGATTTCTCCATCCTTTACGGTAGCGGTTGTATTCAGGGAATTGAAGTACTGCGTGTCATCGTTTAGAAGAGTAAGCAATTCTTCTGCGGAATACGTAACATTCTGTTTTTCAAGATCGCTATTGTCAGTGAAGACAAAATCCTTGGAGAGAGGAAGTGTTACCTGACCGAGAGCGGTGTAGTTCCTACCGATATCCATCAGGGATTCGAAATAATTTCCATCCTCGTCCTTACTGAGATCATAACCGCCCTGTTCCAGACCACCGTTTACACAGATTATGACATCACCGTTTTGCTCAACGGTATCTACAACTACGGAATTACCGTCAATTACCAGAGTATCGCCTGCTTTCAGATTTTCAATAGCATCTGCGGAAAAATGCTCATAATCATATACGGTTACGTTGAGCTGTACAGCACCGTTTTCTGAGGTAGCATCTGTTGCCACAAAGGAAACGGCATAGGTACCGTCTGCCAGCGCAGCGGTATCAATGGTTGTAGCGAGAGGAGTTACTTCCGTTCCGTCTGTGGAAACAACAGAAGACTCTGTAGCGGCTTCTTCGGAAGAGACAGCTTCCGTGCTGATGGGAGTTCCCTCTACAGTAGCAACTGCAGGTGCGGAAGAACTGTCACTGCCGCAGGCAGTTAATAACATTGCAGTACATAAAAGCGTAGCAATTACTTTCTTTTTCATAATATCCTCCATTTCTATAGATATTGCTATCTATCTGGCATTTGCCGTTTCTTATCATAGCATGTTCTTTTTAAAATGGAATAAAAAAATTGAATTTTACATTTTTTTAAGAAATTGTATCAGATCGGGCAGAAGCTTTTATAGACATCCCTCTTGCAAATTCAAAGCCTTTATCATAAAATGAGAGTACCTTACAAAGGAGGTACTTACGATGAACCTTGTAATTACTATCAGCCGAAGATTCGGAACAGGAGCCAGTCTGATCGCACAGGAGCTGTCTGAGAAACTGGGGGTGCCGGTATATGATAAGGCGTACATAGAGCACGAACTGGATGGTGACAGTTATGCTACGGAAGCGGAGGTCATTAAGGGGCTGGCGGAACATCCCTGCATTATTCTGGGACGCTGCGCATCCGAGATCCTGAAGGATCAGCCGAATGTATTTAACGTGTATGTGTGCGCGGATAAGGAAGATCGTATTGAACGTATCATGAAGAAGGAGGCTCTTTCCCACGATGAGGCGAAGGAAATGCTGGAAAAAAATGATGCGGAACGCGCCGATTATTATTATGAAAATACCGGTAAAGTCTGGGGCGATGTGAACAACTATCACATGATCCTGGATACCACCAAGCTGGGAATCGAGAACTGCGCGGATATTCTGATCCGGTATTTTGAGAGAGTGGAAATCATTTAAACCTGAAAAAGAATAGAGTATGGAATTGTAAAACAGATGCCCCACACGGACATCTGTTTTTCTGTTAAATATAATAATAAAATCAATCAATGACAAAGCAACATAAAGTTAAAAAAATGTTTTTAAATATAACAAAAAATGATATATGCAATTAAAATTTTTAATCAAATAATAAAAGCGGATAAATGCGGAATAAAATAGCCTTTTTCTTGAATTTATAAGCATATGACAAAAATGTCACATTAAAATACATCAATTAATAAGATAAGAACATAACTTGCTTACAGAAATTATGAGTGTTAAGATAGTGCAATCAGGTAAGTGAAAATAGTAAAAACATCATATTTCGAAAATAAAAGTAATCATATGGCAGGAGGATTCCCATGAACAGCGCAGACATTGCAGCAAAATATCAGAAAACTTATTTTATGCCCCCCGAAGTGACCTATGACTGGGTGAAGAAGGACAGCATTACCAAGCCACCCATCTGGTGCAGCGTTGATTTGAGAGACGGTAATCAGGCATTGATCGATCCCATGAGTCTGGAAGATAAGCTGGAATTCTTCAAATTATTGGTAAAGATCGGTTTCAAGGAGATCGAGGTAGGTTTCCCCGCTTCTTCCGATACCGAGTACAATTTTATCCGTGCATTGATTGAGCGCAACATGATTCCGAATGATGTGACCATTCAGGTACTGACCCAGGCGAGAGAGCATATCATCCGCAAGACCTTTGAAGCAGTCAAGGGTGCACCCCACGCCGTGATCCACCTGTACAATTCTACGTCTGTAGAGCAGAGAGAACAGGTATTCAAAAAGGATAAGGAAGCCATCAAGAAGCTGGCAGTAGACGGCGCCCGGATGTTAAAGAATCTGGCAGATGAGACCGAAGGCAACTTCACCTTTGAATACAGCCCTGAGAGCTTTTCCCAGACCGAGGTGGATTATGCACTGGAAGTCTGCAATGCGGTACTGGATGTATGGAAGCCCACCGCTGACCGTAAGGCCATCATCAATCTGCCCACCACCGTACAGGTGGCAATGCCCCATGTATTTGCCTGTCAGGTAGAATATATGCACAAGCATTTGAAATATCGTGACAATGTAGTACTCAGCGTACATCCCCACAACGACAGAGGCTGTGGTATCAGTGATGCGGAGTTCGGTGTATTGGCCGGAGCAGACCGTGTGGAAGGTACCTTGTTCGGTAACGGCGAGCGTACCGGTAATGTGGATCTGGTAACCGTTGCCCTGAACATGATGTGCCACGGTGTGTACAGCGGACTGGATTTCTCCCATATTATGGAGATCCGTGAGGCTTATGAGAATTTCACCGGCATGAAGGTACATGAGAGAGTTCCCTATGCGGGAGATCTGGTATTTACCGCATTTTCCGGATCCCATCAGGATGCCATCAGCAAAGGTATGGCATGGCAGAAGGAAGGAAAGACCGGCAAGCGCTGGGATATTCCGTACCTGCCCATCGATCCCGCGGATGTGGGAAGAGAATACGAATCCGATGTTATCCGTATCAACAGTGTATCCGGTAAGGGTGGTGTGGCATTCGTATTGAAGCAGCAGTTTGGCTTCGCATTGCCCGCAGCCATGAAGGAGGAGGTTGGATATCTGGTAAAAGGAATCTCCGACAGACGCCATCAGGAGCTGCTTCCAAAGGAGATTTACGCGATTTTCGAGGAAAATTATATTTATCCCCGCAGCATCTTCAACATCCCGGAATGCCACTTTAAGCAGGAGAACGGTATTCAGGCAGAGGTGACTATCGATCAGGGTGGAGCTTCCAGAACCATCACTACCATGGGTAACGGACGTCTGGACGCAGTCAGCAATGCCATCAAGACATACTTCGGTATTACCTATGAACTGTCGGTTTACGAAGAGCATGCAATTTCCAGAGGCTCCAACTCCAAGGCAGCTACCTACGTAGGCATCGTCCATGACGGTAAATTCTACTGGGGCGTCGGCGTGGATGAGGATATTATCAAGAGTTCCATTGCCGCACTGGTGTCCGCTGTGAATAAGCTGGCAGCAGAGCAGCATATTACTTCCGGCAGAGAAGAGCGGATCGTGGAGATCATCAGCTTCATTCAGAAAAATTATGTGGATGTAACACTGGATATGCTGGTAGATACCTTCCATCTCTCCAAGCCTTACCTGTCCAAGTACATTAAGGAAAAGGCGGGCATGACTTTCCAGGAAGTCGTTCGGGAAGAGCGTATGAAAAAGGCGAGAATGCTATTAAAGGAGACCAACCAGACAGTAGAGACCATAGCAGCCAATGTCGGTTACGAGAATGTGGAGCACTTCAACCGCCTGTTCAAAAAAGCATATGATATGACCCCTGTACAGTATCGGAAGCAAAGTGCGGAATAAAAAAGAATCGCCGTTGTTTGTCGCTATTTGACATACAACGGCGATTGCATTAATGCTTTTCCGTCTCGGAAAAGTTGTTTTTATCCTGCGATTGCAATTTCTTTTCCAGTGCAGACTGCTTGGCAAGGATGACACCGACCTTATCATACAGGTCTTCTATCATGATTTCGGTTTTCAGATTAACCTTGTAATCATTCTCAGCACGACGGCGATCCTTTTCTTCCTGCCGGTTCTGACTCATCATGATAAGGGGTGCCTGAATGGCTGCCACACATGACAGGACAAGATTGAGCAAAATAAACGGATAGGGATCAAAAGCCTTTGCTGCAAGCAGAGTGTTAACCACCATCCAGAGAATCAGTACTCCTGTAAAGGAGAAAATAAATGCCCAACTTCCCGCAAATTTTGCAATAGCATCTGCGGCTTTCTGACCAAGAGTATATTTTTCCTTTTCCCCTGCGGGATTTATGGAAATCTTACTGTCTGCCAGTAAATTCAGAACTTCTTCATCCGTCATATCATGTCGGATATCTTTGAGTATCTCTTTTAATAATTTTCTGTTTTCCTTCATATGAGTATCCTTTCTGCTTTGTTAATATTGTATTGTGTTCCCGGCATTATTTCAATAGGCAAAAAGAACCTGAAAGATTCTCTGTATCACTCTGCTTTTTTATTCGAAAGAGCAGTTCTGTAAGCATATGGAGTCATGTTTTTGTATTTAAAGAAAACCCTGAAAAAATAATTAACATCGTTAAAGCCATACAAATACGCTATCTCCGGTATTGGGAGATCTGTGTTCTTAAGCAGATGCGCAGCTTCCTGAATCTTTCGCATATTACTGTATGCAATAGGAGTTGTATTATAATTGACATGAAAAAGGGCAGTAAGCTGTTTCGCTCCGATTCCACTGTATTTGGAAAGTGTATCCAAGGTAATTTTTGTGTCAAGATGGGTTTCAATATAGTTTACAGCTCGCTCCAAAGGAGAAGAATCCAGGTCGGAATTGGTATTTTGGTAAAAAAGAGACATTTTCGCAATCTGTCTGTGAATTAATAATTCCAGACGGCGATGAATATTAGGCTGTTTGCTTTTTACTATATTAAAAATATCCTCAAGATATAAAGGGGACTGAATTTTTTTCAGAACATTGCATTGCTTCAGGTTATAATCGGAAAACAAGTGTTCCATGAAGGGACCGGGATTTTCTACGGAAACCCATATTTTTTTCCATGATGATTCAGCATAATAGCGACAGGGAATACCGGGATGAAGAACAAACATATCTCCGGCTTCCAATGGAATGTTGGAATATCCCTGACTCAAAAAGCCGTTACCCTGGTATATGTATTCAATACTGTAACAAGTAGAGAGTTTGCGGCTGTAATCATAAGAGCCAATAGGATAAGTAATCCCGGTAGACAAAAAGGAAATGGGGCTTTGAGAAGGAAACGTATAATAAAGGCATTCTTCATAGGCAGTATGTATTTTCATGTGTACTTTCTCCTGTAGAATAGTTTTTACGGAATTTTTTGGGAGTAGTTCCGGTGTGCTGTTTAAATATTTTGATAAAGTGCTGTGCATCGTAAAAACCAAGATCAATTGCAATTTGTGAAACTGCCTGTTGCGTATTCAAAAGCCTTTCTTTTGCCGTTGCAATTTTTCGATCCAGCAGGTAGTCAATGGGAGATTGTCCATAAGTGGTTTTAAAAATAGAGATCAGTTGTGTTTTTCCCAGACCGGAAACGTTACATAGCTGTTCCAGTGTAATACGTCCATAGACATTTTCCTCCATGTACTGACATATTTGTTCGGCCCTGGTAGATGACTGAATATTGGAACTGCCATACAAAAAATCAGCAACATCAATGATCAGTTGATGGACAAGAAAGAGAGCCGAAGAATCCTCAGAGGGTATGAGAGAACCATTTATGAGGGTTTGAATCTCCGAAAAGGTTGATGTAAGAGGAAAGTTTTTTATGGGACAATGCTCTATGACATGGTAGTCTTCTAAAAGATGTGAAATTACCCCCTTCGTATCCTCAATAGAAAACCAGATGTTTGGAGAAATAAGCAGGGAGGATAAAAAAGATGGCATTTCATCGGCGTTGTTATAATCTATGATAAATAAATAATTCTCAAAATTGTTCTTTACAAAAACAAAAGTATAAATCATGAAGGATCCTCCCTTCGTATTTCTTTTCTATAATTAATATATAAGCTCTTACCATAAAAGTAAATAAAACTGAAATATTTTACTATTTTTTTGAAGATTAAATACATTGTGAATTGTCAATCAGGATGATAAATTTAGGTCATGGTTGTTAGCTAATAGTCAAAAAATAAAGAACATATGAAAAAGTTTTGGTGGAGAAAGGAGAAGGTATGAAAAATATTAAAAAAGTAGTAGGAGCACTTTTAACGGCATCCATGGTTGTCGGTCTGACATGTGGATGTGCATCTACAGCAGATAGCGGTTCAGCAACTGTATCTGAAAGCAGTTCCGCAGCAGTAAATGAAAATAAATCCACAGAGGCAGCGACGACGCAAGAACAGGTTGTCTTGGATTGTGGTATTTCGCCAAGTGATGCAGCTACTGATCAGGAGATAGAGGCATGGAAGGGATATAAGGAAAGATTTGAGGAAAAATATCCTGATGTTGTATTAGAGGAAAATGGTTACCAGTATACAGCGGAAAGCTATATGGCATTAGTGGAAGCCGGAACCGAGCCTACTATTTTCCGCGCACAGTTCACAGAACCTCCCAAGCTGATTCGGAATAAAGCAATCAAAGACATTACAGACATTCTGGAAGCAAGAGGCTGGCTGGACAAGATTAATCCGTCAATTAAAGCACTTCTTTCCGATGAAAACGGAAGAATTTATGGACTTCCCAAGAGTGGATATGCTCTTGGTTTAATGATAAATGCGGATCTGTTCAAGGAAGCAGGGCTGGTGGATGAAGATGGATATCCCATCTACCCGAAGACCTGGGATGAACTCGCGGAGACAGCCAAGACCATCAAGGAGAAAACAGGGGCAGCAGGATTATGTCTGCTGGCAAAGGATAATAGTGGTGGATGGCATTATTCCAATATAGCATGGGATTATGGTGCAAATCTTTGTGAGGACAACGGAGATGGAACCTATACTGCACATTTGGACAGCGCTGAGGCAATTGCCGCAATGGAATATATAAAATCCCTGAAGTGGGATTATGATGTACTGACAGCAGATCCCACCAATGAAGATTGGAGCAGTGGTTTTGCACAGCTTGCAACCGGAGGAGCTGCTATGTATATCACTGGAAATGATGCTATGGGACAGCTTGCGAAAAACGGTCTTCCCGCATCTTCCGTAGCCCTGGCTCCTCTGCCTGCCGGACCTAAAGGCCAGTATTCTTTGTTTGGTGGTACGCCCTATTGCTTCGGTGCCAGTGCAACCGATGACGAAGTAAATGCAGCACTGGATCTGTTGGAAATCATGGGCGATGCACCGGTGGCATCTGAAGATGTTTTGGAAGGCCGAAGAGCAGATTGTGAATCTAAAAAAGAGCAGGATATTGCGGTGATTCCGACATTCCCAATCTGGACGGATGAGGAGTTACAAAAAGATCTTGATACAATTATTGAGGAATATAGCAATGTGGATCAGAAAATGTTCAGTGATTATTTTGCGACCGTGCAGACAGAGGGGAATCTGAGAAATGAGGAAGTCGGTTCTGTACAGGATATGTATGCAGAATTAACCAAGGTAATTCAGGCTGCAGTAACGGATAAAGACGCAGATATTCCGGCACTTATGAAGCAGGCAAATGAGAACTATCAGTCTATTCTGGATAATTTATATCCTGCAAAATAAGAAATAATGGCATCTGTGAATTCATGTTGACAAATAAGGCAGTCATACAAAATTTTGTAGGACTGCCTTATTATTAAAGACTTTGAAATAAGTTTAATTGGAGGACACACCTTGAAAAAGAGAAAGTTCAGGGAAAAAGACGTGATAGGCTGGTGCTTAATGGTGCCGTCCCTTTGTCTTTTCCTGTTTTTTATATGGGAACCCATGTTTGAAAGTATAAGGCTGTCGCTGTATTCAACAATTCGTTATGAAACAGTGGATTTTATAGGACTGGATAATTATGTCCGAGTAATAAGGAATCCGGATTTCCTGGCAGCATTGAGAAATACCTTTATGTATACCATATGGTCATTAATCATTGGATTTGCGACACCGATTATTCTGGCTATTATTATTTCCGAGACAACTCTTGGCAAGAGTGCATTTCGGGCCGCAGTTTACTTTCCGAATATTGTTCCGGGTATTGCAACTATCTGGATCTGGAATTTCTTTTTTCTGCCGGGAGATAACGGTGTTTTAAATATTTTGTTGGGAAAATTGGGAATCGGTCCATCGGTATGGCTCAACAACGTAAAATGGACCATTCCTTTGATCATTGTCATTGCAACATGGAAGGCAGCCGGATCTACGGCGCTTGTTTATATGGCAAATATTGCATCAATTCCTCCGGAATTATATGAAGCTTCTGCTATTGATGGTGCAAGCGTCTGGAAACGAATCCGGTATATTACCCTTCCGAGCATTGGAGGAGTTGCGAAGACGATGCTGATTTTGCAATTTATTGGTGTCTTTCAGATATTTTATGAACCCATGATTTTAAAGAATGGCGGTCCGAATAATGCAAGTATTTCCCTTATGATGATGCAGTATCGTTATGCATTCCGTGATTTTGACTTTGGTGCGGGAGCAGCGCTTTCCGTTATTGTAGGTGTGATTTTAATTGCCCTGAGTGTTGTTTATTTTGCTGTAACGGCAGATAGAAAAAAGGATGGTGGAAAATAGATGTTTTTTGAAAGGTATTATTCCAAAAAAGATGGTGTCATCCGCGGGTTTGATATGAGTTCCCGTAAAATTCGCAATTTGTGTGTGGCAATAACGATAGTATGTGTATTGATTGCGGTAGTATGCCTGTTTCCGATTGTATGGGTGTTTCTGGCAAGTTTTAAGGATATTAAGGAATTTATGAGAAATCCTACAATTTTTCCGTCCGGTTTTCATTTGGACTTATTAAAAGAAAGCTGGAATAAATTACATTTTACGGAATATTACATGAATTCTTTGATTTCTGTCTTGGGAAGTGTACTCAGTGCCATTTTTTTTAATGCACTTCTGGGATATGTATTCGCTGTAATCAGGCCCAGGGGATGGAAATTTGCATTTGGAATTGTAATGGGAACCATGATGATTCCGGCTACTACAAATATGATTTCCTTGTATCGAAATATCAATCTGATACATTTAAACGGAACATTTATCCCATTATGGCTGAGTGCGGGAGCAAAAGCTTTTGATGTAATTCTGTTTAAGCAATATTTTGAGGGGCTGTCAAAGGAACTGTTTGAAGCGGCAAGCCTGGATGGATGCAGCTATATGGGAATATTTACCAAGGTGGTGATCCCTCTGTCGAAGCCGGTAGTGGCTGTAGTTGCCATTTTTGCCATGACAGGTGCCTGGTCGGATTTCCTTTTACCGTATTTGACATTAAACGGAACAGAGTATGAAACAGTAATGGTTAAATTGTTTAGCCTTGCAAATGCTGCCGGTGTGCAGGCTGTTGAGGTAATTCGAGCATCCATGTTTGCGATTATTCCTCCTACAATTCTGTTTTTGATTTTCCAGAAGCAGATTACGGATGGTGCAGCAGTCGGTGCAGTAAAGGGTTAAAGCAAATATCAGAATAGGACATCAGGTAAAATAATGGAGATGAACATAAAACAAAATAAACAGGGAAATGCCAGAGTAATTTACTGTGAAAATAAAGAAGGATGTCATATATATGAATTCACCTATGAATCTGAGGGAAAAAAAGTACCGGATCCGGTGGAAGTGATTTTTTATATGCCTGTGGATGGTGTCTTTTCGGTTTGGAATCCTGTTATCGGAACAAGGAGGACACTTCCCGAAGATTGGAGAGAAAATCTCCCCATCTGCTATTCAAGGCTAATGTATGGTCTTCCGGTTCACACACTTCTTTCTCAAAACGGTGAAAATTGTTTGACACTTTCTGTATCAGATTATAAGAATCCGGTACAGATCAGCAGTGGAACGCATGAAGGACAAACCTTTGCCTGTAAATTTACTTTTTTTGCCGATAAAATGCAGGCAATATCGGATTATCGAGCTTTCATTTATCTGGATGAAAGAAAACGACCGTTTTACGACATTATTGCGGATAGAGTAAATCGCCTTTCTATAGAAAAAGAAATAAGTGCAATTCCGGATGCGGCTAATATGCCAATGTATTCTACGTGGTACAGCTTTTTGCAGAATATATCGGAGGAAGCATTGCTGGAACAGTGCAAGTATGCGAAAAGTCTGGGGATGGAAAGCATTATTGTGGATGATGGGTGGCAGACGGCCGATCAGTCTCTTGGTTATGCTTATTGTGGAGAATGGGTTCCGTGTGAGGAAAAATTCCCGGATATGAAGAAATTTGTCAATCTGGTTCACGAAGCTGATATGAAAGTATTGTTATGGTATCCGGTGCCCTATGTAGGGAAAAAAACAAAGATATGGAAACAATTTGAAGGGAAATATCTGGATTCCCCGGAACAGGAATGGAATTGCCTGGATCCCAGATTTCCGGAGGTAAGAGAGTTTTTGATAGCTACCTATGAAAAAGCATTGGATCAATGGGATCTGGATGGGTTTAAACTGGACTTTATAGATGCTTTTCAGCTGACGGAATATTCGGATACAACCGGTACCGGGAGAGATTTTGATTCGCTGGAAAAAGCGGTAGAATGTTTACTTCAGGAGATATTTCGAAGGCTCAGAAAAAAGAAACCGAATATAATGATTGAATTCAGACAGAATTACACCGGACCGGGTATTACACCCTATGGAAATATCATGAGGGTCGGAGACTGTGCACTGGATTGTATGAATAATCGTATGGGAATCGCAGATCTTCGGATGACGGTGAGAAATATGGCAATACATTCCGATATGCTGATATGGAGCCCGGAAGATACACCGGAAAATGCTGCAAAACAGATCATAGCAATCTTTCTGGGTGTTCCACAAATATCTGTTTTATTGGATCAGCTTCCGGACACACAGTTTGCCGTGCTGAAAAATTATCTGTCTCTGTGGAGAGAACACAGGGAAGTAATTGTAAACGGGAAATTGATTCCTTATCATCCGGAGAGCAACTATTCGAAATTGGAAAGTATATTGGAGGAGCGTTGTGTCTGTGTGTGTTACACAGAACAGACGGTGGATATCCGATATGCAGATACACTGGTGGTAAACGGAACCGGGGAAGACAGGATTATCTTATGTGCAAGCCCCGGCGTGGATATATCCATCCAGATACAGGATTGTATGGGAAACCGTATAGAACAGAGGAAAATCCGTTTTACAGGCAGTACCGTTGGTCTGAAGGTGCCGGTATCAGGAACAATAAAAGTTAAGGAAATAGAGAAACAGGAGGCTTTTGATGAGTATTAAAATAGGCCCGGAACATGTGATAGCAAGAGGCTGTACGTTGGAAGAAGATCCGTGGGGATCCTGGCAGTTCCCTCATGCGTATTATGTGGATGGCAGGCTGTTTGTATCGGTTCATGTGTCAAAAGATGATATTAAATCTTTTGGTAATCCGCAGCGCTGGTATGAAAGTCCGGATCAGGGAGAGAACTGGAAAGAAGTTCTTATGGAAAATGAAGCGGACTGTGGTTTTCTCTGCCCCAACGGAGACCGTATTTATTTCCCGCAGGAATCCGGTATCAGTGTAAAGGAATATGATATGCCGGACTGGGGAATGCGTACACCCGGATATGATGTAACGAAGCAGGCTGAGGAAGGAACACTTCCTCTTCCGGACGGAATGACTTATTGGCTGGATGGAACAGTGATCAAGGCTTATAAAGCAGAACGGCTACCGGACAGTCTGAATAAAAAAGAATGGAATGTGTTGCGGATTCCGAAGGGAAAAACAGAATCTGTAAAAGAAAAGGTATCCGTGGAATGGCCCTATATGACAAGGGTGATTTTTACAAATACTTTTGATAATGTATTAAAGCCAATCTTTCCGAAGGGATGTTTAAAAACAGGATCGGATGGGGCAATCTGGGTAACTTCTTTTTCCGGGGAAGGACATATCAATCCTGTAAACGGACAGTACAGTCCATATTATTCAGCGGAACTTTTCCGATCGGAAGATAACGGCCATTCCTTTGTCCAGTGGGCACATATGGAATACGACGCAGACGGACATGAATTTCCCTATCAAAGCGGTGGGTTCAGTGACAGCGACATTGAGTTTATGGATGACGGGTCTATGGTCTGGTTTTTTCGTTCAGCATGGGCCATGTATACGGGAAGAGAATGGGATCCCATGTATATGTCGAGATCAACAGATGGAGGACGTACCTGGTCAAAACCGGTAAAATTTGCCGATACGGGAATTTACCCCAGGGTATGTAGATTAGGATGTGGCACGGCATTGCTTTGTTATGCACGTCCCGGAGTATTTGTTGCGGCATGTCATGACGGAAAAGGCTTGAAATGGGAAGCACCGATGATGATCATGACCAATCAGGACAGAAGCGGACTAAGCAACCATAAAATAGAACATCCCAACTTTCATCAATGGGACGGAACCTGTGGAAACCCTGTTCTGGTGGGATTAGATGAATACAATGCTCTTCTGGTTTATAGTGATTTTTACTATCCCGATGAAAAGGGTATCAAACGAAAAACGATTCTTTGCAGAAGAATAACAGTAGAAAAATAAAAGGTTTGTATGATGATGTATCTCTTGCTGTTGCTTTCGCTTGCGGGAGCAATCATGAAAAATATTTTACCAAAAACAAGTGGAAAAGCGTTTGCACAAATAGGAAATCTGATGACAGTAAATATAATTGCCGGAATATTGGGAATGTTGTTATTTGCTGCCGGAGGTTTGCAGATTTCATTTCTTTTCGATCCTCAATTACTGGGAATGGGAATTTTATACGGAATTCTGACGGTTGCAATGCAGAGCTTTTATATGATGGCTGTGGAAAAAGGAAGCGTTTCGGTCTGCTCCCTGATTTATGCGTCTTCTTTTATGATTCCGACCATTTTTTCCGTTATCGTTTATGGTGAAAACTGTACTTTTTTAAAGGGACTTGGCATTATGTGTATGCTTATCTCGCTGATCCTTGTATCTATGAAAGATGCACGGATAGCGGGAGCACAACGGCAAAGCCTTATTTACGCAGCTGTTTCCATGCTATGTGCAGGTGGAGTAGGAATTCTGCAGAAAATATTTGCACATATTTATCAGGGCCGGGGGCGTAGTGAATATTTGTTCATAGCATTTTCCTGTATGCTTGTAATGGCATCGCTGGTAAAAATAATAAACGGAAAGAAATCAAATACATATATAGAAAATAAAAACAAATTTTTGATGGCTGCCATGGGAATTGCTGTTTGTGTGGTGCTGGTGAACAAACTTAATATAATTTTGATTGCCTCATTGCCGGGACTTTTATTTTTCCCTGTTTATAATGCCGGAACCGTCATGGGATCAGCCGTTGGTTCCAAAATTGTTTTTCACGAAAACCCATCAAAAATCCAATGGTGCGGTATTTTACTTGGAACAGTGTCTATTGTATTGATTGTTTTATAAAACATATGGAAGAATATGACAATGAATTTATGTGAAATTTTTGAAAACGAGAAAGAAAAACCATTAGACAGAATTTTGGAAAATGGTGGTTATATGTCCATATTCCGAACCGTCTGCTGTATCGGAGACAGTTTGTCTTCCGGTGAGTTTGAGGCATTATCGGCAGATGGAAAAAGTAGTTACCATGATATGTTCGAATATTCATGGGGACAGTTTATAGCCAGAATGTGTGGAAGCAAAGTATATAATTTCTCGCGTGGCGGGATGACTGCCCAGGAATATTGCGAGAGCTTTGCGGAGGAAAAAGGATTCTGGAATCCGGCGTATGCATCCCAGGCTTATATTCTTGCGCTCGGTGTAAATGATCTCCTTTGTCGTAATCAGGAACTTGGGAAGATTCAGGATATAGATTTTCAGGATTGGCATAACAACAGGAAAAGTTTTCTCGGATACTATGGAAGTATTATCCAACGAATGAAGGAAATTCAACCGCGTGCAAAATTTTTTCTGGTAACATTTGCAAGAGAAGAGGAGAATGAAGCCATCCGTTGGAAAAAAGAAGAACACCAAAAAGCTTTGTATGCGTTGGCAGAGAAATTTCAAAATACATATGTAATAGACTTAATGAAATATGCGCCTGTCTATGACAAAAAGTTTCATGAGAAATTTTATATGGGTGGACATTTAAATCCTATGGGATATTATCTGACAGCGCAAATGATCTCTTCTTATATTGATTACATAATCCGGCATAATATGGAGGCATTCAGGGAGACAGGTTTTATCGGAACGGATCTGCATGGTTGTTGATATTATCAAAATTAAAAAGGGAACAAACATATGAATGATTGGAAAATAAATACAAATAATTTTACAGCAGAGGATATTCCTCACAATGGAAATAAATTTTTATGCGGCAATGGCTATTTTGGTATACGGGGAACGTTGGAGGAGTATACAAAGGAGCAGATGTGTGCCATAAATCTTGCCGGGATTTATGATAGGGTGGGAGAAAAGTGGAGAGAGTCTGTAAACGCACCCAACGTATTATACACAATATTAACAGTGGATGGAGAGGCTTATACCGTTTTAAACAGAGAGCCTGTGAAACACTGTCAGGAACTGGATTTTCATGCAGGGTTCCATACCAGGGAAACTGTGTGGAAGACAGAAAAGGGAACCGTTTCCATCAGATGTGAACGGTTTGCATCCATGGAAAATCAGCATATTATTGCCATGAAATACTCTGTAAAGACGGATTATGACTGTGAAATAGAGATTATCACAGGGATTGACGGGGATGTATGGGATATTAACGGGCCTCATTTTGCACGAGTGGAGTGTGAAGAACATGACGGAATTATGCAGGTCACCGGTATTACGACGGAACAGGCGATTTCGGTTATATCCCGGGCAAGGGTGACTGCGGATTTTCCCGTGGAATGTACCTATGAAATAAGAGAGAAGCAAATTTTTCAGCATTTGAAATTCAGAGCAATAGCAGGATCGGAATATTCCATTGAGAAGACAGGAACCATTTCTACAACGAAGGACGAGAGTATTTTTCAGAAAAATGCTTCCTGTGAGCTTTCTGATATTTCCTATCATGATCTGAAAGAGGCACAGATTCAGTTTTTTTCAAAGATATGGGAGAACTCATCCATTGAAATGAACGGAGATGAGGAAGCGGAAAAAGCATTAAATTATTCTATTTATCAATTAAATTGTATTGCGCCGCGAAATATGAAAAACATTTCCATCCCGGCAAGAGGTCTCTCGGGACAGGTATATAAAGGAGCAATCTTTTGGGATACAGAAATGTTTATGATCGATTATTTTATCTATACGGAACCGGAAATTGCCAGAACGCTGATACAATATCGAATTTCCACATTGCCGGGTGCAAGAAAGAAAGCGGAAGAGTATGGACTGAAAGGAGCTTATTATGCATGGGAAAGTCAGGAGGGAGGATATGAGGCCTGCTCTGATTTTAATGTAACCGATGTTTTTACCGGACGTAAGATGAGAACCTATTTTCGTGATAAACAGTATCATGTATCTGCCGCCATAGTGTATGCAATCGGAAAATATCTGAATGCTACGGGAGATTTTTCCATACTTGCGGAAGGAGCTATGGAAGTAATCATAGAATGTGCGATGTTCTACCGTTCGCTGCTGACGAAAAAGGTTGACGGCAGCGATTATGAAATCCGTGATGTGGTGGGACCGGATGAATATCATGAACGTGTGGATAATAATGCATACACAAACCGTATGGCCAAATATGTATTCGAGACATCAGGTAAATTATTAAAAAAACTGAAAGGGCTGGATCCTGTATCTTATTCAGAGCTCCATAAAAAATATAATCTGGATGATTTTTATATAAAAGCGGAAGATTCTGCATGTCATATAAAATTACAGGAGCCGGATAAGGAGAGTAAGCTCATTGAACAGTTTGATGGATATTTTAAACTGGAGAATGTACTGGTAAACGATGTTCGGGCCAGGATCATCGAACCAAGTGAATACTGGGGAGGTGCCTATGGCATTGCATCGCAGACACAGGTATTGAAACAGGCAGATGTAGTTGCCATGCTTTCTATGTTTCATGGGGATTATTCACCGGAAGTCATGGAAAAAAACTGGAACTATTATGAGCCAAGGACAGAACATGGATCTTCCCTGTCTGCCTGTATGTATTCCTTATTGGCCTGCTACATAGGAAAGGCAGAATATGCCTATCCGCTGTTTTTAAAATCTGCCAGAGTAGATCTGGTGCCCGGAGCAAAAGAATGGATCGGTCCACAGTATATCGGCGGAACCCATCCTGCATCGGAAGGCGGAGCGTGGATTGTTGCCGTGAACGGATTTGCCGGTATCTCCATTGAGAATAATGCTTTGGTATGTAAGCCGCAACTGCCTGAAAATCTGGAATATATAAAACTGCGTCTGCTGTTTCGGGGAAAGAGATACCAGATTATGATTCGTGGGAATGAAAAAAGGATTGAGGAAATCAGGGAAGAACGGGAGAGGATATAGAATGATCGAGGCGGTTATTTTTGATTTAGATGGTGTTCTTGTCAGTACGGATATGCTACACTATAAAGCGAGGAAGATTTCTTCTGCAATAAATAATGCTAAAATGATCATAGGATAGGAGGAGAGGAAAACAGAAATGATTTTTGATGATGGTGATAGAATCGTATTTGCCGGAGATTCGGTGACAGACATGGGAAGTGCCCAGCCGGTAGGGGAAGGACTAAATGACGCGCTGGGACATGGATATGTCCGGATGATTGATAATCTGATAGCATCCTGTTATCCGGATTACAAAATTCGTGTAACAAATTCCGGAGTCAGCGGAAATACAAGCCGCGAGCTGCTGGAACGATTTGAAAGAGACGTGATTGCTCTTAACCCGGACTGGGTATCTATCTGTATTGGTATAAATGATGTATGGCGACAGTTTGATCTGCCGGCTATGTTTGATCGACATGTTTTGCCGGATGAATATGAACGAAATGTTGAAAAAATGATTTTATCGGTAAAGGATAAAGTAAAAGGCATTTTGATCTTATCTCCATATTATATGGAACCAAATCAAGAAGACAAAATGCGTGCAAGAATGGATGAATATGTAGCTATTTGTGAGCGGCTGGCAAAACAATACGGCTGTTTTTTTGTCAATTTTCAAAAAATGTATGTAGATTATCTTCAGTACCGGCATTCATCTTATATATCCTGGGACAGAGTGCATCCAAATGAAATTGGTGCAATGCTAATGGCAAAGACGGTACTGGATGCCTGTGGATTTGATTTTTATCATAAGGAAAGAGGATAGCCATGTTTTATCAGGTAATTCATTTAAAGAAATTTTTCCCGCAGTTGGGGACAGAGAGCATAGATCCGACGTTGACGGCATATTTGCCGGATAATCTGGTGGAGATGGGGAGACAGAATCAGAAACATCCCTGCCTGCTGATCTGTCCCGGTGGCGGATATGCCATGTGTAGTCAGCGGGAGGCAGACCCCATTGCCTATCATTTCCTTCCGGAGGGATACAATGTGTTTGTTTTGAATTATTCTGTGGCACCCAGCAGGTTTCCCACACAGCTCAGAGAGACTGCGGCAGCCATGGAGCTGATCCACAGATATGCGAAAGAGTGGCATTGTGATAATACCAGAGTGGCAATCATGGGGTTTTCGGCAGGTGGACATCTGGCAGCTCAGTATTCTACCTGTTTTGACTGGCCGGAAGTGAGAGAGGCATTCCCGGACAGTAAACCGGTTCAGGCGTCCATTCTGTGTTATCCGGTGATTTCTGCGGCTCCGGAAGTAGCCCATAGAGGAAGCTTTGAAAATTTGCTGGGACATACCGTTCTGAATTCTGAAGAAATAAAGCGTTTTTCCTGTCATTTACAGGTGACAGAACATACGCCGCCTGCTTTTCTCTGGCATACAGCCACGGATCCGGTGGTACCGGTAAGGAATAGTCTGCTGTATTCTGAGGCGTTGGCGTTACATCAGGTTCCTTTTGAATTACATGTTTATCCGGTTGGAGGTCATGGACTGGCTACGGTGGATGAGCAGACAAACGATCATTTGGAAGCAGCGGTAACCCATGCAGCAGACTGGATTGGGGCAGCAAAGAAATGGCTGAGGATTGTTTTTAAAGAATGAGGCTTAGATAGAAAAAACTTTGAACACGATGGGAGAGATTATGAAAAACGGAGTCAGACTTTTTGATACGGAAGGAAATGTCCTTCATGCACATGGCGGATTTATGTGCAGAGTGGATGGTTGGTTCTACTGGATTGGAGAAAACCGTACAGGGCGTGTGAGAGTGTCGTGTTACCGTAGTCGTGATCTGGAGAACTGGGAGTTTCGCAGGCATATTCTGACGCTGGATTCTCCTAAAAAAGAATATTATGTCAGAACGGACACCTGTATGGAACGGGATGTCGAGACAGGAACAGGCGAGATATGTTTCAAGGGGTGTAACATCGAACGTCCAAAGGTAATCTATAATGCGAAGACAGGAAAATATGTCATGTGGATGCATTATGAGGATGGAGGAACCTACAGGGAGGCAAGATGTGCGGTGGCAGCTTGCGATACCATTGACGGTGACTACACCTATCTTGGGAGCTTTCGTCCGGTGGGGAATATGTCGAGGGATTGTACGGTTTTTGTTGATGATGACCAGACTGCTTATTTTATCTCCGCAGGACGAGAAAATGCCGATACCATTCTCTATCGCCTGACGGAGGATTATCTCGGAATTGATGAGCAGATCAAGGTGCTCTGGTCGGGACAGTTCCGTGAAGCGGCGGCGGTCTGCAAGAGAAACGGTATCTATTATGTGATCACCAGTGACTGTACCGGCTGGAAACCGAACCAGGGCAAGTATGGCTGGAGAGTCTGACCGGAAGATGGTCATCTCTGAAAGAGATTGGGGATGAGACCACCTATCACAGCCAGTCAGCATTTATTCTCCCTGTGTATACGGAGAAGGGAGCGGAGTACCTTTATGTCGGAGATCGTTGGTGCGCAGAGAATTATGCGGATTCAACCTATGTATTTCTGCCACTGATTTTTGAGAAGGAGCATGAACTTCGCATGGAGTATCAGGATGAAATCGAGCTTGGAAGATATCACTGAAGATGCTACGCCATGCACATTCGTAGACGCGTTGCGTCTACTTCATGTACGGCTGTCGCCGTATAAATCCAAAAAGAAAGATACACCTTTGTGAGCAAGCTCCCACGGTGTATCTTTCTTTTTGTCTTTGCATGGCTTGTAGCTTTTAACATAATGACAGGTCTTGAAAACAAAAATAAGTAGAAATATTCATTTTTTTCGATTATGATGAAAACATAGAGCAAGAGAATTCGCATCGCGGCATCCGCCGGAGCGACAAGCGCGAGAACATATAAGATAAAAGGGGCTTACACAGTAAGCAGATAGGAGTGGAAAATGGAAATGAAAGAGACGATTCTGAAGACTTTCGCAGAAGTATTTGGAGATGCAGAGGGCGCAAAAGCTTATTTTGCACCGGGACGTGTAAATCTGATCGGTGAACATACCGACTATAACGGCGGACACGTATTTCCCTGTGCGCTGACCATTGGTACCTACGGTGTGGCAAGAAAAAGAAACGACAATAAGCTGCGTTTCTATTCCATGAATTTCGCACAGCTGGGCGTGATCGAGTCTTCTCTGGATGATCTGGTACCCAGCAAGGAAGCAGGCTGGACCAATTACCCCAAGGGAGTGATCTGGGCGTTCGGTGAAAAAGGCATGAAAGTGACTTCCGGTATGGATTTGCTGCTGAACGGTAATATCCCCAACGGTTCCGGACTTTCCTCTTCCGCTTCCGTAGAAGTGCTGACCGGTTACATTCTGAGAGATTTCTTTGGATTTGATGTGACCAATCAGGATCTGGCACTGATCGGACAGTTCTCCGAGAATAAATACAACAAGGTAAACTGCGGTATCATGGATCAGTTTGCCATTGCTATGGGTAAAAAGGACAATGCCATTTTCCTGGACACCGCAACACTGGAATATGAGTATGCGCCCATCCATCTGGAGAATGCAAAGATTGTTATCGCATGCAGCAACAAAAAGAGAGGCCTGGGAGATTCCAAGTACAATGAACGCCGCAGCGAGTGTGAGACTGCACTGGCAGAGCTGCAGCAGGTAGTGAAGATCAAGACATTGGGCGATCTGGATGAGGAGACCTTCGAGAAATTCAAGGCTATTATCAAGAGTGATGTACGCAGAAAGCGTGCAAAACATGCGGTATATGAGAATCAGAGAACAATCCGTGCGGTAGAAGCACTGAAGAATAATGATGTAAAGCTGTTCGGTGAACTGATGAATGAATCCCATGTATCTCTGCGTGACGATTATGAAGTAACCGGCATTGAGCTGGATACTCTGGTAGAGGAAGCATGGAAGGTAGACGGTGTCATCGGATCCCGTATGACCGGTGCCGGCTTCGGCGGATGTACCGTGAGCATCGTGAAGGATGAGGCTATAGATACCTTTATTGAGCAGGTAGGCAAGGCATACAAGGAAAAGATCGGCTATGCGGCTGATTTCTATGTAGTAGAGATCGGTGACGGTCCTCAGACACTGTAAGGAGAAAAAGAAAATGGATATTCAGGTATTAATTCGTAAATTAGTATCCTACGGAGTACAGACAGGACTGGTTCCGGAGGAAGATGTGATTTATACGACCAACCGTCTGTTGGAGCTGTTTGAACTGGATGAACTTGAAGATCGTGACAATGTGACCATGCGTGAGGATGAACTGGAAGAGGTTCTGAAGGGTATGCTGGATTATGCTTACGAAAAAGGTATTCTCAAGGAGAACAGCGTGGTATACCGTGATCTGTTCGACACGAAGATTATGGGTCTTTTAATGCCAAGACCCAATGAAGTGATCCGCCATTTCCATGAGCTGTACGATCAGGTGTCTCCGAAAGCAGCGACCGATTATTATTACAAATTGAGTCAGGATTCCGATTATATCCGACGCTATCGTATCTGCAGGGATATGAAATGGGTGGCACCCACCAGATACGGCGATCTGGACATTACCATCAACCTGTCCAAACCCGAGAAGGATCCCAAGGCAATCGCAGCAGCGAAGCTGGCAAAGCAGTCCGGCTATCCGAAATGCCTGCTGTGCCGTGAGAATGAAGGCTATGCAGGCCGTGTGAACCATCCGGCCCGCCAGAATCACCGTATCATTCCGGTGACCATCAACGGCAGCCAGTGGGGATTCCAGTATTCTCCGTATGTATATTACAATGAGCACTGCATCGTATTTAACTCTCAGCATGTACCTATGAAGATCGAGCATGCGACCTTCTGCAAGCTGTTTGATTTCGTAAAGCAGTTCCCTCATTATTTTGTAGGCTCCAATGCGGATCTGCCCATCGTAGGCGGTTCTATCTTAAGCCACGATCATTTCCAGGGTGGTCATTATGAGTTCGCCATGGCGAAAGCTCCCGTAGAGAGAACCTTCTCTGTAGCCGGTTATGAAGATGTGGATGCCGGTATCGTGGCATGGCCAATGTCCGTGATCCGTCTCAGTGGAACGGATACCGACCGTATCATTGCCCTGGCAGATGTGATCCTGAACAAGTGGAGAGGATATACGGATGAAGAGGCATTTATCTATGCTTATACCGACAATGAGCCTCACAACACCATCACTCCGATTGCCAGAAAGCGCGGAGACAGGTTCGAACTGGATCTGGTGCTGCGTAATAATATCACCACCGAGGAACATCCTTTGGGAGTCTATCATCCACATGCAAAACTGCATCATATCAAGAAGGAGAACATCGGTCTGATCGAAGTCATGGGTCTGGCAGTACTGCCTGCCCGCCTGAAGGGTGAGATGGCACATCTGAAGGAAGCAATTCTCGCCGGCAAGGACTTAAGAGCCGATGAGGAGCTGGCAAAGCACGCAGACTGGGTAGATGAGTTCCGCCCGAAATACGATGCCATTACCGCAGAAAATATTGACGGCATTGTTGAAAAAGAAATCGGCCTGGTGTTCATGCAGGTACTGGAAGATGCCGGTGTCTATAAGAGAACCGAGGAAGGTCAGAAGGCTTTCGATCGTTTTGTAAAGAGCCTGTAATAATAGTTCAGCCATAGAATGAGACAGAACCGGCGATTGGATGCTTGCACACAAAGCGACGGCTCTGCCATTCTATGAGTTGAGCGCCGATTCATGAACAAAGATAGTCACGAAGTGATGGAGAGCGTGATAACGCGGCTTTGCGAATGGCGCGGACTGAACGTATGTTGTAAAATGTTTGTTGCGAAGAAAAGGAATTGTGCTGACACAGTTCCTTTTTCTTAGTATAATAATCCCATGAAATTTTTATTAACAGCAATCAATGCAAAATTCATACATTCGAATCCTGCCATCTATAGCCTGCGGGCCTGTGCGGGAGAGAAACTGCAGCCGTATGTGGAACTGGCAGAGTTTACGATCAATGAATCCCTGGAAAGTATTTTGGAGGGAATCTGGAAGCGTCAGCCGGAGGTGATAGGATTTTCCTGTTATATCTGGAACTGGAAGCTGATCCGGGAGATATTGACAGAACTGCCGAAGATCCTGCCGGATACGGACATCTGGCTGGGAGGACCGGAGGTCACTTATGATGGTTCCGGACTATTAAATGAGTTCCCTCAGGTTACGGGAATCATGGTAGGGGAAGGAGAAGTCACCTTTCGGGAAGTACTGGAGCAGTATGTGAGGGAGGCAGAAACGGCCGGACAGTCCGAACAACACGAACCCGACAGCATAGAACAGCAGGCAGCAGACCGAATGGGAACGGTTGCCGGAAAGTCTATGGAAGAGCGCTTCGGGCAGATTCCGGGTCTGTGTCTGGCCTCCGGCTATACAGAACCCAGAGAGTTAACGGATCTGACGACACTGCCCTTTCTCTATGAAGATATGGAGCCGTTCACGAATCGGATTATCTATTATGAGACCAGCAGAGGATGCCCATACCGGTGCAGTTATTGTCTGTCTTCCATAGATGAAAAAGTAAGACTACGTGACATAAGTGTCGTAAAGAGGGAGCTGCAGTTTTTCCTGGATCAGAAGGTAAAGCAGGTAAAATTCATTGACCGGACATTTAACTGCGACCACAAACATGCCATGGAGATCTGGCGGTATATTTACGAACATGACAACGGCGTCACTAACTTTCATTTCGAGATTTCCGCCGATATTTTGCGAGAAGAGGAGATTGCCCTGCTGAACCGGTTCCGCCCGGGACTGGCACAGCTGGAGATCGGGGTGCAGTCGACGAATCCGGAGACGATCCGGGCCATTCATCGTGTTATGGACGTGAATAAGCTGGAGAAAATTGTGGCGGCCATTCACAGAGGGCAAAATATTCATCAGCATCTGGACCTGATCGCGGGACTTCCCTATGAAGATTATGAGAGCTTCGGCAGATCCTTTGACAGGGTGTATGCAATGCAGCCGGAACAGTTACAGTTAGGCTTCCTGAAGGTGTTGAAGGGCTCCGATATGCATGAGCATGCACAGGAGTACGGAATCCGTTATCTGGAACTGCCTCCTTATGAAGTGTTGTATACCAATTGGATCAGCTATGGGGAAATCCGTCGCCTGAAGCGGATTGAGGAAATGGTAGAGCTGTATTATAACAGCGGACAGTTCACTCATACCCTGCCTGTGATGGAAAAAGCATTTCCCGGTCCCTTTGCCATGTATGAAGCATTGGCGGATTACTATCAGGAACAGGGATATTTTATCAACAGTCCTGCCAGGGCATACCGGTATCAGATTCTGTTAGAGTTTGCTGCTTTGCAGGATCCGGAGAAGGAAGAAATCTACAGGGAGCTTTTGACCTACGATATGTATCTTAGAGAGAATCTGAAGAGCAGGCCTGCGTTCGCCGCGGAGATCACGGAAGAGGAAAAACAGGACATCCGCCGGTTTTATCAGACGGAGGAGCGGGAGCGGCGCTATCTTCCGGCATACGCGGAATATGACTGGAAGCAGTTGAGCAGAATGACGCATCTGGAACCGTTCCGGTATCCGGAACCGCACTATGTGCTGTTTGATTATCAGGAGCGGAATCCGTTGAATTATGAGGCAAAGGTACAGGTGATCGGGGATCCGGTACCAGACAATGATAAAGACGAGAACCGCACGGAATAATGTGGAAGTAATACAATGATGTCGGGGTCAAAAGCCCCCGACTTTGATGCATACGAATTGTTCCGTGCTACGCACTCCCACAATTCTACCCTATATTCGCATATCGTGGGATTAGCATCCCACTTTTATGCTCATATCGGGGCGGATCCCAAGGTCTTTCACCCACCTATGAGCAAGCTCATGTGGGTTTAGACCTTTTGACCCTGGCATCATACAATGACAGAATGGAGAACAGTATGTATGACACATATGTCAGTATAGACCTGGAGACTACGGGACTCAATCCCAGGCGTGACCGGATCATAGAGATCGGAGCCATCCGCGTGGAGAACGGAGAGATTACGGGAGAGTTTTCAACTTTCGTAAATCCGGGACGGAAGCTGGAAGAGCGGATCACGGAACTGACAGGGATTCGTGACGAAGAACTTGCGAATGCACCGGAGCTGGACGAAGTATTCCCTGAATTATTAGAATTTATGGGAGAACTCCCCTTGCTGGGACATAGTATTTTATTTGATTATTCTTTCTTGAAGAAAGCGGCGGTAGACAGGAAGCTGACATTTGAGAGATCTGCGGTGGATACTTTAAAGATTGCCCGGAAATATCTGCCGCAGCTGCCCCACCGCAATCTGGAATATCTGTGCCGGTATTACGAAATTCCGCACCATGCCCACAGGGCGTCGGAAGATGCGAAAGCTACGGATCGGTTGTTCCGAAAGCTGACAGAATTGTTTTACCGGGAGGAAACCGGTGGACAGGCACCGACAGAAGCTGCCGGGAAAGCGGCAAAGAATAATTTATTCGAACCGCAGCCATTACATTTTCAGGTCAAAAGAGATACTCCGGCGACAAAACCGCAAAAAGAGCGGTTATATCGTCTGGCGGAGCAGCATAAGATAACCATGGAGGTCGATGTGGAAAAGCTTACCCGCAGTGAGGCGAGCAGGCTTGCGGATAAGATTCTTGCAAAGTACGGACGATAGAATTACGCAGAGCGGAGTGTAAGCCTTCCGCCTGATGGATCAGACCGGCAATCTTGTCATATTCGGATCTGGCGGCATAGATTTCTGCCAGACAATAGTAAGTATGGCTGATATCCGTGCCGATAGAAATAGCATAGGACAGAACGGTTTCAGCATCGTCTGTGAGATCTGCTTTCAGCAGAAGTTCCGCCCATTGCTGCAGGGTGCGCACCAGGGTTGTATAATTCTGGTCATACCGGGACAGGGGTGTGATGTTGGCAGTGCCGTATTCCAGTTTCAGATCGGTATTGGTGAAGCCTGTGAGATTTACAATAGGCTGCGTGGACAGATAGGTTAAAAGATCCAGGTATTCCCGGACATTTTCGTCATCAGACAGAGCATTTGTGGGAAGTTTATCCAAAGGGATCTTTACATAATCCAGGTTATCGAGAGATTTTTTACGGACGGAATTGGCTCTTTTTTCCCGATCCCAGAATTCCTGCTCCTTTTTCTCGGCGAGGGTGCGTTGACGTCTGGTAGCCTGGGCTACGATGACGATAGCGTATACAAAGATGATAAATATGATTAAACTTGCCAAAAACTTTAAACTCATATATAATATCCTTTCAGAAACAAATGCCATCGAATGAAGATTTCATGGAGGCTTTTACCATGCTTAATATGAATAATAAAAAGGTGAAACAGCGAATCTCTGCAGTTATTATCGTACTGCTTGTGATCGCTATGATCGTACCTACTATAACATCTATTTTCTACTAATTCAACTGCTTAACTGCGGATGGAACAGTAGACGTGCCCGAAGGAAGGGCAGAGGAGTATTATGAAAAAATATCGTAAGGGGTTTTACGGCATTCTGTTATTGACTTTGACAATGCTGTTCGGAATGACAGCGCAGGCCAAGACAGATGACACAATCAAGACAGGAATTTATGCCGGGGATGTGGAACTGTCCGGAATGACGGCACAGGAAGCAACGGCGGCTATTGAAGAACATATCGAAGGTCTGAATGACGTGGAGATTACGCTGCTTGCGGCGAATGACCATGAAGTGACTACTACAGCCGGAGATCTGGGTGTGACCTGGAAGAATCCGGAGCTGGTGCAGGAAGCTCTGGAACTGGGAACCCATGGAAATGTCATCGAGCGTTACAAGATCCTGATGGATCTGCAACATGAAAATTATGTATATCCCATTGAACTGGATTTTGATTTACAGGCGATCAACGATCTGCTGACCAGATGTACCAAGTACGATCAGGAAGCTATCAACGTCTCTCTGAAGAGGGACGGCGGTAAATTTACCGTGGTGGAAGGTCAGACCGGATATGTGCTGGATGTGGAGAAGTCCATTGATACGGTATATGACTATCTGACAGAAGAATGGAATCATGAGGCATGTAGTATTCCTTTGGAGATTGTGGTGGATGAGCCGAAGGGAAGTGCTGAGGAACTGGCACAGGTAACCGATGTGTTGGGAAGCTTTACCACATCCTATAAGACATCCGGCTCCTCCAGAAGTGCAAATGTGGCGAACGGCTGCAGCCTGATCAACGGAACGACGCTGTACCCGGGAGAAGAATTCTCCACTTATAAGACCGTATCTCCTTTTTCCGAGGCAAACGGTTATTACATGGCAGGGTCTTATGTCAGCGGTAAAGTGGTAGACAGTCTGGGTGGCGGTATCTGCCAGGTGTCCACGACCCTGTATAACGCAGTACTGCGTGCGGAGCTGGAAGTAACGGAGCGTTATAATCATTCCATGATCGTAGGTTATGTGGATCCTTCCGCAGATGCGGCAATCGCAGAGAGCTCCGGAAAAGATTTCAAATTTGTAAACAATACGGATTATCCGATTTATATTGAAGGCTATACGCATGACAAGCAGATCACCTTCAACATCTATGGTAAGGAAACTAGAGATGCCGGACATTCGGTCCGTTATGAAAGTGAAGTACTGGAAACGATCACTCCCCCTGCAGATCAGATCTATGTGGATGCCGGTCAGCCCATCGGCTATATTGTGACAGAGAGTGCACATATCGGATATAAGGCAAGGCTGTGGAAGATCACAATGGAAAACGGTGTAGAGGTCAGCAGAGAGCAGGTCAACAGCAGCAGCTACAAGATGGTGCCCCGCAGTGCTACCGTGGGAACAGCCACTTCCGATCCGCAGGCTTATGAAGAGATTATGGCAGCCATCAGTACAGCGAACATTGATCATGTGAAAAATGTGGCAGCAGCATTAAATGCAAGAGCGGCAGCGGCTGCACAGCAGACAGAAATTGTAGACGACTAAAGGTGAGACAATGAACAGCGGCAAGGTACCCGTGAACGTTCTGAAACGTTCCGTTCTCAGACAATTGAAAAATAAAAGGGCAGAAATAGCAAATGGCGCAGGTCTGGGGGCAGACTGCGCTGTTTTTGCGCCTTTTTCCGGGGGACAGATGGTAACCTGCGTTCAGGAAGGTGTCGTAGAACTGCAGTGCGAGAACGACCTGGCAGAGGCGGAGAGAGAGGATCTGACCGTGATGCCGATGAATCGCATTTTTCAAAAAAGTGCAAATAATTTGGCAACGGCGGGCGCGGAACCCGTGGCGGCAGAGCTGGTGATTTTCCTGCCGGAGACCGTGGAAGAACCGGAACTGAAGGCTCTGATGGCAGAGGCGGAGAAGACGGCCACAGAGCTGGATATCCAGATTATCGGCGGGCAGACCAGAGTAAGTTCCGCAGTAAGACAGCCGGTTGCCACAGTAACCGGATACGGTATCCTGAACAAAGCGGCAGCTGAGCAGCTTCCGTCCGTGAAAAATCTGGCGGGTCAGGATATCATTATTACCAAGTGGATCGGCCTGGAGGGTACCGCAGACCTGGCGGCCCGGAACCGGGAGAAGCTTCTGACGAGATATCCGGCGTATCTGGTGGAGGAAGCGGCGGCGTTCGACCGGTATTATTCTATTTTGCCGGAGGCTGCAACCGCCGTGAAGTCCGGCGGTTGCACCATGCATGATATTTCCGAAGGCGGTGTATTTGCAGCACTGTGGGAGATGGCAGAAGGTGCAGGTGTTGGACTGACAATCGATATGAAGAAGCTTCCTCTCAGACAGGAGACAGTGGAGGTATGTGAATTCTGTAATGTGAATCCTTATGAGCTTAGATCCGGCGGCAGCCTGATCATTGCAAGTCCGGAGGGAACCGCAGTGGTGGAAGCATTGGAGGCAGAGGAAATTCCGGCGGTGATCGTAGGGAGATTTACAGACAGCAACGACCGGCTGATCCTGAATGAGGACGAAGTCCGCTATATGGACCGTCCCCAGAGAGATGAGATTTATAAAGCAGTAGAATAAAAGGAGATATTGGCATGAGAGAAGAATTATTGGCGATCATAGAGAAAAACAGCAGGATCGATCTGAAAGAACTGGCAGTGATCCTGGGTGTGGAAGAGATCGATGTGGTAAATGAGATGGCTGCGCTGGAAGCAGAGGGTGTTATCTGCGGTTATCATACCCTGATTAACTGGGAAAAAACAGATATTGAAAAAGTAAGTGCACTGATTGAGGTACGTGTGACGCCCCAGAGAGGACAGGGATTTGACAGCATTGCGGAACGTATCTACAAATATCCCGAGGTACGCAGCGTGTATCTGATGTCCGGAGCATACGATCTGATGGTTATTCTGGAGGGCAAGACCCTGCGTGAGGTATCTAATTTTGTATCCGACAAACTGTCCACACTGGATTCTGTACTTAGTACTGCAACCCATTTTATCCTGAAAAAATACAAGGATCACGGAACCGCATTTGCTGTGAAAAAAGATGATGAAAGAGAGATGATTACCCCATGAGAAATCCATTAGCTGATAAAGTAGTGGATATCAAACCATCGGGTATCCGCAAATTTTTTGATATTGTAAGTGAGATGCAGGATGCGATCTCTCTCGGTGTGGGAGAACCGGACTTCGATACTCCCTGGCACATCCGGGATGAGGGTATCTATTCCCTGGAAAAGGGAAGAACCTTTTATACCTCCAATGCCGGTCTGAAGGATCTGCGTCAGGAGATATGCAATACGATCCGGAGAAAACAGGGTGTAACTTATGACTGGCAGCATGAAGTACTGGTAACGGTAGGCGGCTCCGAGGCTATCGACATCGGACTGCGTGCCATGTGCAATCCGGGAGATGAAGTGCTGATCCCCCAGCCCAGCTATGTATCCTACGAACCCTGCGCGATTCTGGCAGGTGCAAAGCCGGTGATCATTGACCTGAAGGCAGAGAACGAATTCCGTCTGACTGCTGAAGAACTGGAAGCAGCAATCACAGAGAAAACGAAGGTGCTGATCCTTCCTTTCCCGAATAACCCCACCGGCGCCATTATGGAGAAGTCCGATCTGGAAGCTATTGCAAAAGTAATTGAAGAACATGACATTTTTGTCATGTCTGACGAGATCTATTCTGAACTTACTTATAAGGATAAGCATGTGTCTATCATCAGCCTGCCCGGCATGAAGGAACGTACCATTTATATCAATGGTTTCTCCAAGGCATATGCCATGACCGGCTGGAGACTGGGCTATTGCTGCGGACCGGTAGCGATTATCCAGCAGATGACGAAGATCCATCAGTTCGCCATCATGTGTGCTCCCACCACCAGCCAGTATGCGGCAGTGGAGGCTCTGAAAAACGGAGATGCCGATATTGAGGAGATGCGCACAGCATATAATCAGAGAAGGCGTTTCCTCATGAATGCGTTCCGCGAGATGGGACTGGAGTGCTTTGAACCCTACGGAGCATTTTATGTGTTCCCCTGTATCAAGGAATTCGGAATGACCAGTGATGAATTCGCCACACGTTTCCTGGAGGAGGAAAAAGTAGCTGCCGTACCGGGAACTGCATTCGGTGACAGTGGTGAAGGATATCTGCGAATTTCCTATGCGTACTCCCTGGAGAAGCTGAAGATTGCAATCGGAAGACTGGGACATTTTGTGGAGAAACTGAGAGCAGAACAAAATAATAAATAAAGCATTTCAGGTAACTATTCGGAATCACGGGCAGTGAAGTGGTTCCGGATAGTTATTATGCTGTAAAGGATAACATATGCATATTATATTACATCAGCCGGAGATCCCGGCAAACACCGGAAATATCGGAAGAACCTGTGTGGCCACCGGCACCAGCCTGCATCTGATCGAGCCCCTGGGCTTCCGCTTAAATGAAAAAGAGATCAAGAGAGCCGGTATGGACTACTGGCAGCATCTGGATGTTACCAGATATATGAATTTCCGGGAGTTCCGGGAAATGCATCCCGGAGCGAAGATCTGGATGGCAACGACAAAAGCGCATCAGACCTACACAGATGTGAAATTCGGACCGGATGACTACATCATGTTCGGCAAGGAGAGCGCCGGAATCCCGGAGGAGATCCTGGTAGAGAATGAAGAAACCTGCATCCGTATCCCCATGCTTCCCGAGATCCGTTCCCTGAATCTGTCCAACTCCGTGGCCATTGTGTTATACGAGGCACTCAGACAGCAGGGATTCGAAAGTATGCAGAGGGATGGAGAGCTTCACAGGCTGCATTGGAAAGAATAACCCCGGATAACTACAGGTCGGTAATGTAATCGTCCAACTGTGATACATTACATAAGTTATAGCAGTAGACCTGACCGATCTTATTATGATCACATAGAAAGATATGCTTGCGGCTCTGCTGCAGCATAACCTGACGAATGTAGGTCTCTTCCCGGGATGCGTCTGTGATCTGCCCGCTTTCCGATACCCCGCGGCTTGAAAAAAACATAATGTCGGCATTGAAATTCCGTACAAAATCGGCAGCAAAGTCTCCTACATATGCCGAAGAATTATGAAGAAGCAGTCCTCCCGTACAGTAGATTCTGTGACTCAGGGAGTTTAATTCCTGAGCTGTTTTCAGACCATTTGTAATAATGGTCAGATTCTGATAATTTTCAAAATATTTAATCAGATATTGTGCAGTCGAAGAAGCATCGAGAAAAATTGTCTGACCTTCCACGATATGGAGGGAGGCTTTTTCACTGATGATTCTTTTGGCATCTGTATTCTGGCGCTCCCGCAGATATAAAGGCAGCTCCTGATTGGCCCCGTCTAAAAGAATGGCTCCGCCATGAAGGCGTTTTACGAGACCTTTCCGTTCCAGCTCTGAGAGATCCCTGCGCATCGTTGCCTCACTGACAAATAAGCGTTTTGCAAGAACGCTTACCGGTGCGGTCTTTTTTTCTCTTAAGTATTCCATTATTTTTTCAAATCGTTCTACTTCTAACATGTGTTTACTCCTGATCGAAAATGATTGAATATGTATGAATTATGCTCTGTCATGCAAGGTAGCCGCCATCGGTTGCATTCGCAGAGGAGAAAGATATACTATGGGGATAAAGATACAGAATTATAGAAAATACGCTATATGAAGCAACTGTATCCTAGTAATACTATATGGTATACCATCCGAAAATTCAATACATATTTATGAGCGAATTTGTTCATTTTGAAAAACGAAAGGAAAAGGAACAGAGAAATGCAGGATAAAAAAGAAGAAAAAATTATGATTGCACCGTCTATCATGTGTCTATCTGAGTGGCAGGATACAAAAAGTATTTTCAGGCAATTAATGGAAAACGGAATTGCAATGATCCATGCAGATGTAATGGATGGAAAATTTGTTCCGAATCTGATGCTCGGAACAGAGAGCATAAAGCACTTGAGAGAAGTAACGGACATTCCTTTAGATATTCATATGATGGTTGAAAATCCAGAAAAAAAGCTGGACTGGTTCGCTATTCAGCCGGGAGAGTACGTGTCTGTTCACGCAGAAAGCACCAGACATTTACAGAGAACCCTAGCGAAGATTGCGGAGTATGGGGCACATCCCATGGTTGCACTGAATCCTGCCACACCGCTCTGTATGCTGGAGGATGTACTGGATGATGTAGCCGGTGTATTGCTGATGACGGTCAATCCCGGGTTTGCCGGTCAGAAGCTGGTTCCGCAGACACTGGGCAAAATAACCCGTTTGAGGGAGCTGTTGGATAAAACCGGACACGAAGATGTGTTTATAGAAGTGGATGGAAATGTAAGCTTTGAAAATGCTCCTAAAATGTACCGCGCAGGCGCAAGTGCTTTTGTATGCGGAACTTCAAGTATTTTTGGTAAAAACGGAACAATCGAGGAAAATATAGCAAAATTTAAGAAAAGCATGGAGGAATCCTGATATGATTTGTGAGACCTTTGACATTAAGAATGAAAATTCGCAGGAATATGCAAGACTGAATACTTATGTAATCAGCCATTCTGACTCTATTAAAACGGAAACCCGCCCGTTAATTATTTTGTGTCCGGGTGGAGGCTATTGGTTCACATCGGAACGGGAAGGAGAAATGCTTGCACTGCAGTTCGTGGCGGCAGGATTTCATGCAGCTGTTTTATGGTATTCTGTGAAGCCGGCTACTTTTCCTACTGCACTGTTAGAGCTGGCCAAAAGTGTGGAACTGGTCCGGAAGCATGCAGAGGAATGGCATGTAGACCCGGATAAGATTGTAGTAGAGGGCTGCTCTGCAGGTGGACATCTGGCGGCAAGCTATGGTGTATTCTGGCATGAGGATTTTGTAAGTAATAAGCTTCAGGTATCAAAAGATATTTTAAAACCCAACGGAATGATTCTTTCCTATCCGGTAATTACCTCCGGTGAGTTTGCACATCGCGGCTCTTTTAATAATTTGTTGAGAGATCAATATACGGAAGAAATGTTGGAAAAGACATCTTTGGAAAAACAGGTAAATGAATATGTTCCGCGCACTTTTATCTGGCATACCTATGAGGATACGGTTGTTCCGGTGGAGAACTCCCTGCTATTTGCCACAGCACTTCGCAAACACCATATCCCGGTGGAATTCCATCTTTTTGAACGGGGATGTCATGGACTTTCTCTGGCAAATGAGCTGACAGATAATCCTCAGGGAGAGCGGATACAAAGAGAGTGTGAATGCTGGATTACCATGGCAATTGCGTGGATGCGCAACTTGTAAAAAAGGAGAAAGATTATGAGCGAGACAAAGAAAATGAAAACGATGAAAGCCGTCAGATTACATGCGATCGGAGATCTCAGATGCGATGAAATAGAAGTACCTGTACCGAAGGGAGAAGAGCTTTTGATCAGAGTGGGCGCCTGTGGCGTATGCGGTTCCGATTATCCGAGAACCTATGAGCATGGTACCAGCAGCGGAATTTATCCGTTGACCATAGGTCATGAGTTCGCAGGAGAGGTTGTCGCAGCGGGATCCGAAGAGAATGAAGCACTGATCGGAACGAAGGCTGCCATTTATCCGCTGATCCCCTGCCGGAAATGTGACCCCTGCGTGACAGGAAACTATGCTATGTGTGAACATTACGATTATCTGGGCTCCAGAAGAGACGGAGGATTTGCAGAATATTGTCTGCTTCCGTCCAAATGGCAGCTGATCGTGGCAAAGAATGCTTCCATGGAAGAACTGGCCATGACCGAGCCGGCATGTGTCGCACAGCATGCGGTACGCAGAGCAGATGTACAGGCAGGCCAATATGTGGTTATCTTCGGAGCAGGCCCGATCGGTATTATGGCTGCCCGCTGGGTGAAATTGTTTGGTGCAACTCCTTTATTGGTGGATATTGCACAGGATAAAGTAGAATTCGCCATAGAAAAAGGACTGGATGCCATCAATTCCCGGACAACCAATGTACCGGAAGAAATTCGCAGCAGAAATCATGGAAAACTGGCAGATGCAGCTATCGAAGGAACCGGAGCCGGCGTTGTATTGAGCAGTTGTGTGGAATGTGTCAGAGCAAAGGGAACCATTTCTCTGTTGGGAAATCCGTCCGGAGATGCTGCCCTTCCGCTGGCAATTCACAGTCAGATGCTGCGTAAGGAGCTTGCTATTCATGGAGTATGGAATTCCAGCCGTGCACCGTTCCCCGTAAATGAATGGGCCTACACCGTACAAATGCTGGATGAAGGAAAATTCCAGGTAAAGGATCTTATTACCGGAAGATATTCCCTGGATGAACTTCCGGGTGTGATTGATGAGATCCATAACGGCAGACACCATGAAGTCAAAACCATGTGTACCTGTATGCCGAAGGAATAAAATCCAATAGGAGATTGCATATGAGAACAGTTTCAAAGACAGTGATCGGTGTGGATTTCGGAACCCAGTCAGCCAGAGCTGTACTGGTAAATGCAGAAAACGGAGAAATTTTATATTCCTGCCGGGAAGAATATTCCCGGGACAGCATGCCGGTACCGGCAATTGATTGTGTGGAAAACCTTCCCCCTGCAACGGACTATGAAATGACATTATATTCGTTACTGCGTCAGGCAGTACCGGAAGAATATCGGAAAACAGTAGCCGGAATCTGCGTGGATGCCACTTCTATGACGATGGTGTTGCTGGCAGAGGATGGCAGGGCACTGTCAGAACTGGATGGATGGTCGCAAGCGGCTCATGCCAGAGTGAAACTATGGAAGTATCATCGGGCACAGGAACAGGCAGACAAGGCACTGGAGCTGGCAAGGAAGCTGCAAGAACCTTTTTTGGGAAGAACCGGAGGAAGCATTTCCTGCGAATGGATGCTTCCAAAATTACTGGAGGTGCGGGATGAGGCACCGGAGATTTATGCCAAAGTAGATCTGGCAATGGATTTGTGCGAATTTCTCACCTATCGACTTACGGGGCAGTTAATAAGAAGCATTGGATCTCTGAGTTATAAATGTTTATGGGCAGAGGATCTGGGGTTCCCTGAGCGGACTTTTCTGAATGGACTTCGTACGGGATTTTATGAAGAATATTGTCATTTTCTCCGGGGGGATATTCGTAAGCCGGGAGAATGCGCAGGAATGCTTCGATCGGAATTAAGCAAAAGATGGGGACTGCCGGAGCAGATTCCGGTAGCAGCGGGTATGCTGGATGGGCATACTTCTCTGGCGACAATGGGTGCCTTTGAACCGGGAGATGCCGCATTAATCGTAGGGACATCCAATGTGTGTACTGTGCAGGATAAAAAACTGCGGGAGTTAAAGGATGTATGCGGTGTTGCACAGGATGGCATGATAACCGGAAGCTGTGGCATAGATACCGGACAGAGCAGTACCGGCAATATGCTGGGCTGGTTTATAGAACATATGGCAGGCTGGCAGGTGCATCGTGAGGCGGAAGAACGGAAGATTTCTCCCCACCAGGTTCTCGCCGAGCGGGTTAAGAAACCTTGGGAGAATAAGGTGGTAGCGGTTGACTGGTGGAGCGGCAGCAGAAATGCTCCCTGTGATCTGACACTACGGGGATGCATGTTGGGTCTTGAAATGGATACCAAAGCAGAGGATATCTATCTGGCATTATTACAGGCGATTGCCTGCGGAACCGGAACCATTTTGGAAAGTCTCTCCGGGCAGGGGGTAGAAATCGGACGAGTATTGGCAACGGGCGGCATTACGGAGAAAAACCCTCTGCTGATGCAGGAATATGCCAATCTGCTGCGCCGGGAGGTTCTGGTGGCAAAGACGACAGAGGGTCCTGCACTGGGAGCGGCAATGTTCGCGGCCATGGCGGCGGGAATTTATACGGATATTCAGGAAGCCTATGACCACATGGGCATTCATGACTTTAAAATTTACGAACCGGACGAGATACATCGGACAGCATATGAAGATTTATATAGAAAAAATAAGAATCTGAGGAATATGCTTAGCGGAGCCTCCGCAGGAAAAATTCCGGGGTGATGCAATGAACATTTATCTGGTAAGGCATGGGCAGACGGACTGGAATTATCAGAAAAGAATACAGGGACAGCAGGATGTGGATATCAATGAGCAGGGCATCCGGCAGGCAGAAGATTTGGCAGAAACATTGAAAAGAGTTCCCTTTGAATATGCTATCTGTTCCCCTTTGCTCCGTACCCGTCATACCGCGGAGATTTTGTTAAAATATCATTCCGTCCCTTTGAAATATGATGAACGCCTGAAGGAAATATATCTGGGAAAATGGGAAGGAAAAACCCACAAAGAGGTGGAAACGGAAGAAACAAATCCGGTATATCAGTATTTTCATCACCCGGAGAATTATCATCCTGAGGGAGATATGGAATCCCTGGAGGAACTGTACCAAAGAGGGGAATCGTTCGTGAGAGAAGTTCTGTTTCCGCTGGAAGATCGTTACGAAACGATTCTGATAGTAGCCCACGGTGGATTGATCCGTACTATTCTGAACCCTCTTATGGGATATTCCGTTCGTGATTTCTGGAAACTGCCTTTGGATAATTGTTCTGCTGAAATTTTGAAATGTAAAGACAGGAAGCTGTCCTTATGTTGACATCTTCTTTACATGTCGGTATACTAATAGCATCAGATTAAAACAAGTTGACGTGTAAGGAGGTGGGGAAAGTGGCATTATATCATAAGATTGCAGAATTTATCATGGAAAAGATTAAGACGGAGGAATGGAAGAAGGGTCAGTTGATTCCATCGGAAAAGGAGTTTTGCGAGCAGTTCCGGGTAAGCAGACCTACAGTGAGGGCAGCAATCGCCTATCTTGCCAATCAGGGATATCTAGTGACGGTCAAGGGAAAAGGCACATTTGTGTCAAAGCCAAAGATCGTGGAAGATACCACTGTATTTCTGGAGAGCTTCAGCAAGGAAATGGCAACAAAGGGAATTTCCGTGCAGACGGAAGTACTGGAACAGCGAACAATCGCAGCGGATGAAGAAGTGGCTTCCAAACTGAAGATACCATGTGGAGATGAAGTCATTAAGATCGTGAGACTGCGTTATGTGAAAGACTCTTTTCACGAAGGACCGATTGTGTATAATATCTCTTATTTTCCGAAGAGATTTTCTTTTCTGCTGAAATGCAATTTTGAGGAGGAATCCCTGACAGGAGCATTGACGCGCAACCATGTGGAGCGTCATCATCTGGAAAAAAATATCGATGCGGTTCTCTTAGAGGGAAAAATTGCCCGGATCCTGGGAGTGGAAGAAGGAAGCCTGGGGATTTTGATCAGTGCTGTATGCCAGGAAGCAGACCGGAAGCATGTGATGGAATACACGCTGAGCTATTATCCGTCGAAGCGCAATAAGTTTGTATTAAAGATTAACGTGTAATTACATGGAAAAATCAGGCAGAAAAATACCAT
>DJEP01000091.1:0-16925 GCA_002431915.1 Lachnospiraceae bacterium UBA5895 | reverse complement strand
ATGGTATTTTTCTGCCTGATTTTATGCTCATTTTTTTCCATATAGCTGTTTTTTTACAACTTGTAATGACAAATACAAAAAAATAAACAATATATGCGACATGTATTGACAAGTATATGGGAAAAATATATAATAATAACATACATAAGAGCTCGACATGTAATCACATGTAGATAAACGAAAAAATGATATTGGAGGACAAGTTATGAAAACAAAGAAAATCATGGCATTAGTGATGACATCAGCAATGGTCATGGGAACCCTTGCCGGATGTGGTTCAACTGCAGACACAACAGATACCACTCAGTCGCAGAGCGAAAGCATCAGCACTGCTGCAGCAACTACGGAAGAAACTTCCGGGGAAAAAGAATGGTTCGGAACGGATGACGGAAAGACGGTTACCTTACAGTTCTGGGGAGGCATCCAGCCGGAATACGGATACGATGAAATTGTTGAGAATTTCAACAAGGAATATGCAGATAAGGGTGTACAGGTAGAGTATAACCGCTATGTCAACAATTCAGACGGAAACCTTCAGCTGGATACTTATCTGA
Organism: Lachnospiraceae bacterium UBA5895; assembly: GCA_002431915.1. Classification (GTDB taxonomy): domain Bacteria; phylum Bacillota; class Clostridia; order Lachnospirales; family Lachnospiraceae; genus Acetatifactor. The sequence goes on along the minus strand of DJEP01000091.1, from coordinate 16,371 downwards.
TGGCAGGAGCAGATGGCGGCGTTGATGTATTTATTGGTTACGGAAGTAAAAACTCACTGGCAACCCGTGCAGACGGCGGACTGTTATATGATTACAGTGATTATCTGGCTTCCATCGGACTTGACATTGGTAAGGAGTTAGGAGAAAATACCAAGGCTAATTATGTGTTTGATAACGGTGAGGTCTGGGGTCTTCCCACTAAATTCGATAACAATGCATATCTGATGGTGAATAAGGACATGTTTGATGAGGCGGGTATTGCGCTTCCTTATGAAGGATGGACTTATGCAGAATTCAGGGATGCGGTGAAAAAACTGACTCACGGTGAAGGTCAGGATAAAGTATACGGTATCTGCTGGGGCTTTAATTTTACCAAGGCTGCACAGCTTGATTATATTAGTTCTGTCCTGGGAGCTAACGATACCTTTGCGGATGATACGATGAAAACTCTGAACTGGGATAACCAGGTATATGTAGATGGATTTAATCTCATCAAGGATATTTGTGACGAAGGATATGCACCGACCATGGAGGACGATATTGCGGATGCCCTGACGGTACAGTCCACTTTCCTGGAAGGAAAGTGTGCTATGTTCGGTATTTTCTCTCAGCTGAGACTGGCAATGGACACCGAGACTTATCCTCATGATTTTACTACCGCATTAATTCCTTTTCCTGTTCCCAGTGAGGAATATGCAGAGTTCTATACACAGGATCAGGCCAACTATTCCGGTGACTTTATGTGTATCTCTGCAAGTACCCCTTATAAGGAGGCGGCATGTGAGTTTGCACGCTGGTATATTCAGGGAGGTATGACTCCACTGATCAAAGCAGCACGTTATCCGCTGTGGTTAGGAACCGATATGGATGCCATTCTGGATTATGTTGAGCAGTCTGCAGGAGATTCTGTGGATATTGAGTCCCTGAAGCATCTGTTTAGCACCGACCGTTCTTCTTATGTCAAGAAGAGTTATGTAAATGATAAGGGAGGAGAGCTTTCTACCATTCTTCATGAGGAGTGGGAAGACTTCATGTACGGTGTAACACCTACTGCCGAAGAAGCATTAAAGAAAGCAACCGAGAGAGGAAATGCTCTTCTGGCAGAATAACCGATAGCGGATGTATGCCGGCTATGCTTACAGGGATGCTGCTTGTAACACTACACTGTGGCATCCCTGTTTTGATAACCGGTATAAACAATATTTTAAGTAGAAAGAGGTATCTGCTATGTGGAAAACAAAAGCAATCAATAAAGAACTTCCGCCGGGAGCAGGAAAGAAAAGAAGACAGAGAAAGGAAGAGGGAATGGCAATGCTGTTTCTTCTGCCAAGTCTCCTGGGTCTGGTACTTTTAAGCCTGATTCCCATGCTGATCTCCCTGTATATTTCTCTGACGGACTGGGTGTATACGGATGGACTGGGAAATTGGAATTTTGTAGGACTTCAGAACTTTATAGACCTGTGGAAAGACAGTTGGTTCCAAAAATCGCTTTGGAATACTGTCATCTTTACCATTGTTACGGTGCCGTTAACCATTATTCTGGCATTGGTCATTGCAGCGCTGATTGACAATTTCTGTGCAGACAGAACCGCAGGCGTGGTGCGAATTGCTCTTTATATGCCCCATATCTGTAACATTGTAGCAACATCTACCATTTGGAAAACTATGTATTCCACATATGGACCCTTTACGAATCTGATGCGGGCACTTGGCTGGAGTGATCCACCAAGGTTCCTGGTAAGCTATACTTGGGCACTTCCGGCGATTATGCTGGTTGTCATCTGGGCGAAAATCGGATATTCCGTATTTCTGTATGGCGCAGCCATGCAGTCACTGCCTTCCGATCTGTATGAATGTGCATCCCTGGACGGCGCAAACGGATTCCAGAAGTTCCGGAAACTGACAATTCCCCTTCTTGCAAATACTACTTTTTTTATCACCATCACAAGTATTATCAGCAGCTTCCAGGTATTCGGTTATATCAATGTCATGACCGGAGGCGGTCCGAAGGATTCCACCTATGTGCTGGTATATTACATTTATAAACTGGCGTTTGATTATCATAAGACAGGATACGGTTCTGCAGTGGCAGTTGTTCTTTTCCTGATCTTACTGATTATCACCATTATTCAATATGTTCACAATAATAAACAGGATTAAGGAGGCGGGAAAATGGCGAATACAAAAGTTGTAGGAAGTAATACTCCGAAAAAAAGATTTTTCCGAATTCTTATGGTGATTTTAATTATCGGACTTTGCTTACTGATGCTTTCTCCATTTATCTGGATGATTGGAGCATCCCTCAAAAAAGAAGCCGATGTTATGAAACAGGGAGTTGGATTATTCCCCACCTATTGGTATCCCCAAAATTATTTACGGGTACTTGGCTTTGCAGGAAAAACAAATTATCACTTTTTACAGGGTTATTGGAATTCTATCAAAGTTGCTGGCATCTCTGCATTGGTAGCGGGGATCAGCAGCTGCCTCGCCGGCTATGCCTTTGCAAAATTGAAATTCCGTGGCTCTAACATACTGTTTTTGCTATATCTGTCCCAGATGATGATTCCGTCCCAGCTGACGCTGATCCCGCGGTTTGTAATTTTCTCCGCAGTCGGTCTTGTAAATACGCATTGGGCACTGATCTTACCCAAAGTCGTGGCAGTAAGTGCAACCTTTATGATGCGACAGGCATTCCTCGGAACTTCGGAAGAGTTACGTGAAGCTGCCAAAATTGATGGTGCCAGTGAGTTCCGTATCTTCTATCAGATTATGGTACCCATTATCATTCCCACCATTGCAGCCGTATGTACCACACAGTTTGTAAGCTCCTGGAACAGTTACCTGGATCCTCTGATTTTTATTAACAAATCGGCACTTTATACATTACCTTTGGTGCTGGATAGCTTCGTAAGTATGGAGGCAACACAATACGGACTGATGATGGCAGCCTGCTGTCTGGCAACCATTCCCGTATTTATTGTGTTCCTGTGCGGACAGAAATTCTTTATCAAAGGTCTTACCGTAGGTGCGGTAAAGGGTTAAAACATGAAACGAAAAACAAAGGGTTATATTGTAGCAGTCATCAGTATTTTATTTTCGGCATTCCTTATTGTTCTGGCGGTTGCCCTGGGCAATCTGGCGAAGGGAGATACCAGAGAGCGGTCACAGGATGTAGCAGACTATAGGAAATGGTCTGTGCCGGAAAAGTATACCCGTTTTCTGATTTTTCCGGAGGAAATTCCGGCAGAAGCAGAAGAGGTGGAGTATTACTACCAGTATGAAAGCGGATGGAACAGACCCATGAGCCAGATTTATCTTTCTTACCGGCTGAATGAGGATGCTTATGCGACAGAACAGGAGAGGCTTTCTTCTCTTACCTATACAGATCGTACCGGAGAGACCCGGTCTGTGGAATATGACACGGCATCCTTCGGATATCCTGCGTATGTCACCATTGCCGGATATGATTTCTGCTACGAGTACGCTTTGTTAAACGAAAAAGAGCACACAATTGTATACATCTACGCCATGAACACTGTGTCAGATGATTTACAATTTAACGATGAATTTTTACCAAATTATTATATGGAGAATTTTGATGACCTGGCATATCAGGGAAAAGATCATTTTACCATATATGGAGGATATGACGAATGAATCTTCGATTTGAGAAAAAACACTATGACGTGATCGTCGTAGGTGGTGGCATGGCAGGCCTGTGTGCTGCCATTGCCGCAGCTAGACAAGGCGTACATACGGCACTCATTCAGGCACGCCCTGTGCTGGGAGGAAATGCATCCAGCGAAATCCGTATCCATATTTCCGGTGCAGACCAGTCATTGAAACAGCCGGACTATGCAGAGGGCGGCCTGCTCTATGAACTGATGCTGGAAAATAAGAAAAACAACGAGCAGTTCAGTTATTCGGTGTGGGACATGGTACTGTTCGAAAAAGCAAAAGAAGAAAAGGATCTGGAAGTGTTCTTTAACACAGTCATGTATGACTGTGAAACGGAGGATGACAGAATTGTATCCATTTACTGTGTACAGGAAACAACAGAAATGCGTTACCGGTTATATGCACCGGTTTTCGTAGATGCCACGGGAAACGGAACATTGGGATATTATGCAGGAGCCGAATACAGAAAGGGAAGTGAACCCCAGTCGGAGTTTGGAGAATTACATGCCCCTCAGAAACCCAATAATTACCGCATGGGAAATTCCATTTTATTAAAAGCAAGGGATATGGGACACCCGGTGGAATTTACACCGCCTTCTTTTGCCAAAAAACTGACAGAGGAGCAGCTGTCGAAACGTATCCACTGCGTCCAGATGAGAGATACCATCAATTGTGACGATTCGCCCAACCCGGAGGAGTACAAGCGTACTTCCATGACCAGCAGTGCCTGTGTGGATTATGGTTACTGGTGGCTGGAGCTTTGCGGCGATGGGGAGGATATTATCACAGAGTATGAGACAATTCGCGATGACCTCATTGCCTATGCTTACGGTATCTGGGATCATATTAAAAATAATAAAGAAGGAATCCACGAGCACCATGCGGAGAATTATGCACTGGAATGGGTGGGAGCACTGCCCGGTGTGAGAGAAAGCCGTCGTCTGGTGGGAGATTATCTGCTGTCGGAAACGGATATTCTGGAGCATAAAATTTTTGAGGATGCGGTCTGCTACGGAGGCTGGTGTGTAGATCTCCATGCACCTCACGGACTGTTGGATTTTAACCTGCTTCCTTCCGACTGTAATTTTTATGACGGAGTGTATACCATTCCTTACCGCTCCTACTATTCGAAAAATATTAAGAACCTGTATATGGCGGGAAGAGATATCAGTACCACCAGACTGGGACTGGCAAGCACCCGAATCATCGGCTGCTGCGCCATCGGCGGTGAGGCAGTGGGAATCGCCGCCGCACTTTGTAACAAGTATGCCTGTGACCCGAGAGAACTGGCGCCCCATGTGAAGGAATTACAGCAGCTGATCCTGAAAGAGGATGGCTTCCTGCCGGGCTTTAAGAATGAAGATGAAAAAGATCTGGCACGGAAGGCAAAGATCACGGCTTCTGCCTGGGAGCAGGGAGGTGAGCCGGAGAAGGTGGCAAACGGCATCTCCAGGAAGCTTGGAGAGGAACAGAACGGATGGGTTACGAAGCCCGGAGAGTGTCTTACCATGAAATGGGATGAGGCGAAAGAAATCCGGGAAATCCGACTGACCTTTGAATCCAATTTTGCATATCCGATCCGCGTGACCATGGCACCGTTACGTCAGGCACAGCAGCGAAACGGCGTACCCGAGGAACTGGTAAAAGATGTAAAAATCGAACTGTACCGGGAAGGCAAAAAGACGGGAGAAGCTTATGTGAAGGATAATTACCAGCGTCTGTGCAGTGTGGGAATCGGTGATGTCACAGCAGATGAGATCCGTGTGATTCCGGAATCTACAAATGGAGAAGAACAAGCGGTCATTCATGAAATCCGCGTTTATGCAAAATAACATTTTATACCTGCGACATAAAGTCGGCAGGTGATAGAAAGGCAGGGGTATTATTATGAGAATATCGACATCAACAGGAACTTGCGGAAGTGTTTTTTGGACGCAGAAAATGTATTATTCCTGCGAGCAGGCAATCGAATCTATCGCAAAGGCGGGATTTGATGCCATTGACTTATGCTTTGTAGCATACGGAAGAAAAGGGCTTCCCATGGATGCCCCTGACTGGAGAGACTGGGTAAAGCGGCAGAAGGAAAATTGTGATAAGAATAATCTTCCTGTGACCCAGGCACATGCGCATTATTATAGTGTGGCAGAAAGCATGAAATTTACAGCGCTGGACTGGGAAGACAATATCGGAAGGATCAAGAGAGATATTGAGGCAGCAGGTATGTGTCAGGTGCCCTGGTTGGTCATTCACCCGGATTCCGTCAATGATGAGGCAGGATATTCCAGGAAGAAATCTCTGGAAAGTGAGACGGAGCGTTTTAAGCGTTTTGGCGAACTGGCGGCAAAATACGGAACAGGAATCGCCATCGAGAATATGGTAGATCATCTGGGTATTGGTTATGGCAGACGTTTTGGATGTAATGCTGAAGACCTGCTGGAGCTTCTGGATAAGTTAAATGCGGATGATGTATTCGGTATCTGCTGGGATACCGGTCATGCAAATCTTGCACAGGTCAATCAGCCTGCGGCGATCCGGCAGATTGGCAGCCGTTTAAAGGCATTGCATATCAATGACAACCGTGGTGAGAAGGATGATCATTTGCTGCCCTATCTGGGCTATGTACAGTGGACACCTCTGTTAAAGAGCCTGGCAGATGTGAATTACCAGGGAGATTTCACCTATGAGATTCACAATTTCACAGGTGGAATGAGCCCGGAGATTCATCAACAGGGAGTAGAATTTTCTGTACTGGTAGCAAGACAGATGGTCAGCGAAATCGAAAAAGGAATGAAAGAAAAATAAAATGGAAACAGACGAAATGCAACTTTGCGGACAACAGGCAGTTTGGAACTATGAGGACGAGAGCGGGCTCCTCACCATTCGGGGTGTGGGAGCCATGGAGGATTATACGGATCCGGAACAGGTGCCCTGGAAATCGCTCATTCAGGAAATAAAAGCTGTGGTGATCCGGGATGGAATTACTACTGTGGGAGATTATGCCTTTGCCGGCTGCTGTAATCTGCAGGAGGTTACCCTGCCTGGTTCCGTGGAAATCGTGGGCGTATTCAGCTTTAAAGGCTGTACAGGGTTGAAGGAAATTGTTATCCCCGAAGGGGTCAGAGTGCTGGCATCCAAGGCGTTTCAGTTCTGCAGTGCATTAAAAAAGGTCCATCTGCCGTCTACTCTTACAGATGTGGATATGCGGGTGTTCGGAAAATGTGAATCTCTGGAGGAAGTATTCTATCAGGGAACGGAACAGCAGTGGGAGCAGATCATGATCAGCCGGTCTGCATCAGATAATCAACATCTGGTGCAGGCAAAACGGCATTGTCTGGGAACACAGCGCGCAGAGACACCGGAAGTCAGATCCAACGCACCGGACCGCTATGAACAGATTATTTTAAAGGTCAGAGAGGTACTGGATCAAGGTGGAGACGGGAATTTCTACATTCTGGCACCCAAACTGTGGGAGCCGGGTATCCGGGCGAAAAGCGGTGATGCTACGCTGCTGGTCTTCCCGGATGGGCAGACCATGCTGACTGATGCAGGATTTGTAGAGTGTGGAAAGCATGTGGTATCCCTGTTAAGAGATCTGCATCTGACTTCTTTGGACGGAGTGGTATTATCCCACAGTCATGATGATCATGCGGGAGGATTGCAGCAGGTTGCGGAATATATATACAGTCAGGATGGTGGTTATATCGGCTGTTATTATCGTTCCGCATTTGTAAACAGCCAGCGGGAAAAGGCATTTTTTGACTATATCCGGGCGAAAGGAGCCAGAACCGTTACAAATGTAAAGGATGGTTTCCGCATGAGTATGGGTGGAATGGAGATTGCGGTCTATAATCCTGAGGAAGCCGATGTGGAAAGCTGTACCGGTGCAGAAGAGGAACTGAACAATTTATCTCTGTTGATGAAATTTACTTATGGGAAGTCGGCATTTTTAACCAGCGGTGATTTATATCGCGGGAAGGAACTGGAACTGATTGCCCGTTATGGAGAAGCATTAAAGGCAGATGTGATGAAGGCGAATCATCACGGAGCCCATACCTCGAACTGCATGGAGTGGGTGGATGCCATATCACCGTCTGTGATATATGCCTGTGCCGATGATATGGGAAGTACCCCCTTTGCCTGGAAGATGGCAGCAAAACATATTCAATATTATAGCACTTGTCTGAATGATTTGCTTTGTATCCGTCTGGATGCGGAAAAGCATGTGGAGGTTATGTCCCGGTTTGACAGGAAAGGACTTGGACTATTGTAAAGGCGAATGCCGGAAAGTGTGTTGGGATGAGAGAAGGAGTAGCGCAATATCTGGGAAAAGCAAGAAAATGCAGTTGCGGACGGGTTCATGAGACTCCGTTAAAGCGGGTCGTGATTGAACCGGATGCGCTGGAGAAGGTTCCGGGTATTTTAGAGGAGCTGGGCTATCACCGGGTATTTCTGGTAGCGGATCAGAATACCTGGAGGGCAGCAGGAGAGGCTTTGGAACAGGAGTTGGTGGAAGCGCAGATTTCCTGTGAAGCACTGGTATTTTCGGAAAAGGAGCCGGTTCCTGATGAGAGTCATTTAGGAGAAATTCTGACCTCCTGTCCCCCGGAGACGGAAATCCTGCTGGCTGTTGGTACAGGTACCATCAATGATATGTGTAAATATGTCAGTTTTCGGTTAAAACTGGATTATATGATCGTAGCCACTGCTACCAGTATGGATGGTTTTGCATCCGTGGGGGCGGCTCTGATGCTCAACCATGTGAAAGTAACGAAGGATGCCCATGGACCTGTGGCGGTCATCGGTGAGACTAAAATTATGGCGGAAGCACCCATGGAACTGATCACCGCAGGGCTGGGGGACGTGCTCGGAAAATATACCTGCCTGTTAGACTGGAAACTTTCTCAAATGATCACCGGAGAGTATTATTGCGATTATGTGGTGGACATGGTGCGCGGTGCAGTGGAAACGGTAGTAGAACAGGGTACGCAGATTAAAAAGAGAGATCCGGAGGCAATCCGGAGCCTGATGGAAGCCCTGGTGGTTACGGGGATTGCCATGTATTATGTGGGCAATTCCAGACCGGCATCCGGTTGTGAGCATCATCTGTCTCATTTTTGGGAGATGCGTTTTCTCATGGAAGGCAGAAAGCCGGTTCTACATGGAACCAAAGTAGGTGTCGGAATGATCATCGTAACACAGATGTATCATATGTTGGCACAGGAAACGGTGGATTTTGCCGCAGCGAAGAAAAAGGAGCGGAACGTATCCGACTGGGAACAGAAGATAAAAGCAAGCTATCTGGATGCTGCCGAAGGAATTCTGAGACTGGAACAGGAATGCGGAAAAAACAATATAGAACAGCGGAATCAGAGGCTACAGATCATGGGAAAACGGTGGGAGGATATCCGGCACACCATTGAAGAACAGCTTCCGGCAACAGAGCAGTTGATTGCATTACTGCAATCTTTGGATGCTCCCTATTGTCCCAGCCAGATCGGTCTCCCTATGGAGATGGTACAGGAGGGAATCGAGGTAGGCAAAGAGGTGCGGAATCGTTATACTCTGCTACAGCTTTTATGGGATCTGGGTCTGGAAGAGACTTACAGTAAACAGATAATAGCCTGGTTGGAAGACCCGGAGAAAAGAGGATGACCATGGAACAGATTAAAAAAGATGTGGTAGTGGTAGGCGGAGGTCCCGGTGGATTTGCGGCTGCGGTGACAGCGGCGAGGGCAGGAGCGCAGGTGCTGCTGGTGGAAAGAAACGGTTATCTGGGTGGACAGCTAGGAAGCGGACTTCCTTTTCTGGCATTCTGGGATATCAAAGGCAGACAGGTAGTGGGCGGTATTGCCCAGGAATTTGTGGACAGGCTGGAGCAGGCAGGAGCATCCTATGGACATGAGTATTGCCCGCATCACCAGTCCGTTACGCTGATACATCCGTTTTATTCCAGAATCTTGTGTTTTGAGATGGTAAAAGAGGCAGGAGTGGAGCTTCTTATGCACTGCGAACTGGCAGATGTGAAAATGAAGGATGGAAAGATCCGGTCTGTCATTGTATCCGGCAAGGGACAGCACATTGAAATCACGGCAGACGTGTTTATCGATGGAACCGGAGATGGCGACTTAGGTACTTTAAGCGGAGCAGAAACAGAAAAAGGAAACGAAAATAATGTGATGCAGCCGCCTACCCTGATGTTCAACCTGGGCGGGGTGAATTTTGAAGAGTTTTGCGATTTTATCGAACAACACCCGGAGGAATTGCCCTATGATGTACTGGACAACATTGCCCAGGGATATAATGCGGATTTCTTCCGGAAGACGAAGAGCTTTATTTTCCTGGGGATGCATCATCTCCTGGAGGAACTCCGGAAAAAGGGCGAATGTCCGGTGGACAGGGAGACCGTTATTTTTATCCGTCAGCCCATGCCGGGACAGGTGGCAGTGAATACGATCCGTCTGTTGAATTTTGACGGTTCCGACCTGCATGACTTAAGTAACGGGGAAATGGAAGCTCATCTGCAGATTCCGAAGCTTATGAAGATGTTCCGGGAAAATGTGCCCGGTTTTGAAAATTGCTATCTGGATTCCATCAATGCTTCCATCGGTGTCCGGGAGAGCCGTAGAATCAAGGGCATCAAGATGCTGGATTATCATGATGCGGTGGACGGAAAAAAGCCGGAGGACAGTATTGCATTATGTGGATACTTTATTGATATTCATAATGGAGCAGGTGACGGAACGTATCGTGTTACCATTGAAGAACCTTTTGGAATTCCTTATGGATGTCTGGTGTCTGCGGATATTCCCAACCTGATGATGGCAGGAAGAGACATCAGCGTAGATGCCATTACCTTTGGCTCTACCAGAATCATGAATGAATGTATGGCAGTGGGACAGGCGGCCGGGGAAGCGGCTGCGATGGCGGCAGCAGCCCATTGTGAACCTGAAAAGGTAGACGTGGCAGAGCTTCGCAGACATTTACTGGAACAGAAAGCAATTTTGTCTGTGTAAATGAGAGATGCATGTTTTTGCGGAAAGGTGGAGAAATAAAATGAAACTGGCAACATCAACTAATATTATGGATTTCATTGATAAGAAGCCTTATCAGATTCCCATCGATGTGTCTACCAGAGCCTGTGCAAAGGCAGGATATAAATATGTAGATGCATGTCTTTGCAGTCATTGCACGGAAGGGCAGCCCTTAAGAGGGGATAACTGGGAAAAATGGATCGAAGATACCGCAGCGCTTGCAGAAGAAGTTGGCGTGCAATATATCCAGGCACATGCCTACTGGACGATGGGAAATGCATTTAACGCGGATCTGACCCGTTCGGACGGAGAACTCGGAGAGGAACTTATGCGGCGCAGTGTCCTGGCGGCAGAAGGAGTGGGCGTGAAATGGATGGTAGTTCATCCTTACACCGTCAGACGCAACGGCGGCGGTTATGATTACAGGAAATCTTTTAAATACAACAGAGAATACATGAAGCATTGGGGCGAAATTTTTGCGGATCATCATGTGGGAATGGCAATCGAAAACATGACAAAGCCTACCCATTACGGCAGTTGTGCAGAAGAGTTGTTGGAGCTGATGGATGTCATTGACAATCCGAATGTACAGATATGTATTGATACCGGTCATGCAAATATGGTGGGATTGAATGTTCCGGATATGATCCGTCAGGTAGGATCTCATCTGAAAGCTACTCATATTAACGATAATTACGGTGTCAAGGATGAACATTTTGCACCATTTAACGGAACGATTCCCTGGAAAGAGGTAATGCAGGCTTTACGGGATATTGATTATCAGGAGTGTTTTGCTTTTGAGACCCATCATCTTACCAGCATGTACCCAAAGGAGGTACAGCCGTATCTGGTAGATTTCTCTTATGCGCTGGGAGAATACCTTCTGAATCTGTAATTTTGTAAAACATCAGATATTTTTAAATGATAATGAAGACCGGTACAGTTCGCAACAGGAGACTATGCCGGTCTTTCTTATATGGGAGTATGAAAAGATTGAAAAAAGTATGGAAATGCGAAAGGAGAAATAGATATGCAGAACTTTGCGAATTATTTTGCGGAATTTACGAATGGAGCCATAGCTTTGCGGCTGCTGTTTGCGGCTGTGCTGGGTTGTGTGATCGGACTGGAGAGAGCGACGAAGCATCACCCGGCGGGAATGCGGACCTTTGCCTTAGTCTGCCTCGGAGCGGCGGCTTCCGCTGCGGTTAATATCTACCTTGGAACAGCCCTGGGCATCGGAAGGACGGATATGGGGCGTATCCCGGCAGGTGTAGTCAGTGGCATCGGTTTTCTGGGAGTAGGAACCATCATTATTACCGGGAAAAATCAGGTCAGAGGATTGACAACGGCTGCCGGATTGTGGGCAACGGCAACCCTTGGGATTATGTTGGGATCCGGAATGCTGGAGGTCAGCCTGATGATGTTCGCACTGATTATTGTCACAATGTTCGGAATTGCCAGAGTCAGCCGTGTGCAGGAGCAATACAACCGCTACATTGGCTTGTATATGGAAATTGATAAGGCTATGACAGGGGGAGTCTATGACTATATCCATGAATGTGGATATGAACTGAGTTCTGTGGAAAAAAAGAGAGATAAGACCTTAAAAGGATCGGATATCGTCCTTACTATGATGCTGGATCTGAAGAAGAGAAGAAATCATGCGGAAATTTTATCGGAAGTTAGTCAGATAGAAGGTGTGCATTATCTGGAGGAAGTATAGTTTGGTCGGAAAAAGTGTTGTAAAATATAGAGTTTTGGTCAGAAAAAATGTTATATATATGATTGATTAGATCGGAAAAAATGTGGTAAACTATATTTTATAAGGAAGGAGGATGACGATGAAACGATTTGCCATGGAACAATTGCAGAACTGGAAAGAAAAGAAAAATAGAAAGCCTATGATTATTATGGGTGCGAGACAGGTAGGAAAAACATGGTTAATGAAGGAATTTGGAAAACAATTTTTCTCTAAAGTGGCGTATGTATCCTTTTATAATAATAAAAGAATGAGTGATGTCTTTGAAATGGATTTTGACATTCAGAGAATTCTTATGAATCTTAATATCGAAACAGGGGTCACAATTACCCCCGGAGATACATTGATTATTCTGGATGAAATTCAGGATGCACCGAGAGTTCTGGAATCTCTGAAATATTTCTGCGAAGATGCACCGGAGTATCATGTTCTTGCGGCGGGATCCCTATTGGGGGTAGCGATTCATCAGGGAGTATCCTATCCGGTAGGCAAGGTAGAACTGCTGGACCTCTATCCTTTGAATTTTAGGGAATTTTTATGTGCCATGGGGGAAGAGGGGTTGTCGGGAGCATTGGACAGCAAAGACTTTTCCATAATAGACAACTTTTCAGATAAATACTTGTTTTGGTTAAAAAATTATTATTATACCGGTGGAATGCCTGCGGTAGTCGATGTTTTCAGAGAACAGAAGGACTATGTCGGCGTTCGGGAGTTGCAAAAAGATATAGTGCGTCAATATCAGGGAGACTTTGGAAAACATATAGATGCTAAAGATCTTCCCAGAATTCGCATGGTATGGGAATCTATTCCGATACAGTTGGCGAAGGAAAATAAGAAATTTTTCTTTGGACAGATTAAAAAGGGTGCCAGAAGTGCTGATTTTGAGATAGCAATACAATGGCTCCTGGATTGCGGACTGATCTATAAGGTAAATCGTGTGAATGAACCGCACGTGCCGCTGGCTGCATACAAGGAGATCAATGTATACAAGCTGTTTATGTTGGATGTGGGACTGCTGGGAGCAATGAGTGACTTGGATGCCATGAGTATTCTGGAAGGTAATGATATTTTTGTTGAGTTTAAAGGTGCGCTGACAGAGCAGTATGTATTGCAGCAGATTGTTTCGGATACAAAATATACGCCTTATTATTATGGAACGGAAAAGGCGACTTTTGAACAGGATTTTATGATACAAATGGGAAAAGATATTGTTCCCATCGAAGTAAAAGCAGAGACAAATCTGAAATCCCAGAGTTTGAAATGCTATTGCGAAAAATATCATCCGCAAACAGCAATTCGCTTTTCAGCAAAGAAATATATTGATCAGGGTTGGATGAAAAATATACCGTTATATGCGGTGTGCACTTTGTAATGAAGAGTTAGAATATAGGGAGAAAAAATATATGCAGATCCATGAGACAGCATTTATAGCGCCCGGTGCGGTGGTACTGGGAAATGTGACGATAGGGGAAAACAGCGGAATCTGGTACAATGCGGTGGTTCGGGGAGACCGGGACTCCATTGTCATCGGAAAAGAGAGTAATATTCAGGACAATGCGGTCGTGCATTTGGGCAGCGGGTATCCGGTGGAGATTGGAAATCATGTGACGATAGGGCACGGTGCCATCATCCATGGCTGTAAGATCGGCGACAATACCATGATCGGCATGGGAGCCATTCTGATGAATGGCTGCAAGATCGGGAAAAACTGCATCATCGGTGCAGGTGCGCTGGTGACACAGAATGTGGAGATTCCGGATAATTCACTGGTTATCGGGAATCCCGGAAAAGTAAAGCGGGCAGTTACCGAAGAGGAGATTCGATGGAATCTGGAGAACGCGCAGCTCTATGTAGAAGAGGCGCAGGAAGAAATCAGAAACAGACAGGCAAGATTATATTGAGTGACAGTAAAAAGAGCACATTCCTTATTGGAAGTGCTCTTTTGCGAATTCCATATCCTGTACCAGCTCCAGTGTTCCCAGATACTGTTCGTTCTTATCACGGACAGCGTAATAGGTGACCAGAAAAGTTCTGCCGCCCTTGTCCATCCAGACCGGCACCTGATCTAATGTTCCGGCACGAAATTCGTCGATGATTCGGCGCACTTTCTGCTCGATCTTGGGCGGATGACAGGTGAAGACTTCTCTTCCCAGTGCCATACCGGGACGCTTGAATACCTTGGGACCTTCGTTGAAGTAGCGGTTGATATTATCGATGTCCACGAAGGAGATCTCCAGAGGGATCGTATTCAGCATAGCGGTCAGCTGTGACAGAGTCAGACTGCCGCCGGGGAGATGAATCCGGGTCTCACCGCCTGCAAAAGCATGTTCCGCAGACATGGCACCTGCGACAGCAGCGGTGTCAGCCAGATGTGCTTCCGCCGCTTCCCAGGTATCGCCCCGGACACCGAAGCATTCTGCGTAATCTTTAGCATCCCGATAGATGTGATACCACTCTTCCTCTGAGAAATTCAGCGCGCAGTTGGGGAAGAGAATGTTGGATTCCTTATAGATCATTTCTTCCATGCGGGTCAGGACGGCTTTCAGGCGCTGTTTCCACGCATCGGTCTCTATATGATCTTTTTGCTTTGCCAGAGCATTCAACTCATCCCGGATCTCATCATCTACTGTCCACATGACCGCGGAGGGTCCGTTGATCCCATATTGCACATTCAAATGTGGATAAAGTAAGTCTCCCTTCTTGGCATAGTGGATAGCAATCTGCCGCAGCTCGTTTAACAGGCGGTCATCGATTCCATCGTTTTCCAAAGCTTGTTCTGCGCGGGTAAGCATTTTTTCCAGTGCTGCATTTTCCAGGGTAAAGGTCTGCAGGGGATGCCCGAAGATCTGGATCAGGGCGGCAGCGGCGGAGAGCCGCTGATCTTTCATGTTTTCAGCATGCAGTTTCCGGGCATCCATAGAATGCGCCACAGCTTTTTCAGCATTGGCAATTTTCTCCTCTGTAGTGGAACCATGAAACAAGGCGGAATGCACATCGCAGAGCCGTTGCAATTCCCCGATGGAAGTGCCTTCCCGTAATAATTCCTGTTCTGCCTGCATGATCTCGGCGGGATCCACATCCTTACATTCCCGGACGAAATCCGCCTGGACACTTTCCAAAGTTTCTCCATTATTTAAACGTTGTAAGTAAGATTTGATCTGATCTTTCATATAAAAATTCCTCCGGAATCAGTATGCCCCGGAGGAATTACAACTATTCATTAAATCTTTTGAGTGTCTTCCTCATGATCTGTCATATATGCAAATATTTTACCAAACTTCTCATCAGTTTCCTTTTGATATTTCAGCTGTTTTAATTCTATATCATTAATTTTCTCAAACATAAGAGCATTGTGGGCTACAAAATGTCTCATTTCGCGAAATGCACGCATAATAAATATACTTTGTCGTTCTGCAAGTTCCCCTTTTAAAACAGTTGCAAGCATATATATACCTTGCTCTGTAAACACAAAGGGCATTGTTCTGGACATATTACTAATTGCGGTGACATTTTGGCACCGCAAATTATCATATTCGGTTTGGGTAAGCTGAAACATAAAGTCTTCTGGAAATCTTGCCATATTTCGTTTTACCTGCCGATTCAGATTTTTAACTTCATATCCATAAATAAAAGCTAAATCCGCATCTAACATTACTTGGTTTCCACGAACCCAATATACTTTATTTCTAATATCCTCTGCAGATGGTATTATTTGAATTTCTGTATTCATATATTTTTCCTCGTTATTTAAATCTTCTCCAAACTTTCTATTTTCTTCAAAGCCTCCATATAAGCCATCAATCGCTTCTTCTGTTCTTCCTTAAGACCCGGTTATTTGTGTATATTCAAGAGAAATATTACATAGAAAGCAATTGAGATGTGATATAATACCTAAGGAAAGTA
>DJEP01000014.1 GCA_002431915.1 Lachnospiraceae bacterium UBA5895 | reverse complement strand
GTCAGATCCACCTGATTCGCCAGTTCCGTCAGACTGATCTTCCGCTTTGCCATCATTACATCCAGATTTACAATGATTCCCATAATTGCTGCCTTTCTATTTACCATTAAAAGCGCCGTTTGACCGCGCTATTTCTCCGTTCATGCGCTTTTAGATCGTTAAGTCATTTTCTTCCTTGTAGCGCACGGCTTCTTCAAATACCATGGCCAATACCTTGCTGAACATACCTGCGATGATGAATACCAGAATGATCACCAGCATAGCGATAGTCAGGTATACCACGCATCGTACCGCACTCATGGTCGCTATGAAAAAGCTTAAGTCTCCCATTCTGCGGAGGCTCGCCACATTTTCCGGCACAAAACAATCCTCCGCCAACACCGTGCGGAACATTTTGCGCAGCTCATTGATCAACAGCAGGGCCAGCACTCCCAGGATTGCAAATATAATCACCGCCGGGAGGTAATTCCCTTCTACCGCTTCCAGATACTTTCCTATGTATTTCAGGCTGAACGGCAGACTTAACGTCACCAGGATTCCCACATAGAACATGAAATCCAACAGATACTTCGTCCCCTTCGCCAGCGTGAACTTTTTCTCCCGCAGCTCCTTTTCCGACAACTCTCTCTTCTCCATAATGAATTACCTCTTTCCTTCCTGATAGCCTTAACATATCACTCTATTGTACGAATGTCAATATAATTTTATTGATATTCGATAAATTTATATTGAATATCATATGTGTCAGAAATTGTAACGGCACCAAAAAGCTTCGGTTTCTTGTCCGTTCCCGAAGCTTTTCCTGTATTCCTTATAGTTTTTTACGTTCTTCTCATATTTCTTCTGATGTGATGCTGTTTTTACTATGTATGCTTTGCAATGTCAGGTTCTCGTACCAGGCAAGACGAATATTGGCATCCTGCGGCAATGTGCAGTCCCGCAGCGTAACATTCCGGATCGCATGTCCCGGGGAGCGGAACCCCTCGATTTCAATGGGATCCACCGTTACCGGATCTCCGTGTCCCATCCGGATGCCGGTAAGTTCCATCCGCTCAAAATGAAGATTCTCAAACACCGGCTCTTCCTCCGCCGGTACGCCGTCATTGTTATAGGGAACCGAGTGGATCATCAGGCGTGGAAAGCTGCAATCCCTCACGGAGACATTCCGGACATATCCACCTCGCTGTGGTGTGCCTTTGATCTCGATACCGCTGTAGGACGCCGCCACACTGCAATCCCAGATCTTCACATTCTCTACACCACCGGACATCTCACTTCCGATACAGATTCCGTGCCCGCATACACTGTAGCAGTCAAACACGCGGATCTGTCTTGTAGGACGGTTGATCTCGTTGCCCTCCGGATTCTTCCCCGATTTGATGGCTACGGAATCGTCGTGGGTCTCAAATCGCGTTGCAAACAGAGTACAGTTCTCCGAAGAATCCGGATCCCAGCCATCCCCGTTCCAGATGCCCTGAGAATGCAGTACACAATGATCCGTCACGATATCATTGCAATAAATCATGTGCACATTCCACGCCGGACCATTTTGCAGCGTCAGTCCGGTAATCCGTACATGTTCGCAATTACTCAGATTAATCAGTCTCCCACGTACCCGGCCGGGAATGGTGCGGTCATTCTCACAGCTTGCCACCAGTTCGGCGTTTTGTGCCAGATAATCCGCCAGTTTCTTCCGCTCCTGCTCAATGGTGCGGTCCGCCAGTTCTCTGCCACCTCCGCTGATAATTCCCTTTCCGTAAATCAGAATATTTCTGCAATTGGGTCCCGAGGTGTGGTCCAGGGTTCCCGCATTTAACAGGCTCCGGTAGCATTCCTGCTCCACGCCCTCAAAGCGGCTCCAGATCCGCGGAAGATAATCTTCCGGTGCTTCGCTTCCCTGCAGAACGGCACCCTCCTCAAAATAGATTGTCAGATTGCTGTGAAGATTCAACGCTCCCGTCAGATAGATACCCGCAGGAAAATAAACTTCCTCTTCTGCGCTGCAATCATCGAAAACCCTCTGTAAGGCGACGGTATTCATCGTTTTCCCGTCTCCTTTGGCAAGGTAAGGTTCTTCCGTCACGTTGATGCGGCGGAGGAGCTTTTTTGTTTCAAAAGTAAGGGCTCCGATCGTTTTTTTATTCTGCCGGATTTCCGCCCTGTAACTTTGCTCCGGCTGTAATGCCGTCAGTGTAAAATGAGTCTTCTCCGTTGCCGCCACGCAGGTTCCGTCCAGGAAAACCTCATATTTGCAAGAGATTTCCGCACCTTCCGTCTTATCCCAATATAATTCCGCTGTGTCTGCCGTAGTACATACTGTAAAATACAGTTCTTCCATTCCGTTCTCCCTCTCAGTGATTCTTGATCGCTACAAATTTTGCATCACATTGTTGTATTATTTTAGCATTAACAGACCGTTTTTTCCATTCATTTTCTTATGTAAAACATGCAGACATAACCGTATATTCCGGAATTTCCGATTTTTCAATACTGCAACTGTATAAAAAATAACATATTTCCTGCAAATAAAGACATGGATTTTCCTTTTGTCCTGCCCTATAATAATCGCAATTACAGGGCAAAGGAGGACTACTACCATGTTATATCCGATCATGAACCGCTCCCGCAGTTTGATCGATCTGGGAGGGATATGGCAATTCCAATTAAGTGATGAGACGGAACCGGGGGATACCTGGGCGGCACCGCAGGAGATGGAGCCGATCTGCGTTCCGGCCTCTTATAATGACCAGAAGGATGACCCGGCTTACCGGAATCATTACGGCTGGGCCTATTACCAGCGTACCGTGGAGTTTCCGGCATTTTTGTGCGGGAACAGCGGACAGCGTCAGGTATTGCGCTTCGATGCGGTAACCCATGCCGCCAAAGTATATCTCAACGGAAAACTGATCCTGACCCACAAGGGCGGCTTTCTCCCCTTTGAAGTCGAGATCACAGATACGATTCCGGAGGATGGACGCCTCACCATCGGCGTCGCCGTGGACAACCGGATCAGCCACAGCACCCTGCCAATCGGCAACGAGGGCAATATCGCTTTCTTCGGCTCGGACAATCCCGGGGTTCCCAGTGTGGAAGCAGCGAAACTGTGGCGGAAAAAACAGAATCTTCCGAATTTTGATTTCTTTAATTTTGCAGGTATCAACCGTCCGGTGCGCATCTACAGCACTCCGGTCTCTTACATCAAAGACATCACTCTGGTGCCGTCTATTGAAGGTGACACCGGTATCTTAAATTATGAAATTCTCACGGATGGTGCAGATAGTGACGCTGATGTCACTTTAAAGATCCTAGATGCAGAAGGGAACTGTAATGCGAAAGCCACCGGACGGAAAGGGGCACTTCGGGTTCCGCGGATCCATCTTTGGGAGCCCTATCCGGGAACCCCATATCTCTACAAAGCCGAAGTGCATTACGGGGATGACTGCTATACGGAAGAATTCGGTTTCCGCACCGTAGAGGTGAAAGGAACGCAGTTTTTAATCAATGGCAGACCTTTTTATTTCAAGGGCTTCAGCAAGCATGAGGATTCCTTTTTCCGCGGAAGAGGCCTGGATCTCTGCCTCGATGTAAAGGATATCAACCTCCTGCACTGGATCCATGCCAATTCCTTCCGAACCAGTCACTACCCCTATGCGGAGGAGATCTACCGGCTCTGCGACAGAGAGGGCATCGTTATTATTGACGAGACTCCCGCGGTGGGCATCGGTGCCGGAGAAAACTGCGATCCTTATAAGACCTTCCCCATAAGAGAGCATCATGAACAGGTACTGCGGGATCTGATCGAGCGGGACAAAAACCACCCCTGCGTAGTCATGTGGTCCATGGGAAATGAGCCTGATACCGAGCATTTCCCGGAATCTGCCTATAATTACTGGCATTCCCTCTATGAATTTACCCACAGCCTGGATCCGCAGAACCGCCCCGTGACCTTCGTCTGCTGCCAGAATAATTACGAAAAGGACATCGTCACCAGGACCATGGATGTGGTCTGCCTGAACCGTTATTACGGCTGGTACAATCTGTCCGGCGACTTAGAGGCTGCTTCTTACGCCTGGAATATCGAACTGGATTTCTGGGAAAAGATCGGGAAACCCGTGATGATGACGGAATACGGCGCCGATACCCTCGCCGGACTTCACAACTGTGCGCCGGAGATGTGGAGTGAAGAATTTCAGACAGCACTTTATAAGATGTACAGCAAATCCTTCGATGGAAGAGACTTCTTTATTGGAGAGCAGGCATGGAATTTTGCCGATTATGCCACCTTACAGGGCTGTATGCGTGCTGACGGCAACCGGAAAGGCATTTTTACCAGAGACCGCCGTCCGAAGCTGACCGCCCATTATTTTCGGGACAGATGGGGGCATATTCCGAATTTTGATTACAAGGAAAGCGATAATTCATAAGAAAATGCATTTAAAAACAGCAGCGATTTCTGACACGTCGCTGCTGTTTCAATGTTTTAGCCATGACACAGACCAGTCTCTACGTTACATACACAATGGGTTCTTTACCCGCGCTCGGACAATCGGGTTTAAGATACTATATCAAAGGCTCCTATTCTACAGTAATAGTGTACTCCCTGCGGAATACCCCGCCTGCCTGCAGCGTATTGCCATACTCCCGCTGCTCCAGGCTGCCATCAAAGGTGGTCCGGTCGCATCTGCCGTACCAGGGCTCGATGCAGATAAACGGTGCTCCCTTGCCTGCGGGAGACCACAGCCCGAATAACGGAGCATCAAAACTTACTGTGAGGTAAGGCTTTTTGTCCGGAGTGCACAGGCTCACCACAGAACTCTGACGGTTCTCCACGATCAGAGCATCCCGGTCAAATAAGTGCTCTGTGATCTGCGCATAGCCATTTTTCACCGGCAATACATTCTCTTCCTGCCCCATCAGTCCCTGTCCGTCGTCGGCAATCAGACCGTAGGTCAGATCCTTGTCGGTATCAAACTTGAAATAATACTCCGACTGCTTTCCCTTTTCATCCACAGGACACATAAATGCAGGGTGTCCGCCGATGGAAAAATACAGTGTTTTCGTATCCGGATTCTCGACCTGCCAGATAACCTTCAGGTCTTTTCCTTCTAATTCATAACCAATCTTCAAGATAAAATCCAGCGGGAATTTTGCTTTGGTCTCTTCATTGGATTGCAGGGAAAACCATGCTTCTGTCTCAGTCTGTACATCCACGGCGAACTCCATATCTCTGGCAAAACCGTGCTGACCCATGGAATAGGTCTTTCCTTCGTAGTGATATTCCTTATTTTTCAAACTGCCCACAAAGGGAAACAGTATCGGTGCACTCCTCTTCCAGAATTTTGCGTCCGCATTCCACAAATACTCGGTATCTGTCGCTTTCCCCCGAATGCTTGCAAGCTCTGCCCCAAAGCTGTTGATAGTTACCTTTAAAGCTTCATTTTCCAATACTACCTGCATATTACATACCTCTCCTCATATATTTTGCAGATTTCTATCTGCTATAGGTATTATAACAGACTCCCTATATGAGGACAACCGGGGTGTTATCTGTCCGACAGTCCGGCTGTCTTCAGCCAATGTCCGGACAAATATCTGCTCACAAAGCAGATCACGCGGAAGATCCAGTCCAGTACCATGGCAATCCAGACACCGATGGCTCCGTAGCCCATGTTCACGCCGATGATATAGCTGAATCCAATACGGAACACGAACATGGAGAGGATAGACAGCACCATGGTAAACCGCACGTCATTGCAGGCACGAAGCATGTTCGGTAATACAAAAGATGCAGGCCACAAAAACATCGCCATACCGTTGTGGATCATGACCAGAATGTAGGACAGCTGCGTGGTCTCCGGGCTTAATCCGTAGCATTTCAGAATCCACGGCAGACACAGCAGAATGATACTGTTTACCACTAACGTACACAGGTAGGTAATCTTTAGCAGTTTCTTTGTATAATACCGCACCTGACCGGAATCTCCGGCACCGACACAGCGCCCAATCACCGTGATCATTGCCAGGTTCATTGCCTGTCCGACGATGCATCCCATGCTGTCTAAGCTGTTCGCCACACCGTTGGCAGCGATCTGCACAGTTCCGAAGCCCGCGATAATGCTCACCACGATGACACGTCCCAACTGGAAAATACCGTTCTCGATACCACTGGGAATACCGATGTAAAAAATCTTCCGGATCACCGGCCAGTCGATGCGGAATTTTTCTTTTAACAAATGGACTTCGTTGACCGGATTTTTCAGCAGATGATACAGAATAAATCCTGCCACCGCACGGGAAATCAGGGAAGGAATCGCCACACCTGCAACGCCCAGTCCAAGGACATAGACGCCCAGGGCGTTTCCTCCGATGTTGATGATATTTTCCACCACGGAGACCTTTAACGTGATCTGGGAATTGCCCATGGAGCGGAACAGCGCCGCACAGGAATTGTACAAGGCAAGAAAAGGGAAGGACAACGCGGAGATCATCATGTAGATCACGGCATTATGGAATACGTCCGCTTCGATCTTACCGAAAAACAGGGAAATGATACCGTTGCAGAACACCATAACCAAAATCGATATACCGATAGTAATGCATACGGAGGACACGATCAATTGCTTTGCTGATTTGCAGGCATCCTCTTTTTTCCCGGCTCCGAGGAATTGAGAGGTCACCACTGCACCACCGGTAGCCAGTGCCGCCAGCACACTGATAATCAGGTTGTTGAACATATCAATCAGGGATACGCCGGAGACCGCCGCTTCTCCCGCGGAGGAGATCATGACAGTATCCGCCATACCCACAGTGATGGCAAGCGCCTGTTCAAATAACAGAGGAACAATCAATTTTTTCAGATCATCTTTTGAAAATAGTTGCTGTTTTGTATTACTTTCTTCTAATTCTTTAATTGTTTCCATTGCTTTTTACCCGGTTATTTATCCATTCGATACAATTTCAGAGAGTTATCCCATGCCGCCTTGCGCACTTCTTCTTCCGTGATTCCCTTAATCTGTGCCATAACAGCGATCACATAGGGAATATTCAGAGAGCTGTTGCGTTTACCGCGGTTCGGTTCCGGTGCCAGATATGGGCAATCCGTCTCCAGCACGATGCGGTCCATGGGAATATATTCTACAGCTTCTTTCAGTTTCTTCGCATTTTTAAATGTAAGAACACCGCCAATGCCAAAATAAAATCCCATATTCAGGAAAACTTTCGCTGTTTCTTTTGTATAGGAATAGCAATGGATCACGCCGCCGATCTCCTCTGCATGTGCCTCTGTCATGAGGTCTACCGTATCCTTTGCCGCATCCCGGGAGTGGATAATGACGGGCTTTTTGATCTCGCGCGCCAGATCCAGCTGTCGCAGGAACCACTTTTTCTGTGTCTCATGGTCCGGCTCCGGCCAGTAATAATCCAGCCCGATCTCTCCCACCGCCAGGCATTTCTCTTTCTGGCACTGCTCCTTCAGCCAGGAATAGGATTCCTCATCCAGTTCCACGGTCTCGCTGGGATGTACGCCGATGGCTCCGTAAATGTAATCGTACGCGTCCATCAGATCCAGCACCTTCCGGCAGGAAGTAAGGCTCGCGCCTACATCCACCACCCGGGCAATTTCCTGCTCCGGCAGATCCGCCAGCAGCTGTTCTCTGTCTTCGTTGAATGCATCATCGTCATAATGCGCATGCGTATCAAATATCGCAGTCATGTGAAATCTCCTACCTATCATTATCCTAAAAGCTGTAATAAATCATCTCTGCTCATATCCATAAGATTAGTGCTCTCCCCATTCAATACCGCATCTGCAAGATTTTTCTTATCTTCCTGCATTTTGAGAATCTTTTCCTCAATGGAATTTTTCATGATCAGTTTATACACCGATACTGTTTTCGTCTGCCCAATACGGTGTGCTCTGTCTGTTGCCTGGTTCTGCGCAGCAACATTCCACCAGGGGTCGTAATGTATTACAATATCAGCGCCGGTCAGATTTAATCCTGTCCCTCCTGACTTCAATGAAATCAAAAACACCGGAACATCATCTGCATTGAACTGCTGTACTAGTTCCAACCGTTTTTCCTTTGAAGTCTCGCCTGTTATCTTATAATATCTGATCTGTCTTTCCTTTAAGTCCTTCTCCAAAAGCTCCAGCATCGAAGTAAACTGTGAAAAAAGCAGTACCTTATGCTCTCCTTCAATTGCATTCTCTATTAACTGCATACAGGTATTTCTCTTGGCAGACTCCCCTTCGTAATCATCAAACAGCAGCGCCGGGTCACAACAAATTTGCCGGATTCTGGTCAGCTCAGCCAAAATCTGCAGCTTATTTTTTCTGAAGTTGTCTTCTGATTCCTTTTCCAGGGACTGCTTCATACGCACTACCTGACCATCATAGAGTTTTTGTTGTTCATCCTCCATAACCGCATAATAGTTCTCCTCCAGTTTTTCCGGAAGATCCTTTAATACATCGCCCTTCAATCTCCGCAAAATAAAAGGTGCAACCATCCGTTTCAACAATGCCGTAGCATCTGCATCCTGATTCTTCGCAATCGGAGTTTCTATTTCTTTTTTAAAGTTATCATAGGTATATAAAAATCCGGGCATCAGATAATCAAAAATACTCCAGAGTTCACTGAGTCGGTTTTCAATAGGGGTTCCCGTCAAGGCGTATTTTGTATGGGCTGAAATCAGTTTTACAGATCTTGCCGCTGCGGTTGTATGATTCTTAATATATTGTGCTTCATCAATAACTTGGACAGAAAAGTTCTTTTCTTCGTATTCTGCTATATCCCTTTTTAAAAGATCATATGAAGTCACCAGAACATCCCATTTTTCATATTCTGCAATACGATTTTGGCGCTCTGTCTGATTACCGACAATCATTCCAACCGACAATTCCGGCGCGTATTTTGCGAACTCCTCTTTCCAGTTGTATACCAACGATGCAGGTGTAACAATCAATGCCGGATGGCTGTTCCTGTTTTCCTTCTTATGTGCCAGCAACACTGCAATGACCTGTAATGTCTTACCAAGGCCCATATCATCCGCAAGAATGCCGCCAAATCCACAGTTTTCCAATGTCCGCAGCCATCTGTAACCGTATTTCTGATATTTGCGAAGCACCTGATTTAACGTCTCCGGCACTTCATACTCAGCATCTTCTACCGTTTTAAAGTTCTTTACCAGCTTTTTAAACCGGGCATCTCTGTCAGAATACACACTCTCACACTGCTCCAACATTTTGTCCAGATAAAGTGCCCGGTAAAGAGGCAGCTGCATTTTCCCTTTTACAAATTCTTTCGGGGTAATATGCAGATCATCCAGCATCTCTGCCAGTTCCTGCAGGTTATCTTCCTGAAGATCCAGAAATTCTCCGCTCCGCAGACGATAATACTTTTGTTTCTTCCGATAGCTGTTTAAAATGTCCAAAAGTTCTTCCTGCGTCAGTTCCGTGGAATGAATTTCCAGATTCATCAATTCGCTTTCTAAGGATACACCTACATGCACAGGAATTGTTTTACGAATATTCAACCGGCGGAACCGATCCGTACTCTGCACTTCTCCCAAATGCATCAGATCCGCCACTCCGCTTTTTAGTATCTGATATACTACATCCGGATCTTCACCGGAATCAAAACTTTCTTTTTCCTCATTAATCTCCGGAAAAATCTTACGCACCTCATCCAAAGTATTACATTCCATTTCTCGATCCCGGAAACTGTCGATTCTCTGATCTGTATTCATCCATGACATGAGATCATATGCATTTTCTCCGTAGACTGCCTTTGCTTTACACAATATCTTTCCGTCTTCCGCATCCAGATAGAATTGAAATTCTGCCTGCGGCGGAAGGTATTCCCTGATCTTTTGTGCATCCTTTTCCCTTATTTTTGCATACTTTTCCATCGTCGGAAGCACGCGGTAATAAAATTCCGACAAATATCTTCGTCCGATCTGCAAAGAAATCTCTCCGTTCTCTGCATTGCGAAACAACGGCTCAAGTTCCTCCAGTTCCTGCATCCGGATACGGTAAAAAATACCTTTTTCTAAATAATAACGGTAATTAATTCCCTCCAGGAATTCCGGTATTTTCCCTCGAATCCGTATTCCCTGAAATACCTGATTCTGATCGATTTCCTGTTCTATGGTCAATCTGATATCCGGACTTCCCTCTTCAAAATACCATTCGGTATTTTTTGTTTTTCTTCTTCCTTCTCCTACGACAACGGAAATTTTCTTCCCTTCTGCCAGCGGGAAGAACTTATCCAGCCGCTCTCCGTATATCGAAATTCTGTCTTTGATCGTTTCTGCCTCACCACTATATCGGTAGTAACCACTCCATAGGCGATTCTTGTTAAATTCTTCTCTTCTCCATTCCTGCATTACAACACTTTTCAGAAAGTTATAATATTTGCTGCTACTTTCATTAAAGTAAGCAAGCGCAAAATCTATGGATGTTTTTGTCCCTAATTTCCATTGTCCCTTATTTTCTACACAATCCACGAATTCTGTAAGCTTTTTTAGCATATAAAGCTTATCCGCTCCTACCTTGAATCCAAGTTGGAGTCCATCCCATTTGTCTTCCAAAAACGGTTCCAGCACAACCTGTGTCTCTGGGATCTGACTTTTTTCCTCCATCCCTGTTCTTCTTTGACGGAATCCGTACATCATATCGTTTGCATAACTGTCTGTAGCATCTCCTATGCTGTCTGATTGCAATTTTTTCTCTAACAACAACAGTAGCGCAAGCTCATGTACGCACAGATGCTCCTCTCTGATGCCAAAATAGTTTTTCCCATAATGTCCCTCATAGCATCCCGGAATATCGCATCCTGCATCCTCAATTTCATCTTTTGTGAAAGTTATATGCAGATAGTCTCCATCCATCACACCAAAGACCCTACCCATTAATGCATTTGCTCCTATGCGGTTGGGATACCCCATCTGTAACTCAGATAGGGTGATTTTATTCTGCGCTATGAGTCGCTCCGCTTCCTCAAGTTCGTCTTCATAAAAGCTGAAAGGTTCTGTCATTGCTTCCATGTCGAAATATTCATACCGGTCTGATGCATAGACTGACTGCTGTACTATGCTTTCAGACTGTTCTTCTATATTTTTCTTATGTTTAAACGGGTACACCATCTTGGGAACCCGTGCTTCCTGTTTTTCCGCTGTGCTTCCTGTTTCATCCATTTCTTCGATTGCGTAAAGAACTGCCGCCTCATGCTTACAATTTCCACCGTATGCACAATTGCAAAACATCTTTGGATACATCCGGTCCGTCAAATAGACTTCTACATCATATACTTTTGTTCCCAATACCTTTGCCTGATATGTTGCCCCTCGGTGTGTTAATCCTTTTACTTTTCCGGACTCAAAATACTGCCTGCCTCTTTTCAATATTTCTCTTGTAAACAGATAATCCCAACGCATAATCTTTTATCCTTTGGTTTTATTATGAATTTAGAATACACTTTAAGTTTTGGTTTTACAAGCTATGTAAGTGTTTTATTGTAAAGAAAAAAAGAACCGTCCCCGGAGCTCCTATGTCTCCAAAAACGATTCTCTGTGCTCTCCGAAAGAGAGTGTGTGCACCGCCAGGGGCTCGAACCCTGGACACCCTGATTTAAGAGAAAAGGCTTCCAAGGGGGATTTTGAGTCGTTTTTTGACGGTTTACGGTATGAGAACCATGTGATATAATTGGTTTGCTGTTGACTCTTTCCAGCAGGAAGGAGGTGGCGTCTTGGACATTCTTATCACATTCATTCTCTCTGTTATAGCAAGTGTAGTCGCATACTACATATGCAAATGGCTGGACAGAGATGAATAGCAACAGCCAGCCTAGTTACAAAAAGCCCCGGTCTAGCACACCGGGGTTTTCTGCGTCTTGGAACTTCTTATCACTTCTCTAAGTTCAATATAGCACGGGTTCCCGGGTTTGTAAAGTTTTTTTGTCCGACAAAATAATTCCTTATAGCGCTGATCCGGCTCAGCTGCGTGTACGTTTGTCGGACAATTACTTCTCTATTTCGTTCCAGGATGATTCTATAAAGTCCTCATATCGCAGATCTTTGTCAGCAGGATCCTTTGTGTCCAGTGGTCGCATATTCCAGTTATTTTTGATAACCGGCTTTCCTGTCCCTCTCCTCTTGCTCCGTTTCCTGGTGCTGGTGGTAGTTGATTGGGACTGATCCGTCAGGATCTTAAATACCAAGTATCCGAACATGACGAACAAAATCGAAAACATCAATGCTATTCCTTC
>DJEP01000047.1:18072-21404 GCA_002431915.1 Lachnospiraceae bacterium UBA5895 | reverse complement strand
CAAATGCGTTTGTCTGTATCATACTACCTCACATTCTGCCGTTCCTTAAAGAATCGATAAAATCGCATAGAAACTGCTTCTACCATACCTATTCTCTTTTATTATAAAGTATTTCGACAAAAACACAATAGTAAAATAAGCTCACTTAGAATAAATATTAAAGAAAAGAGACTATCCTTTTCAATAGTCTCTTCTTCCTAAAATATGTTAATATTTGTATTTTTTGCTTAATTTCTGCCATTCTGACGCTTTAATTCTTCGATCTCATCAAACACGGCATCGTTCAATACTTTGATATATGTTCCCTTCATGCCGGAGGATCTGGACTCGATAACACCGGCACTTTCAAACTTTCTTAAGGCATTGACGATAACAGATCTGGTAATACCGACTCTGTCAGCGATCTTGCTGGCTACCAGAATTCCCTCCATACCGTTTAGTTCATCGAAGATATGGGTAATGGCTTCCATCTCCGAGAACGACAGGGTGCTGACTGCGGACTTCACAACAGCTACCTTACGGCTCTCTTCCGCACTCTCTTCGTTCACTGCCCGGAGCATTTCCAGTCCCACTACTGTAGTACCGTACTCGCAGAGAATAATATCATCAATATCATACTGTTCGTTACACTTGTAAATAAAAAGTGTTCCCAGTCTCTCACCGGCGATCTCGATGGGAGTGATAATTGCCTGGAATTTTCTCGTGTCGATATTCTCGAAACCAAGGGTCTCCAGATTGACATTCTCCTTCGTGGATAACACACCAAGCAGTCTCTCATTTAACATCGGATCGATAAATCCGCCGATATTGTCATCCAAAAGTTCTGTGATGGGTTCGATTCCGTCGGATTTGCCTATGCCCAGCACCTTACCCTTCCTGCTGATTACCAGTACATTGGAATTCAGGATCTCGCGCATTACTTTACAGATATCGCTGAATACCACTTTGCTGGAGTTGTTATTGTGTAACAATTTGCCGATCTTACGTGTCTTGTCCAACAATTGTACGCTACTCATCTATCTTCCTCCGTTTACACATACTACGAAACTACGAGATGTTATGCACATTGTAGCACATGTAATTTCAGATTACAATGGAAATAGCGTTAATTTATGAGAAAATTCTGACAGTATATAAAACTACTTCTCTTCCGTCGGTTTATTTTTCACATAACCACATTGTTCGTCCATGCAAACCAGCTTGTTGCCTTTTTCCAACAGCAGTTTACCGCAGCGGGGACATTTCTCTCCCGAAGGCTTCTGCCATACCATGAAATCGCATTCCGGATTATCGATACAGCCATAGTATCTTCTGCCCTTTTTGGTCTTTTTCATGACAATATCCTTGCCGCACTTGGGACATGCCACACCGATCTTCTCAAAATAAGGCTTGGTATTGCGGCACTCCGGAAATCCGGGACATGCCAGGAATCTGCCGTGAGGTCCGTATTTGATTACCATGCGTCTGCCGCACAGTTCACAGACTTCATCGGATTCTTCATCCGCAATGGTTACCTCTGCCAGGTCTTTTTCGGCTTTTTTCACTGCCTCATCCAGATCCGGATAGAAGTTCTCCACAATAGTCTTCCACTTCACGGTGCCTTCTTCCACGCCGTCCAGTAAGGTCTCCATATTGGCAGTAAAGTTCACATCCACGATGGCAGGGAAGGCTTCCTTCATCATATTATTGACTACTTCACCCAGTTCCGTCACATAGATATTACGATTCTCCTTGGTAATATATCTTCTGGCGAGGATCGTGGTAATGGTCGGTGCGTAGGTACTGGGACGTCCGATGCCCAGTTCTTCCAGGGCACGCACCAGGCTCGCCTCGGTATAATGTGCGGGAGGCTGCGTAAAGTGCTGCTTCGGATCAAAATTTAAAAATTCCAGTACACTGTTCTCATCCAGGTTGCCGCCCAGTACATTTTCTTCGTCCTTATCTTCCTCCTGGGTATAGACACTCATAAAACCGTCAAAACGCATTTTCGATGCTGCCAGGGTAAAAATCCGGTCCTTCGCCTGAATCTTTACAGAGGTGGTATCATACTGTGCTGCACTCATACGGCTTGCCACAAAACGCTTCCAGATCAGCTGATACAGCCGGAATAAGTCTCTCGGAAGCTGCTCTTTGATGGCAATTGGCATACGGTTTAAATCCGTAGGACGGATAGCTTCGTGGGCATCCTGGATCTTCTGACCGTTCTTTTTTTCTGTATTTGCGGCGGTCTTGTACTCTTCACCGTAATGGGCATCGATAAATTCTGCTGCCTGTTCTTCCGCTTCTTCGGATACACGGGTGGAATCGGTACGTAAGTAGGTAATCAGACCCACGGTGCCCTCTCCCTTGATATCCACGCCTTCGTATAACTGCTGCGCCAGTCGCATGGTCTTCTGTGTGGAGAAATTCAACACCTTGCTGGCTTCCTGCTGTAAGGTGGAGGTGGTAAAAGGAAGGGGAGCCTTCTTCACACGCTCACCGTGACGTACTTCCTTCACTTCGTATTTGGCATTTTTCAGGGAATTCATGATCTCATCGGCTTCTTTCTTGCTGCCGATGCCCTGTTTCTTCTCGGTGGTGCCGTAATATTTTGCGCAGATGGGCTTTTTCTCGCCCTTTACTTTCAGATTCACATCCAGAGACCAGTACTCCTCCGGAATGAATGTATTGATCTCATCCTCTCTGTCGCAGATGATGCGGAGTGCTACCGACTGTACACGGCCTGCACTTAAGCCTCTCTTGATCTTCGCCCACAGAATGGGGGAGATCCGGTAACCTACCACGCGGTCTAACACACGTCTCGCCTGCTGGGCATCTACCAGGTTCATATCGATCTCTCTGGCGTGCTTTAAGGATTCCTTCACCGCACTTTTGGTGATCTCATTAAAAGTGATACGATATACTTTTTTATCTTCCAGTTTCAGGGCATGGTATAAATGCCAGGAAATGGCTTCTCCCTCACGGTCCGGGTCGGTTGCGAGGTAGATCTTCTCTGCCTTCTTCACTTCCTTACGTAAGGATGCCAGCAGATCTCCCTTGCCGCGGATCGTAATGTATTTCGGTTCATAGTCATGCTCGACGTCAATTCCCAGCTGACTCTTGGGCAGGTCCCTCACATGCCCCTGACTCGCCATGACTTCGTAATTTGCTCCCAAAAACTTTTTGATTGTCTTCACCTTCGCCGGTGACTCTACAATTACTAAATATTTTGCCATATATGCTCCCATCCATCCGTTTTCGCGGATATACGGCTTTCGGTTCCCGCCTCTTTGCCGCATTTTCCCCATGTTTTGAGTAATCGTGAACCACTATACAACAAAAAAATGGGAATG
>DJEP01000047.1:17793-17924 GCA_002431915.1 Lachnospiraceae bacterium UBA5895 | reverse complement strand
TTAACCGCTTGACCAATCAGCCATAGGTTACTTACGAACCTTGTTCAGTATAATACATTTTTTTGAAAATTGCAAGTATTTTTTGAAAAATTTCTACAATTTTCAAAGAGCAGCTGATAGGGGAATCGAAC
>DJEP01000047.1:576-17735 GCA_002431915.1 Lachnospiraceae bacterium UBA5895 | reverse complement strand
TTAACCGCTTGACCAATCAGCCACAAAAACAGTACTTGCATAGTATAATCGAGTTGTCAAAAAAATGCAAGAGGTTTTTTAATTTTTTTGAGCAGCTCAAACCAGTCAATTCATAAAAGCGTCTGACCGGAGCAACATCTCAGCACCCAAACCATTTGCAAAAGCGTCTGCTGCGCAGCCGGCGCCGCTAACGCGGCTCATCTTTTGCTTCATGGATTTGGCGCTCCGCTCATAGGACGGCAGAACCGGCGCTTCGTGTGCGAGCACCCAGTCGCCGGTTCCGTCATTCTATGGCTAATCTGTTACACCAAGTCAAAGATACTGATCTGGTTCGACTCCGGCAGGTCTCCTAATAATCCTAACGAATCCATAAGGTCAATTATCGTCTTGGAAACCTTAGTTCTCTGGCGGAAATCATCCTTGGAGAGGAACGGACCGTCCTTGGCGGCTTCCACGATCGCATCCGCCGCCTTCTCTCCCAGTCCGTCAATACTGTTTAAGGAAGGCATTAATTTTCCGTCCACAATCTGGAAGGATCTGGACTGCGCCCGGAAGATGTCAACAGGCTCGAACTCGAAGCCTCTCGCATACATCTCCTGCACGATACGCATATCGCCCATGGCATCTTTTTCCTTATTAGAAAGCGTATCCTGCCGCTTTTTATAATCCGCCATAATACTCTCTAAGTGCTTCTGCCCCTGACACATGATCTCATAGGAGAATGCCTTGGCACGGATACTGAAAAACGCTCCGTAGTAAGCTAAGGGATAATGGATCTTACAGTAAGCAATACGCCATGCCATCATAACGTACGCCGCCGCATGGGCTTTCGGGAACATGTACTCGATCTTCTGGCAGGATTCGATATACCACTGGGGTACATTGTGCGCCAGCATATCTTCCTTCCACTCTTCCCACATGGCACATCTGCCCTTCGCCACCATGCCTTTACGGACTGCCTCCATGATCTTAAAGGACTTCTCCGACTCCACGCCCATCTGGATCAGATACAGCATGATATCGTCACGGGTACAGATGGCGGTGGAAATGGTCGCCACGCCGCTCATGATCAGATCCTGTGCATTGCCCAGCCATACGTTGGTACCGTGGGACAGACCTGAGATACGCACCAGATCGGAAAATGCCTTTGGCTTGGCATCGATAACCATCTGCATGGCGAAGTCCGTACCGAACTCCGGAATACCTAACGCTCCTAACTTCGTTCCACCGATCTGCTCCGGGGTGATGCCCAGCGCATCCGTGTTCTGGAACAGACTCATAACATCCTGCCCATCCAGGGGGATCGTCAGAGGATCTCTCCCCGTCAGATCCTGCAGCATACGGATCATGGTAGGATCATCGTGTCCCAGAATATCCAGCTTCAACAGGTTGTGGTCGATGGAATGGTAATCAAAGTGTGTCGTTATGGTATCCGTAGTCATATCATTTGCAGGATGCTGCACCGGGGTAAAGGAGTTGATATCCTGCCCCAGGGGCAATACGACAATTCCGCCCGGGTGCTGACCGGTACTGCGTCGTACACCGGTACATCCCGAGGCGATACGGTCGATCTCGCTGGTCCGCTTATGAATACCACGCTCTTCAAAATAATTCTTCACATAACCGAAGGCAGTCTTATCCGCCAGGGTTGCAATGGTTCCGGCACGGAAAGTCTGACCCGCGCCGAAGATAACCTCCGTGTATTTATGCGCCTTGGACTGGTACTCACCGGAGAAGTTCAGGTCGATATCCGGCTCCTTATCTCCCTTGAATCCCAGAAATGTCTCAAAAGGAATATCGAATCCGTCCTTGTGAAGCTTCTCTCCGCACACCGGGCAGACCTTGTCCGGCATATCGATTCCCGCCTTACCGGCATAAGCTTTGACCTCATCACTGTCGAAATCCACATAATGGCACTTACTGCAATAATAATGAGGGCTTAAGGGATTGACCTCCGTGATTCCCGCCATGGTCGCCACGAAGGAGCTTCCTACGGATCCACGGGAACCTACCAGATAACCGTCCTCCACCGACTTCCATACCAGCTTCTGCGCAATGATATACATTACGGCAAATCCGTTTTTAATAATGGAATTCAGTTCCTTCTCCAGTCTCGCCTCTACGATCCGGGGCAGATCCGGACCGTAGATCTCATGGGCTCTGTTATAACAGATCTCCGTCAGAGTCTTATCACTGTCCGGAATCACCGGGGGACATTTGTCCGGGCGCACCGGGGCAATGGTCTCGATCATATCCGCGATCATATTCGTATTGGTAATGACGATCTCTTCCGCCTTGTCACTGCCCAGGTAGGAGAACTCTTCCAGCATCTCCTCCGTGGTATGTAAATACAGCGGTGCCTGATCGTCCGCATCGTCGAATCCCCGTCCCGCCATGATGATGCGGCGGTAGATCTCACCCTCGGGATCCAGGAAATGCACATCGCAGGTAGCTACTATCGGCTTGTGGAACTGCTCTCCCAGCTCCACGATCTTACGGTTGATGTTCTGGATATCTTCGATGGAATTCACGTTCCGCACACGCTCCGAAGCGATCATGAACTTATTGTTACCGCAGGGTTGGATCTCTAAGTAATCATAGAATTTCACCAGTCTTGCGATCTGTGCATCCGACTGCCCGTCCAGCAGCGCCCGGTACAGTTCTCCCGCTTCGCAGGCGCTTCCTAAGATCAGTCCTTCTCTGTACTTCATCACCAGGCTCTTGGGAATCCTGGGATGCTTGTTAAAATAGGTTAGATGGGACTGGGACACCAGCCGGTAGAGATTGATACGTCCCAGGTCATTTTTTGCTAAAATAATGGCATGGTAAGAGGGCATCTTCTTCACAGCGTCCACGCTGGAGGCTCCCAGGGCATTGACTTCCGTCAGATTATGAATGTCCTGCTCTTCCAGCATTTTGATAAATTTCACGAAAATATGCGCCGTACACTCCGCATCATCCACAGCTCTGTGGTGATTCTCCAGAGAAATCCCCAAAGTCTTCGCCACCGCATCCAGGGTATGCTTCGACTGATTTTTTAACAAAACTCTAGAAATACCAACGGTATCCACATAAGTAAACTCCTGCGGATATCCCAGTCTTCTGCAGTTCTCCATGATGAAGCTCATATCGAAGCTGGCGTTATGTGCAACCATGATACACCCTTCACAGAACTGTAAAAACTGCGGCAGGATCACATCAATCTGGGGAGAATCCATGACATCCTCATCCCGGATACTGGTCAGCTTCTCGATTTCAAAAGGAATGGGCACATCCGGATTGACAAAGGTGGAGAAACGATCCACGATCTCGCCGCCCGACACCTTCACCGCACCGATCTCGATGATCCGGTTGTTCACCGGGGAGAATCCCGTGGTCTCGATATCGAATACTACATAGTCCTCATGCAAACTCTGCCCCTTGTCATTGGTCACGATCTCCTTCAGATCATCCACCAGATAGGCTTCCACCCCGTATATGATCTTAAAAAAGTCCTGCTTATCCGGATTCTCATCTCCGGCTTCTTTACGTTTGCCCTTTTCCGCCTTCCACAGATCGTCCCAGACATGGTTGGCATCAGTGAAACTCTGTACTACGCCGTGATCCGTGATGGCAATGGCACGATGTCCCCATTTATAGGCACGTTTTACGATGTCTTTTGCCTCGGAGACACCATCCATATCACTCATTTTGGTATGGCAGTGCAGCTCCACACGTTTTCTGGCAGAAGTGTCCATTCTCGTATTGGTAAAATCAGGGATCTTCTTAATGCCCGCAACGGAGCCGATGGCAAGTTCGTGATCGAACTTATCCATCATGCACATACCCTTTACTTTCAAAAAAGCTCCGGGCTTGATATCGCCGGTCACTTCCTTCACCTGTTCCGTACGGACAAACATCTTGATAGTCATGGTATCGGTAAAATCAGACATATTGAAGATAATGATAGTCTTCTCATTCTTAATATCCCTGGTATCCACAGACAGTACTTTTCCGCGGATGGTCACTTCACCCATTTCGCCGATCAGTTCTTCAATCTTCATGGCTTCATCTTCAAAATCTTTGCCGTAGATCACATCGGGATTGTCCGATCTCTTCAGGGCACCCTTTTCAAAGCTGCCCCCCCTACGAAACTCGCCTTTTTTGAACTCTCCGCGCTTGAATTCGCCACGGCTGCCGCCCTGGAAGCTCTTGGTCACGCCGCCTGCCGGTTCGCTTTTTGCCTTCTCGGGATTGTCTGACTTTTTCGCCTCCTGACTTTGGAAATTTTCCTGCTCTACGGTCTGTGCAGGTGCCGTGCTGTCCGCACCCTCTTCCTTCCTGCCTCTGGTACGGCTGTAGATGGCATCTACTTTCAGGCGGATCTTGGCTTCCTCTTCCTCTTTGAATCTTCCGGTCTCTTTTTCCACATAGGCAGCATGGATCTTCACGGAAAATCCACAGCGTTCCACCAGGATTTTCTGAAGGATCTCTAAGATCTCCCCTTCCATGCTGCGGTTCAGTACCGTATCCTCCATGGTTACTAACATTTCGTTTTCCGAAGGGTATTCAATCTTCGCCGTCTTCAGGGCATTGTACTGGATATGGCTGTATTCTCGAAATTCCTCCAGCACGCTTTCCTTATAGATATCCATCAGTTTTTCCGGATTGTACTGGGAAGAAAGTTCAAATTTTTCGTATATTTTTACCGTCAGGTTTGCATCCGGGAACAGCTGCTTTTTGATCTCCTGTTCCGCGATCCAGATATCTGCCTTCTGGATCAGACGGGTACTTTTTAAATACACCCGAAGAAAGTCTCTGCGCTTTGTCGCTGAGACTCTCTCTACTTCTGTCTGCCCCATCAGGTCATGAATGTCCGTATTCAACTGTAAATTCGGAAATACTTCAAAAAACGGTTTGCTCATCTATTTAACTCCAATGATCCAATTCCTCTTTTAAGGCAGGGAGCAGCTGATCCTCCGGAAGCTTCTTCACGATCTCTCCGTGTTTGATCAACAGTCCTTCTCCGATGCCGCCCGCTACTCCCAGGTCTGCTTCCTTTGCTTCTCCGGGTCCGTTCACCACGCAGCCCATTACGGCTACCTTGATATCCAGCGGATAATCCTCCACCAGATTTTCCACTCTGGTGGCCAGTCCGATCAGGTCGATCTGGGTTCTTCCACAGGTAGGGCAGGATACGACTTCGATGCCGCCCTTTCTCAGTCCCAGGGTACGCAGGATCAGCTTCGCCGACTTGATCTCCTCCACCGGGTCTCCGGTCAGGGATACACGGATCGTGTCACCGATGCCCTGGCTTAAGATCAGGGACAGACCGATAGCAGATTTAATATTGCCGCTGTTCACCGTTCCGGACTCGGTAATGCCCACATGCAGAGGGTATACCGTCTTCCCTGCCAGCAGTTCGTGAGCCTTCACGCACATTAATACATCGGAAGATTTAATACTGATGACCAGATTGTCGTATCCTAAATCTTCGATCATATGCACCTTATCCAGTGCGCTCTCCACAATACCCTCTGCGGTCACACCACCGTATTTCTCTACCAAAGGCTTCTCCAGGGAGCCGCTGTTGACACCGACACGGATGGGAATATTCCGCTCCTTCGCCGCATTCACCACAGCCTTCACCCGCTCCATGCTTCCGATGTTGCCGGGGTTGATGCGGATCTTGTCCGCGCCGTTCTCGATGGCTGCCAGCGCCATACGATAGTCAAAATGAATATCCGCCACCAGGGGAATATGGATCTGCTTCTTGATCTCGCGGATGGCTGCTGCCGCCTCCAATGTGGGCACCGTGCAGCGGATGATCTCACAGCCTGCCTTCTCCAGACGTAAGATCTGCTCCACCGTAGCCTTCACATCCTCTGTCTTCGTATTGGTCATGGATTGGATGGCGATTGGATTCCCGCCGCCAATCTTCCTGTCGCCGATCTGTATCACTTTCGTATGCATTCTGTAAGTATCTTTATCGTTCATAAGGGCACCTGACCTTTCTCGTCATTCTTATCATATAACTATTACTATACCCCCTTTTTCAAAGCCTTGTCAATTCACTTAAAGTGCCAAAATGCCCCGGGCTGCTTTGTCTCACATACCCGGAAAGTTCCAGTTCCATCAGGATCCGGTGCAGTGCGGCGATGTCGAGATATTCCCCCTTTTCCCACAGTTCTGCGAGAATTGTCTCCGCAGTCTTCGGCACGGGAGTCAGTCTTGCATACACCTTTTTTAACGTCCCCTCCAATTGCGGATTTTTATTTTTCCTACGCTTTCGCTTTTTCTTATAAAGGCTGTTCTCCACCAAAAGCTCCTGTCGCTCTTCCCAGCTTTGTAAAAATTCCTCCAGAAACCGTTCCGGAGAAAGCACCACTCCCGCACCCTGGTTTAACAGCCGGTTGCAGCCGTCACTGAGCCGGTCCGTGATCCTGCCCGGCACCACATAGACATCTCTGCCCTGCTCCAATGCCATATCCACGGTGATCAGTGTTCCGCTCTTCTGCCTGGCTTCGATGACGACCAGGGCATCCGACAGTCCGCTGACGATACGGTTACGGGGTGGAAAATATGCCGGCATGGCACGTACTCCCGGTGCATAGGTGGAGAGCAGTCCTCCCTCCCTGCTCAGCTCTTCATACAGTCTTCTGTTCTGACTGGGGTAGCAGATGTCCACGCCGCATCCCAGCACACCGTAGGAGGTGCCACCCGCCAACAGCGCTGCCTGCTGGCTGATGCCATCGATCCCTCTCGCCATGCCGCTGATGACCTGGATCCTGCGGATGCCGAGATACCTCCCCAGTTCCTCCGCCACATATCTGCCATACTCCGAACACTCCCTGGCACCGATGATTGCCACCGAAGGGATCGTATCCTCCGGGAGCTTTCCTTTATAAAAAATTCCATACGGCGGATCCGGTATGTTCAATAACTTTTTGGGGAATCCCTCCTCCCGGGAAAACACCAGATGGATCTGTTTCTCTGCAAGCTGTGCGTAATCCCGCCTCCAGGTATCCTCTTTTTTCTGCCGGTCCATATACTCCGCAATGGATTCGCTCACACATTCCTTCCAGCCGACAGCGCCGGCTTCGTAGATCCCCTCCGGTGATCCGAACCGCTCTAACAGCTTTCCCGCCCGGATGCCGCCGATCATAGGGATACTGCATAGGAAATACGCATACATTCTCTCTGTTTCCGTCATATTCATACTGTCCTGTTTCCTTTCCTTAACCCCTTAGTTCCAGTATTCCTCCGAAGGTCTGTAGCAGGCGGCCTCCAGCAGGTGTTCCTTCGTAATCTCCTCCAGCCCCTCCAGATCAGCGATGGTGCGCGCTGTTTTTAAGATCCTGTGATACGCCCTGGCACTCAGGGCAAGCGCATGATACAGCTGTTCCATCACCTTTTTTTCTTCCGTTCCGAGGACGCAGTATTTTTCCGCATCTGCGGAAGAGACATCTCCGTTGAACCGGTAGCCGGTGCCTGCGTATCTTTTTTCCTGCATTTTCCGGGCAGCACCTATTTTCTCCCGCATCTCTTCGCTGCTCTCTTTGGCTCCGTTTTTCTGCAGATGCAGAATATCCACCGGCTGCAGCTCCACGCACAGATCAATGCGGTCCAACAGCGGTCCCGACACTTTTCCCAGGTATTTCTCAATCTGTGGCTGTGTGCAGCGGCATTTGTTTCGGTCCGGGAAGTAGCCGCAGGGACAGGGGTTCATTGCTGCCACCAGCATGAAATCGGAAGGGTAGGTGATCAGCCCCGCACTCCTTGCGATCTGTACCCTTCGTTCTTCCAGGGGCTGACGCATGCTGTCGAGCACCACCTTCTGGAACTGTGGCAGTTCATCTAAAAATAAGACACCACGGTGTGCCAGGGACACCATGCCGGGACGGGGCGCTGCCATACCTCCACCGATCAGGGCTGCCAGCGTGACATTGTGGTGGGGCGCATAAAAAGGGCGTGCCGTAATCAGTGCCTGCTCCGGCGGCAGAAGTCCCGCCACGCTGTAGATGCTGGTCACTTCTAAGCTTTCCTCCAGCGTCAGGGGCGGTAAGATTCCGGGAATCCTGCCGGCAATCATGGATTTGCCCACACCGGGCGGTCCCATCATCAACAGATTATGAAAACCCGCTGCTGCAATCAGCGCACCTCTCCTGGCACTCTCCTGTCCCGCCACCTCTCTGAAATCTCCTCTTTTATCCTGCCCTCCCTGTTGCAGCAGATCCTCCGCCCGGATTCTCGGTCTGCAGATTTCTTCACGTTCTTCCTCCGGATGCAGCAACGCCGTAAGCAATTCCGTCAGATTTCCTGCGCCCCATACCGTCACCTGCGGAATCACCGCTGCTTCCAGGGCGTTTTCTTTCGGAACGACGACCCTGCGGATTCCCTGACGTACCGCCTCCCGTACAATGGGCAGCACACCTTTTACCCTTTTGATCTCACCGTTTAACCCAAGCTCCCCCAGGAACAGAATATCCTTCACCGCCTCTTCCTTCAGAAGCTCCATGTTCTGTAACAATCCGATAGCTATGGGCAGGTCAAACGCCGTGCCATCCTTTCGTCTGTCTGCCGGTGCCAGATTCACGGTAATATGGCTGGGTGGAATCAGGAAACCGGAATTTTTCATAGCGACGCACACGCGCTCTCTGGATTCCCTCACCTCGCTCCCCAGAAATCCCACCATCTGAAACGAGGGCAGTCCTCCCGCCAGATCCACCTCCACGCGGATCAGATACGCCTGCAGTCCGCAGACCGCACCGGAATAAATTGTAGAAAACATAAACTACCTCCTTTATTTTTTTGAAATAATAAAAAATGACGAAAATGGAAAACAATTGCAGAAGCTCTGCGGAATGTCCCGAAGGACAGTTACTTGAAAATACCTGAATAATACTTTGATATAACTTAGAAAAAAGAATTTAAAAATGATACAAATATGCCCCGGCAGCCCACAATACCGTAAGCTGCCTGTGGCTTTTATTAACTCTTAATCAGATCTTATTCTCCATGCTGTCCGGATCCTGTGCGAACTGGATTGCATGCTCTCTGTCGATCTTACCTTCAAAATACAACTGAACGATTGCCTCATCCATGGTGATCATTCCAAGCTTCCGGTTCGTCTGCATGACGCTTGCCAGCTGATGGGATTTGCCCTCACGGATCAGGTTACGAACCGCATGGTTGGCATGCATGACCTCAAACGCTGCCACACGGTGTTTGCCGTCCGCGGTAGGGATCAGCTGCTGGGAGACTACGGCTTCCAGTGTATTGGACAGCTGCACTCTGATCTGTTGCTGCTGATGAGGCGGGAAGACATCGATGACACGGTCTACGGTGCTTGCAGCGCCGATGGTATGCAATGTGGACAATACCAGATGTCCGGTCTCCGCTGCCGTGATTGCCACGCTGATGGTCTCGAAGTCACGCATCTCTCCTACGAGAATAACATCGGGGTCTTCACGAAGGGCTGCTCTTAGGGCATTGGCATAATTATTGGAGTCAATGCCGATCTCTCTTTGGTTGACCATAGACATCTTATGCTGGTGCAGATATTCGATAGGGTCTTCCAGGGTGATGACATGGGCATCTCTATTGTTATTGATCTTGTCAATAATAGCGGCCAGAGTGGTGGATTTACCGCTTCCGGTAGGTCCGGTGACCAGTACCAGTCCTCTTTTTCTCTGATAGAGATCCACTACGGATTCCGGTACACCCAGTTCTTCCGGAGAGGGCACCACGGTACCCACCAGACGGAATGCCAGTGCCACAGAACCTCTCTGTTTATAGGCATTGACACGGTAACGTCCGCAGTTGGGAATGGAGAAGGACATATCGTATTCTCCCCGTTCCTCGAAACGTTCTCTCTGTACTTCCGTCATAATATTGACTAATACCTCCAGAGTATCCGCAGGAAGCATCTTCGGGTAATCCATGGTAATCAGGTTACCGTTTACACGCATCTTCGGCGGAATACCTACCGTAAGATGCACATCACTTGCTCCCGCCTCCTTGGCGGCTCTGAGTATTTCTTCGATCGTCGGCATAATTGCTCCTCGCTATTTCTTGAATATGTATCTGTTATCCATGGTCTTCATGACATCCACGATGTGAATATCTTCGTTCTCCGGAAGTGCCAGATTCAAAATACTGTTATCCCGGAAACTTACCAGTGTGGGACGCAGTACATTTTCTTCATTTTCATTTAATACCAGTGCTTTCTCGCCGGTACTGAGTTCCACGCTGGCACCGGGCTGCAGAATGTTGATGGAACAGATCAGCGCCCGCACCGTCTCCGGATCATAGACCTCGGGATGCTCTGTAAATTCCTGGATGGCTTTCACTTCCGACTGTGCCGTGCCCTGCAGCGTCATGGCAGTGATCTCATCGTAACGGTTCGCCACCAGCAGGACATTCGCTCCTGCCAACATTTTGTACCGGCTCTTCTCTCCGTCTGCCGGGAACAGCTCCAGCTGTTTTCTCGCTGCCTGCCGGCAGATTCTGCGGATATTCGTTCCATCGGTTGCAAAGGCTTCCTCGATCATCCCATAAGCTTCTTCCTGGGTCTCGCAATTCTTAAGCATGTCTTCCCCGGAGTAGGGTGCTCCGTAATACACAGCATCTTTTTTTCTCAGTTTTCCCATATCGTGGAGAATTGCAGCACATACCGTATGGTACTGTTCTTCTCGTCTTAGATTCATTACATGGGTGATCATGGCACAGAGTATTGCCACATTCAGGGAATGTCTGGAGACATAGTCCTCCAGGCTCCTCAGATTCTGATAGAAATTGATCTTCTCATCCAAATGTCCGTAATTACGGATGACCATGTCTGCAATTGCCTGGGTACGACTCTGCTTTCTGATCTTCAGGATACGCTCCTGTTCCTCTTCGATGGCGCCGACTGCCTTGATCTGGAACCGTTCAAACTCCAGGTCCTCCTGTGTCATGGGAGGAAGCGGTTCTGCCGGTTCCAGCACGTAGACGCCGATCAATCCGAAATTGCGGATACTTTCTATTGCCTGTACTGACAAAAGGGAATTCCGGTCAAACAAAAGAATACTTTTTTTATTATAAACAGGCCGCGCCAGACGCATTCCTGTCTTCAGGTCTTCCGTTCTCACAAAGTGCATCCCTGTCCCCCCTTTATCCTGTGTATTAACACTATTACCAATATATCACAGCGCCGTACTCTTGACAAGCCTGCGTTATTCTTCCTTCAGCTCTGCTGCCAGCTTCTGCAGTGCCCTTTTTTCCATGCGGGAGACATAGCTTCTCGAGATTCCCAAAGTATCTCCCACTTCCTGCTGTGTATGCTCTTTGTATCCTAAAATTCCGTAACGCATCACCAGAATCCAGTACTCCCGCTCGGTCAGACAGTGGTCTAACGCCACCAGCAGACGCTTTCTGTTCCTCCCCAGTTCCAGGTCTTCTACCACATCTCTCTGCTTCTCTTCGATCACATCCAGCAGATGAATGGCATTGCCTTCCTTATCCTGCCCGATGGGTTCATACAAAGAAACTTCTCTGGACAGTTTTTTGCGGCTGCGCAGCATCATCAGAAGTTCGTTGTCGATACAGCGGCAGGCATAGGTAGCCAGTCTCCCTTTGCCGGAATCAAAAGAATTCACCGCTTTGATCAGACCGATACACCCGATGGAGATCAGATCCTCCATATCTTCCTCTACATTTTGGTATTTTTTCGCAATATGCGCCACCAGACGCAGGTTCCTCTCCACCAGAATCTCTTTCGCCTGTCTGGCTTCTTCCACGGTACCTTCCCTGAGCATACGGATATAATAAGCTTCTTCTTCCGCGGTTAATGGCTGTTGAAAGGTCTTCAAAGAGCACCTCCGTGGACAGTTGCTTATGATAGTTTATGTGATTTTCTGTCCACAAGTGCCTGTCAGTCCCCTACGGATCTTCAGAATAAAAACTGTGCCATGACATAATTGCTGACATCCAGCCCTCTCTTCGTAAGTGCCAGGTAACGTCCTCTGTTTTTCTCTTCCCTTACCGTCAGCAGTCCGTCCGCCACATTTTTCGCAATCACTTCTCCGTAGACCTCTTCCGGGCTTTTTCCGTACTGTTTTTCAAAATATTCGTAAGACACGCCTCTGACCAGACGCAGCCCTAAGAACATGGTCTCCTCCATCTGTTCCTGTGTGGTAAGGCTCTGTTTTTCTTCCCGACAGGCGAACGGATGTGCCAGATACGTGTTAAGATCTCTTCCGTTCTGAAACCTCACGTTGTCGATCAGGGAAGCAGCCCCGATGCCAAATCCCAGATAATCTCTCCGGATCCAGTAGCCCACATTATGTCTGCATTCATAGCCTCCTCGCGCATAATTGGAGATCTCATAGCGATGAAAACCGTATTTTGCCAGCACCTCTATGGTCTCTTCGTACATGGCGCGCTCCGTATCTTCCTCCGGCAGGGACAGCTCTCCCCTCTCCGCCATTGCCGCAAAAGGAGTTCCCTCCTCCACGATCAGGCTGTAAGCTGAGATATGCTGTGGCATGGGCTCTAAACGAAGCACTTTTTCCAGTGTGTCCCTGTAACTGGCAAGGGTCTGTCCCGGCAGTCCGCTCATGACATCCACATTGATGTTCGTAAAACCAGCCTCCACCGCCTCCCGGTACACCTGACAGAAACCGTTAAAATCATGGATCCTGCCAAGTATCTTCAGTTCCTGCTCCTGCGCCGACTGCATGCCGATGCTGAGGCGGTTGATCCCCGCCGCGTAAAATGCTGTGAGTTTCT
The DNA here is from genome assembly GCA_002431915.1 of Lachnospiraceae bacterium UBA5895. Classification (GTDB taxonomy): domain Bacteria; phylum Bacillota; class Clostridia; order Lachnospirales; family Lachnospiraceae; genus Acetatifactor. The sequence goes on along the minus strand of DJEP01000047.1, from coordinate 4,985 downwards.
CCGCAGTGGCAGTACCCGGATTGACTTCCATGGTGATCTCCGCATCCTCCGCCAGGGTAAATCCTTCCCGGATATGTTCCATCAGCCCTTTTATACAGTCTCCGGATAACAGGGATGGGGTCCCGCCGCCGATAAATACGCTGGTTACGATACGGTCTTTATAATCTTTTGCTTTTTCCTCAATCTCTGCAAAAAGTGCAGCCATATAGGCTTCCCGGGTCTGCTCCGTGGCAGGGGCAGACAGGAAATCACAATAGCTGCACTTTTTTACGCAAAAGGGGATATGAATGTATAATTCCAGTTCCTTCGGATTCATATTGCTCCTTTTTGTATAGAACTCGTTAGTTTTTATCATCCAGTTTCAGAACACTCATAAATGCCTTCTGGGGGATCTCTACGTTGCCAAACTGACGCATACGCTTTTTACCCTCTTTCTGCTTCTCCAGCAGCTTCTTCTTACGGGTAATATCACCACCGTAGCATTTCGCCAGCACGTCCTTACGCATGGCCTTTACGGTCTCTCTGGCAATGACCTTGCCGCCGATGGCTGCCTGAATGGGGATCTCGAAAAGGTGTCTGGGGATCTCGTCCTTCAGCTTCTCACACATCTTGCGTCCTCTCTCGTAGGCGGAGTCCGCACAGACGATAAAGGACAGGGCATCCACTTCCTCACGGTTGATGAGGATGTCCAGTTTCACCAGATTGGATCTCTCGTAACCCTTTAAGTCATAGTCAAAAGAAGCATAACCGCGGGAACGGGATTTTAACGCATCGAAAAAATCATAAATGATCTCATTTAAGGGCAGTTCGTATTTTAACAACGCTCTGGTACTCTCGATGTATTCCATACCGAGGTATTTGCCCCGGCGTTCCTGACACAGTTCCATAATGGAACCGATGAATTCGGAAGTCACCATGATCTCTGCATTCACCACCGGTTCTTCCATGTATTCGATCTCCGAAGGATCCGGCAGGTTGGAGGGGTTGGTCAGTTCGATCACTTCCCCGTTGGTCTTGTGTACCTTATAGACTACGCCGGGGGCGGTGGTCACCAGGTCGAGGTTGTACTCTCTCTCCAGACGCTCCTGAATGATCTCCAAGTGCAACAGTCCTAAGAATCCGCAGCGGAAACCAAATCCCAGTGCCACAGAAGTCTCCGGTTCATAGAACAGGGATGCATCGTTTAACTGTAATTTTTCCAGTGCGTCCCGCAGATCCGGATATTTGGATCCGTCTGCGGGATACAGTCCGCAGTATACCATGGACTGTACTTTTTTATAACCGGGCAGGGGCTCTGCGCAGGGATTGTTGTCATCCGTCACGGTATCGCCCACCGCAGTGTCTTTTACGTTTTTAATGGAAGCGGTAATATAGCCTACCATTCCGGCGGAAAGCTCGTCACAAGGGATGAACTGTCCTGCACCAAAGTAACCGACTTCCACAACTTCTTCCTTCGCTCCGGTAGCCATCATGCGGATCATGGTACCCTTTTTCACCGTACCTTCCATGACACGGCAGAATATGATAACACCTTTATAGGAATCATATACAGAGTCGAAGATCAGTGCCTGCAGCGGCTTGTCGGGGCTGCCCTTGGGAGCGGGAATCTTTTTCACGATCTGCTCTAAGACTTCTTCGATGCCAATACCATTCTTCGCGGAAATCAGCGGGGCATCCTGTGCTTCGATGCCGATGACATCCTCGATCTCCTCGATGACTCTCTGGGGATCTGCGCTGGGCAGGTCGATTTTATTAATCACCGGAAATACATCCAAATCATGATCCAGTGCCAGATAGACATTTGCCAGGGTCTGCGCCTCAATGCCCTGCGCCGCATCCACGACGAGAATCGCGCCGTCGCAGGCTGCCAGAGAACGGCTGACCTCGTAATTAAAGTCTACATGTCCCGGGGTATCAATGAGGTTAAAAATATACTCCTCTCCATCCTGTGCCTTATATACGGTACGCACGGCCTGTGCCTTGATGGTGATGCCTCGTTCTCTCTCCAGGTCCATGTTGTCCAGCACCTGTGCCTGCATCTCTCTGCTGGTGAGCAGACCGGTCTTCTCGATAATGCGGTCTGCCAGGGTGGATTTGCCGTGATCTATATGTGCCACAATACAAAAATTGCGGATCTTGCTCTGGTCTATTGCTGCCATACTACTGTCCTTTCCTGACATATTCTTACGTCTGACAATTGTAGCATAAATTCCGCATTCTTGTCTATGTTTTTGCTTCGATTCCTTGTCTTATTCTCCCCTTAGCACCATATCCAGAATATGTGCCAGCGGATCACAGGCATTCATGGCTTCCTCCACCGTATTGTTCTGCGCTCCCAGTTCCACCAAAAGCGTCCGGGGGCGTAAATGCATATTGTAACGGTATCCCTTTAAGTAGATTCGGCGGGTCAGTCCCGGATAATATTCCGCCGCCTTTAACTGCATCTGAAAAGAAAATGCCAGGTTCGCCTCCTGGTTATCATTCTGAAGATAGTCGATATCTCCCGTCTTGCGGGTACGGCTGAGTCCGTTAAAAAACATAAAACGCGCGGTGGGTCTGCCCTGGAGATCCGTTACCAGTCTGGTCCCCTCCGCCACCTCATCCCGGTGCAGGTCTATAATCACCTGCAGGGAAGGATTCTCTGCAAGGATCTGTTCCACCGCAGGAAGGGCTTTGGAATACGCATTGTCTCTGGTCTCCACATCGTATTCGCCGGTATGGTGTAATACGCGATATCCGTACTGCTCTGTCAGGATCTGCGTCAGGTACTCTCCCACACCCACGATACCGGTATTCACATCTCCCGGTACCGAATCCGCAAAAGCTTCCTGGGAATGGGTATGATAGATCAGAATCTGCGGTTCCTCTCCCTCCTTTGTCAGTGTCATATCCATCCCCAGAAGCTTCTCCGCGGACAGCTGGTCACTGCCCACCATGGTATTGGCATCAATGGCATAAAAATTCTGCACCAGGGTCTCATAATCGGACAGTTGTGTTCTGTCGATCTGTACCTGTCTGGCTGCCGGATGAAATTCTCCTGCCACCACCCCGATTGTCTGCTCCACAGACTCCGGATTCTGCGCGGTCTGTGTCTGTTCTTCCGGGAACTGCGGAAGCAGAAGTTCCTCACTGATCAGATCCTCCGTGGTCAGCATCCTGCAGGTGGTCTCATCCTCCGTGGTCTGCGTTTTGGGCTCCGGCAGACTTCCGTAACCAAGCAGCGGAACCACCTCTTCCATGCTCTGCCGAAACAGCCATCCGGTGCTTCCGTTCTCTCCCCGGGAAACGCCTGCTCCGGTAAACACCGGGAATTCATTTGTTCCACCATCCACCAGCAGCAGTCCGCAGACAACCGCCAGGAAAAGCAGCTTCCGCCCCCCGGCGGCATTCTCAGGTTTCTTCACTGTCCACGCTTTCCTTCCGCACATTCTCCTTTATATATATGCGTCTATACCCAGTTTTTTTCCATGGCAATATTGATTCCTTCGGATACGGTGTAGCTTACCCGTTTAATGACGGAATCAATATCTTTTCCGGTCATATACATATTGTTCAGCTCAGCGAATGCCATCCGGTGCTGTCCCATGTATTTCACGGCATCGAACTCCTTCTCCCCGCTCATCAGCTTCTCCAGGGCATCTCCCACGATGGTAGCCGCATCCACCACTGTTGGGATCCCGATGGCGATCACCGGCACTCCCAGGGTCTCTTCCGTCAGGGCATTTCTGTGATTCCCCACACCGGATCCCGGTTGGATCCCGGTGTTGGTGATCTGAATCGTGCGGTTTAATCTCCGGGTACTGCGGGCTGCCAGAGCGTCCACCACGATCAGTACATCCGGCTCCGTCTCTTTCACCACTCCGCCTATGATCTCCGCTGTCTCCATACCGGTCTTCGCCATCACCCCCGGCTCGATGCTGCTGACCAGATTCATGCGGGTGCAGTTATAGGCTGCCTTGCCATAAGCTCTGACCACATGCCTGGTAATCAGCAGATTGTCCACCACCTGGGGACCCAGGGCATCCGCGGTCACTTCCCGGTTCCCCAGTCCCACGATCAATACTTCCAGTTCTTCCTGCTCCTGCGGCAGCATTTTCAGCAGTTCTTCCGCCAGTGCCTCCGAGATCTCTCTGTGGTAATCATCATCCGGTTCCACCATAGCGGGGGCTTCCATGGTCACATAAACTCCCATGGGTTTCCCCAGTGTTTTTTCCGCATTTTTGGTGTCGATGGTCACCTTGGTGATCCGGATATCCGTCTCCTCCTCATAGTGTTCTTCCACCGACACTCCCCGCAATTTGCTTTCTTCTTCATTGACGCTTTCCCGCGCCTCCAGCGCCAGGTCTGTTCTGATCTGAAAAATCTCCATTTTTCTACCCTCTGTCCGCCTTTCGTAGATACCATATTTT
>DJEP01000047.1:0-473 GCA_002431915.1 Lachnospiraceae bacterium UBA5895 | reverse complement strand
GTATGTTTACGTTAGTCTTCCGTGTCTGGCTAAAGTGAAACATTTCTTGTAAATTATAATTTTATTGTATACATTATGGAGGTGTACGACTTGGCTAACATTAAATCTGCAAAAAAGAGAATTTTAGTATCCCGCACAAGAGCTGACAGAAACAAAGCTATCCGTTCCGGCGTTAAGACCGCTATCAAGAAGGTATACGCTGTAATCGAGTCCGGTGATAAGGAAGCTGCTAAGGCTGAACTGGCTGCCGCTACCAAGACCATCGAGATGGCTACTTCTAAGGGTGTTTACCACAAGAACAACGCTGCAAGAAAGGTTTCCCGTCTGAGCAAAGCTGTTAACGGAATGGCTTAATTTTTCTTGAACCGATACAGAATTTAAGACATACAAAAAGCACCTATACCGTCATGTAGGTGCTTTTATTGTGCAATTTTTATAGAAAATACTAACTTGAAAGTTAGTTAAGTAAACAT
>DJEP01000113.1 GCA_002431915.1 Lachnospiraceae bacterium UBA5895 | reverse complement strand
TAATGTGCACCATATACCTGAGAGCCAAAGGTAGTATCGGTCATCTCTCTCGCCAGAGCATCATACTCTTCGAAGGTCATATCGTTGGTAGGATAAGCAACGCCCTTGGCGTCAAACAGATCCTTGTTGTAGAACAGCAGCCAAAAGTCATTTCTGAAAGGCAGTTCATATAAGCTTCCGTCTACGGTTACCTGATCGGTAGCGCCTGCATACTTGCTTAAGTCAACGCCATCCTTTGCAATATAGTCATCCAGGGAAAGAATAGCTCCCTTCTGTACCAGTGTTGCATATCCGGGTACATCCTTGATGGTTACCACATCGAAATCGGATCCGCTGCCGGAAAGCTCGGTTGCCAAAACGGTCATGTAATCGGTGGAACCAAGGTCAACCATCTCAATAGTCACACCGGGATGAGATGCCTCATACGCTTCCTTAATGCCGTTGTAATAAGGAGAACTCCCAAGATCCCAAAGTGCCCATTTTAAGGTTACTTCTTCTGCAGGTGCTGCTTCGGTGGAAGCCGCTGCGCCCTCAGTGGTGGTTGTTGCAGGTGCCTCACCGGTGGAAGCTGCTGTGCTGCCGCTGTCTGTGCTGCCGCATCCTGCAAGCATGGTTGTCATCATAGCTGCTGTCAGTACTAAACTTAATACTTTCTTTTTCATGTAAACCCTCCTGTTAAATTTGATACTGTGTTGCACACGTCCCGGTTCCGTTTTGTATTGGTTCCTCGACTGTAACTAAAGTATAACGAAGAAGGCTTTGACATAACATAGAAAAATTTATAATATTATTCACAATTTTTCATAATTTGTTCATATTTTCTCTGAAAGTGCTTTCCAAAAATGTATTTTTTTATTCTAACATATACTTTTTTAACATTTTGTTTTTTTTAGCTACCGTTTTTCTCCTGTTATGTTATACTAGATGCATGAAAAAAAATGTCTATCACTGGAAAAGTATACGAAACCGCATATTGCTTTTCACTCTGAGCGCGGTTCTGGGAATGTGCTTTTTGATCAGCCTGTTCAGCTACTATATTTTCCGACACTATTTACAGAACACACTGATCCAGTCTACCGAGACCAGCCTGCGGCTGTTGTCGGAATCCATGGATTCCAGCATCAATGAGGTCTATCGTCTGGTACGCTACTGTCAGACGGATTCCGGCATTGCCAAATACATTGAGCATAATCCGGATCCCGGATCCGTATTGTCGGTATCTACCTATGATTCCTTCAGCGAAGAATGCAGCCGGAACGGTGCCTATAATTATATGCCAAGAATCGCCATTGTCTCTCAGGAGCATTACCTGCAGGTGGTAGCTGCCACCTACTCTTCTACGGCGAACCTGTCTGAACAGGTTCCGCTTCTTCCTTATTATGAAGAGTTACTGGCAGCGGAGGACTATGATTTTTCAACCGGTATCATTGCGGATCCTTTTCACCGGGCCGGACGCAAGGTGCTGCCCATCATTCGTCCCATTACTTATCAGTACAGTAACAAACAGGCCGGCTACTTATTTATAGAAGTGTCTACGGATCTGTTCACCGTTCCGTTAAAAGGTTACAGTTGTCCGGAGGACAGTTACCTCTATCTGACGATTGCCGATCATACTTATATTTTTGAAGATAACGGCCTGCGGGAGTTTACACCGGACTACAGTCTGAAAGAAGATATGACCAATTATTCTCTCACCGGAGACACCCGGATCTCCCGGATCCACAGTAATGCCAGGGGAGAACAGATCCTGGTCACCGCCTCTCTGGATATGCCCGACTGCTACTTAAGTCAGAGCATTTCCCACGCGGAAAGAACCAATCAGGCAGTTCTCTTCGTCGGGATCCTGGCCTGTATCCTGATCGGTATCCTGTCCATCGGTATCGTTCTGATGCTCCTGATGAACCGTATGATCACCGTCCCCGTGTCCCATCTGCAATCCCGCATGGTGCGGATCACCGGAGGCGATTTCTCCAGAGATCCTTCCATCGAATGGGATCACGAACTGGGAGACATCGGCCGGGGGATCAATGATCTGTCGGAAAATGTATGGCAGCTTATGGAGCGGCGTCTGGAAGATGAAAAGCAGAAACAGGATCTGGAATACAAAATGCTGCAAAGCCAGATCAACCCCCATTTCCTGTATAACACACTGAATTCCATCAAATGGATGGCAACCATACAGGGGGCCAACGGCATCTCCGAGATGACGACTTCCCTGTCCCGGCTGCTGAAAAGTATCTCCAAAGGTACCAGTCTGTTGATCGACATTCGGGAAGAGTTGTCTCTGCTTAAGAATTATTTTACCATCCAGAGTTACCGCTACGGCGGCACAATTACCATGGATATTCGGGTAGACGATGAAACCTTATACAACAGCCAGATCATTAAATTCACGTTGCAGCCACTGGTGGAAAATGCAATCTTCCACGGCATCGAACCCAAGGGCTGTGCCGGGCACATTCAGATCCATGTAGGTTATGAGCCCCCTGACACCGCCGACAGGATCCGCATCGATGTGACGGACGACGGTGTCGGTATGACTGCGGAAAAGGCAGCACAGGTATTAAGTTCCAACGATGACAGCTCGGCGGATTTCTTCCGGGAGATCGGTGTCAGCAATGTACACAAGCGCCTGCAATATCAATTTGGTGCGGAATACGGCATTACCATAGAAAGCAAAGAAGGCGAATACACCACCATGTCCATTCATATTCCCAATCGCCCTCTGGATCACAATCCATAAGAAGCCCGGTACGAAAATAAATTTTCACACACATTTATGCCTGCGGCCCGGGAGTGCAGGTTACCGAAAGATATGAGGAATTGTATGTATCAGTTATTAATTGTAGATGACGAGCCTCTGGTTCAGGCGGGAATCCGTTCCATGCTGAACTGGAATGAAATGAATGTTGAGATCTGTGGCACCGCCATGAACGGTCAGGCGGCACTGAAGATCATCGAAGAGAAATCGCCGGATATTATCATTACGGATATCAAAATGCCGGTGATGAGCGGCCTGGAGCTGGCAAAAGAGTGCCGGGAACACTACGGTGAGGACAGTCCCTATTTCATCATCCTCACCAGCTGCGAAGATTTCCAGATGGCAAGAGATGCCCTGTCTTATCAGGTCTCCGATTATCTGGTGAAGCTGGAGCTGACTCCGGAAGTACTGAAAAATGCCATTGACCGGGTGCTCACCCAGATCTCCCAGTCTCGTAAAAAGCAGATGTCCGCTGTAAACATCCATCCTTTTTACGACAAGTTCCTCATCAGCCTGCTGCATGACCTGTTTGAGTCCGAAGAGCAGTTCCGGCTGCAGAGTCTGGATCTGAACCTGAACTTTGAATACGGTGCCTATGTCTGCTGCTACGGGGAGATCCTAAGCCCCCAGGCAGACCAGCTAACTGCGGAAAAACAGATGTCTCTGTTCACCAGTTCCCTGCAGATGATCCGGGAACTGGGCGGAAAATATCTGCCTCTCTATGCATTGTCTCTGGACCTGCGGCATTTTGCACTGATCTTCTGCTTCGAAGGTTCGGCGGATACCGATGATTATGTGGAAAGCCTCACAGACATTTTGCAAAGTATCAGCAGCACCCTGCAGAATTATTATAACGTTACCCTGCGCTGCGGTATCGGTATCCCGGTGCAGACTCCCGGTACAATCTGTGATTCCTACCAGTATGCGAGACAGATCTTCCAAAATACCGGTGCCGATGCAGCCATCGCTGCCTTCGATGCAGATCATTCCCGGGAAAATGCCCGTAATTCCTTCAATATCAGCCTGTTTAAAAATGATCTCACAAGAGCTTTTGAGGAATACGACCCCGATATTCTGCGAACCACGATTGAGTCTCTCTGCGACCTGTTCCGGGATCATCCGGGACATTATGTGCAGGCGCTGGATGCCGCCAGCAATATTCTCTATCTGTCCATCTCCCTGCTGCAGGATGGCGAATCCATTGTCTCCGGCTTCTTCTCCGACAGTCCGGACGGATACCGTTCCTTGTATAAGCAGTCCAACGTGGATCATGTGATCCAGTGGCTGCAGTCCTTCTGCGATAAGCTGTGCGGACTGTTCCAGACCCGCAGAAAAGACTATAAGAACCACATTGTGACTAATGTACGGAAATACATTAATGAGCATGTAACAGAACGTCTGTCACTGAATGAAGTAGCCGCTGTCTTTGGCATCAGTCCGAATTATTTAAGCCAGCTGTTCAGCAAGTACAACGATACCGGTTTCAGTGAATATATCAACATCTGCAAAGTCACGGAAGCCAAACGGCTGCTGGAAGAGGAAAATATGAAGGTCTACGAAGCTGCGGAAGCGCTGGGCTTCGAGAGTGCTTTTTATTTCAGTAAAGTATTCAAACGGGTGGAGGGTGTCTCCCCTACGGAATACGTAAACAGTAAGTTCAGTTAGCTGCTGTTGCATTTTCCCATCACTGGGAATTATGAATATGGAAGGATAGGATCAGGAAAATGAATTCACAAACAGTAAATATAGAAAAGCGTTTTTTAGAGACAGCAAAGACTTTTCAGGAAGAGTGCCACCCTTTTCAGCCGTTTCCGAAGGCCGCAGACCGGAAGGCTTACGAAGCACTTCCGACGGTGCTGAAGGAACGTCTGGTACAGGCTGGAGAGGAAAAGCTGGGATACGAATTCCCGGTGATCCGCGCCACAGATTATATGCGCTTCAAAAGGGATGGCAACCGCGCCGCCTTTGAAGAGCTCTATTTTGGTAAGCGCAATGCCTTAAATGATCTGATCCAGGCGGAATGCGTAGAACATCAGGGACGCTTTCTGGACGATATCATCAATGGCATCTATTCTGTCTGCGAGGAAAGTGCCTGGCAGCTCCCGGCACACAATTCCTATATCCGGGATACCCCGCAGTTCATTCTGCCGGATGTGACAAGACCTGTCATGGACCTGTTCGCCTGCGAGACCGGAGCACTGCTTGCCTGTGCGGCTTATCTGTTAGAGGCGGAATTGAATGCCGTCAGCCCTTTTGTGCTGACTTGCATCGAGGACAACCTGAAACGCCGGATCCTGCTGCCCTATCTGACCGCGCATTTCTGGTGGATGGGACATGACGACGAGCCCATGTGCAACTGGACCGTATGGTGCACGCAGAATGTGCTGCTGACCACGTTCCTGATGCCCTGGAGTGAGGGGATGTCTTCCCTACTGGCTGCTCCGGTGCATGCCCTTACCGGGGATGCTCCGCTGTTCCTGCCGGAAGGAACGTCTGACACAGCTGTCACATTACAGGTCATTTTGTGTAAAGCCGCAGAAAGCTGCGATTATTTTCTCAAAGATTACGGTACTGATGGCTGCTGTGAAGAGGGTGCCCAGTACTACCGCCACGCGGGACTATGTCTGTACGGTGCCATGACCGTGCTGAATACCGTTACCGACGGACATTTTGCTTCCCTGTTCCAGTGGGATAAGGTGAAAAATATCGCGGCATATATTTTAAATGTACATGTTGATGATAAATATTATTTTAATTTTGCTGACTGCTCTCCCATTGCCGGTCGCGCCGGAGTACGGGAATATCTTTTTGGCAAAGCCACCGGGCAGGACGACCTGTGCCTGTTCGCCGCGAAAGATTTTCAGGCGGGACAGGGGCAGCTGATCACCGACGAAGTCAATGGCGGGAATTTGTTCTATCGCATGCAGACTGCCTTTCATTATGAAGAAGTGATGGCTCAGGATACTTCTGCCACGCTTTCTCACCGGGATGTCTATTACCCCAGCGTTGGACTGTTCCTTGTTCATTCCGATGCTCTGGATCTGGCAGTCAAAGCAGGTGACAACGCCGACAGCCATAACCATAACGATACCGGAAGCATCACTTTATACAAAAACGGTCAGCCCATCCTCGTAGATATCGGTGTGGAGACCTACACGCAGAAGACCTTCTCCCCCAGACGTTACGAGATCTGGACCATGCAGTCCGGGTATCATAATCTGCCCACGATCTGCGACGCGGATCAGAAGGACGGCAAGGAATACCGGGCGGAAAACGTGGTAACAGAGCTGACCGGGGTAGAACCTTCGATCTCTATGGAGCTGGCTGCTGCGTATCCCTCTGCTCAGGCTATTGTGCCGGATCTGACCTATGTCCGGAAGGTGACATTAAAAAAGTCTTCCAACACTGTCGTATTGGAAGACCACACGAATGCAGAGGATGTTGTACTTAATTTTATTACTTATGAGAAACCTAGCGTGCCGGAAGCGCAAGGCGATGTTTCTAACATCAATGTCGGAAATCTGGCGATTGGAAATGCTCTTTTCTCTTGGGAAGGTGCCAGCCTGCTCGCCATCGAGACCCTGTCCATCACGGATGCCCGTTTGAAAACAGCATGGGATCACGATCTGTACCGGATCCGGCTGCAGATGCGCAGTGCAAAGTTCCTGCTTACGGTAAAGTAATTCTATAAAAATGTGCGCCGCCGGGCGCAATCGAGTAGGAGGCGGTGATTA
>DJEP01000122.1 GCA_002431915.1 Lachnospiraceae bacterium UBA5895 | reverse complement strand
AAAATACGTTGTGTAAGAGATACTAAAAGAAAACATCTCACAGGAGAAAAGGAGAAATTATATGAATAATAAGGCAATGCACAAATTAAGCTATGGATTATATATCGTAACCACAAAGGATGCAGAGAAAGCAAACGGCTGTATCGTCAATACTGCGATCCAGGCGGCATCCTCCCCGAATCAGATCTGTGTCTGCATCAACAAGGCAAACTACACTCACGATATGCTGTTGAAGACCGGTGTGTTTAATGTATCGGTACTCAGCAAGGCTGCAGAGTTCCCGCTGTATCAGCGGTTTGGTTTTCAGTCCGGCAGAGAGGTGGATAAATTTGCGGATTATACAGCATATAAAAATGCAGAGAACGGCGTGCCCTATATCATAGAAGGCACCAATGCTTATATTGCGGTGAAAGTCACCCGGACCGTGGATCTGGGATCCCATACCATGTTCATCGGAGAAGTGACGGAGATGGAAGTTCTAAGTGAAGAGTCCTCCGCAAATTATGAATATTATCAGGAAAATGTAAAGCCAAAGCCGGAGGAAGTGGGAAAGACAGCAGATGATCAGACTGTATGGCGCTGCACCATCTGTGGCTACGAATATGTGGGCGAGGAACTGCCGGAGGATTTTATCTGTCCGCTGTGCAAGCATCCGGCATCCGATTTCGAAAAAATCATAAAGTAGACGACAGGAGGTAAGAATTATGAGTATCAACAGTAGAAAAGTGGTAGTAGTAGGCTGCGGATTTGTGGGATCGTCTTCCGCGTTTGCCTTGATGCAGAGTAAACTTTTTTCGGAAATGGTATTGATTGATGCCGATCAGAATCGTGCGGAAGGAGAAGCCATGGACATCAGTCATGGCATGGCGTTTGCCAGTCCCATGAAGATTTATGCGGGAAGCTACGATGATATTACGGACGCCGCAGTTATTGTGATCACTGCGGGTGCCAACCAGAAGCCCGAAGAGACGAGACTGGATCTGATCCGGAAAAACAGTGCCATTATGAAGTCCATTGTCGGGGAGATCAAAAAGAGACCTTTTGAAGGAATCCTGCTCATTGTCTCCAATCCGGTGGACATTCTGACTTACATAGCCCTGAAAGAATCCGGTTATCCGGCAAATCGTGTCATCGGTTCCGGAACGGTACTGGATACCGGAAGATTCCGGTATGAGCTGGGAGAACATCTGGGAGTGGACAGCAGAAGTGTTCATGCTTTTATCATTGGTGAGCATGGGGACAGTGAACTGGCAGCCTGGAGCGATGCCAGAGTCGGCGGAATGCCCATTCATGATTTCTGCGAACTGCGGGGACATTATGATCATGAGGCATCCATGGAGAAAATATTCAACAGCGTGAAAAACAGTGCCTACGAGATCATTGCCAGAAAGCATGCAACTTATTACGGAATCGCCATGGCGGTATGCAGAATCTGTGCAGCCATCGTCCGTAATGAGCAGTCCATCCTGCCTGTATCCAGCCTTATGACGGGAGAATACGGACTGGAAAATGTAGTGTTAAGCATTCCTGCGGTGGTGGATGAGAACGGTATTGAGACCGTAGTTCCCATTGAACTAAACGAAAAGGAACTGGTGGAATTACAGAAATCCGCAGAAGTACTGAAGAAAGTAATCACGGAATTTTATCCGGATTAGTCTAAAGGCTTTAATAATGTGAAATGACTGCGCTGTGTCTGCAGGATGCCAAGCTTTGTGAGCTTGCCCAGTTCTGCGGACATGGCGCTTCTCTCTACCCCGAGATAATCCGCCAGTTCCTGACGGTTGAAGGGGATGGTGAAATCATTGGTGCCTCTCATTTTAGCCTGATCGGTCAGGTATGCCATCAGTTTTTCTCTGGTAGTCTTGCGGGAGGTATATTTGATCTTCTGGTTCAGATACATATTGTTCTGCGCCACGATTCCCAAGAGATTGCGGACCAGCGTGTGGTGAAACTTACAGCCGTTGTCGCAGGTATTTAGCAGAGTCTTCCCGTTTAAAAACATTACGGTACAGTCTTCCGCAGCGACGATATCCACAGGGAGATACGGGATCGCTGCGCAGGCGAAAGCCTCCCCGAACAGAGAACCTTCGGGGATGGAGGCGGTGATGTTGCGGTTGCCGTAATAATCGTCCTGCAGGACGTGAATGGAGCCGGATTCAATGATTCCGATGAAATCCGCCGGATCGCCGGCGTGCTTGATATACTCCTCCTTTTGATAGGATTTTGTATAGGCGTTCAGGCGCTTCAGCATAACGGGGATATCTTCGGGTAAAATATTCTGAAAGAGAGGATTGTTCATAATAAATTCTCCTTTTTGTTGGAAAACCAACATACTTGATGGGATGATTTTAGTATAATCACCTCAGAAAGTCAAGAAAAGTTCCGGTGAAAATGAGATCATAGGCTAGTGCAATGACGTGTGCCGGACAGATATAATAACGATGTAGTAAGAAAGGATGGATAACAATGTATAAAAATATCGACAAACAGACCAAATTAAATCTGAAGGATCTGGTAGAATACCGGGAGGGACAGGTAGTCAGCAAGACGCTGGTACAGAACGACTATGTGAGCATGACGATCTTTTCCTTTGACAAGGGCGAGGAAATCTCCACTCATGCTGCAGGCGGCGACGCTATGGTAACTGTTCTGGAAGGCAAGGGCAGATTCACCGTAGGCGGCGAAGTATTCTATGTGGAAGAGGGCGAGACCCTGATCATGCCCAAGGATATCCCTCACGCAGTGTATGGCGAAGAGAGGTTCAAGATGCAGCTGACCGTATCTTTCTAAATTATAGAAAGTGTGGCACTTACCGCTGGAAAGTCTAGATTTCATTTGACGGCGGAAAAAAAGTTCTTTTCACCGAAAATAGTAAGAAAAGTACCGCTTGTAAGGAGGTGTTATCTTTACAGGCGGTTTTTTTGCTGTATGTGTAGGAATATTACCGCCAGAGTCATGAATACAGTGCTGCAGGCGGTAATGGGAATTGCAGCGACCGGATAAATGTGATAAAATGTTATCAGTTAGAATGCACTAACCCACATAAGAAGAACAGTCTGGATATGGGAGGAAACGAGGAGGTAACAGTCATGAAGAGAGCATATGCAGCATCTAAGTACGGAAAACCTTATGAACAATATTGCAGGGAATTGTACCCTGAGCAGGCGGAGGAAATCTTCCGTAAGGCAGAGGAGCACTATAAAGAGCTTGTAAAAAATGACATGCCGGATCTGGGGGAGAACATGATGGCGACCAATATGCTGGACTGGTTCACCATTGTCTCTTTTTATGAGGCGAGCAATCATATGCTGGACGGCGAAGCGCTGCTTACCATCAAACGCAGGGCAGTGGATCGGATGAAATTTTTAGGAAAATTCGTCAATGGCAACAAGAGTAAGTGGATCTATAAATTGTTCGAAAAGACTTATAAGAATTTTATTAAGATGCAGAAAGAGCATCAGGATAATGGCGAATGGATGGACAGCTGGAAGGTGGAGATCAACCCGGCTCAACGGACGGAAGGATTCTGTTTTCACCTCGTCGGATGCCCTATTGCAAAGCATGCGAAGGAACACGGATATGACGAACTGCTTCCCTACCTGTGTCGGACGGATCACTACCTGGCGGAGGTCATGCATGCCCGCCTGATTCGTACCCAGACGGAAGCACTGGGCGGAGAGTACTGCGATTACTGGTATGTAGGGGATGAAAGTCCTGTGCTGAAGGAGTATGAGAATCTGGAACAGATTTAAGATAGCAATCTGTATTTTATGGGAGGGAAAAGATGGCAAAAGCAGTTTTTACAACCGATGGTTCTTACAAGCCGCTGTTTGATCATATCAAAGAGGCAGGCGGAACGGATCTGGCGGAGAAGATATGCGCTGCGTCCAATGCAGCTTATGAGCGGTTGGTAAACAGTGATTATGCGGACCTGAACAACACGGCGAAGATGCACTGGAAGCAGTGCTGTGAAAGAGCGGCAATCTATACCACAGTGCGAAAATATTATCCGGAATCCGTTTTGGAATGGCTGGATGAAGCGTTGGAAGAGTTCGGGTTGAATGCGGCGGCTGCGCTAAACCGCATCATGCGTTTCCCGGGGATGAAAGCTCTGTTTCTGCCCATTATGCGGAACATGGCAAAGTCCATGTTCGGTCCCAAAGGTGGCTTCCGGAACCGGTTTGGGCTGACGACAAAGTGGGAGGTTCATTTTGATATTTTGGAATGCCCGTATTGCAAATATATGCAAGAGCTGGGATGCCCGGAACTGGGACCGGGATTCTGCAAGAGCGATGAATATTCCTATGGAAATCTGAGGGACTTTACCTTCGAGAGAACGCAGACGCTTGCCACCGGTGGAGAAAAATGTGATTTTTGTATGCGAAGAAAATAGTAGTATTGTTGGAAAAACAACATAATGAAATCCTTGATTTTGCTATAATGATTTCGTGATGAAACATATAACGAATAATTCAGGTCAGATGTTTAGAAAAGTAACTGATGATTCAGAGAAAAACGAAGAGCATAGAGAAATCGAGGAGGAAAATATGATCCGAAAAATCATTCATATTGATGAAGAAAAATGCAATGGCTGCGGCATTTGTGCCACCGCATGTCATGAGGGCGCCATAGATATCATAGACGGCAAGGCAAAGCTGGTCAGAGAGCATTTCTGCGATGGGTTTGGCGACTGTCTGCCCGGGTGCCCTACGGGAGCCATCACCTTCGAGGAAAGGGAAGCACCGACCTATGATGAGACAGCAGTGAAACAGGCACAGCAGTTAAAACAGCAGGAAAAAATGCATCGGGAGGGTATGCAGATTCCGCATGGAGGATGTCCGGGAAGCCGTATGCGTCAGATGAACCGGAAGGAAGATGAAGAGACAGTGACAGAAAACAGTAACGTCAATGGCGCAATCAAATCTCAGCTGTGCAACTGGCCGGTACAGATCAAACTGGCACCTTTACAGGCTCCCTACTTTGACAGAGCAAAGCTGCTCATCGCGGCAGACTGTACGGCTTATGCTTATGCGAATTTCCACAAAGAATTTATTCGCGGCAAAATGACGCTGATCGGTTGTCCGAAGCTGGATGCGGTGAATTACAGCGAGAAGCTGACGGAGATTCTGCGGAACAATGACATTCAGTCCGTGACCATCGTGCGCATGGAAGTGCCCTGCTGTGGTGGACTGGAAATGGCGGCGAAGAAAGCCATACAGGACAGCGGAAAATTCCTGCCCTGGCAGGTCGTGACCATCTCCATTGACGGAGAGATTCTGGACTAGAAAAACGGAGCGTGATATGGAAATGCAAATGCAGGGAGACAGAATCATTAGTGCTCTGATTGGGCTGGTGGGTGCCGTGTCCAATAACGGGAAAACTAAACAGACCGACAGCGTGATCCGGGAGGCTTTCCTGCGCCTGACAGATGCGGGCAGCGAGGAAGAGATGGTGGAGAAGATCCATGCGGAGAAATTCACCATTGCACCGGACTGCGCCACCTGCCTGAATCCCTGCGGTAATACTTCAGATTACGATATGGCGCAATTTTACGCAGCAGATGAGGAGGTCTTTGCGGCAAAGCGGAGGCTGATCGAATCCATCCGTAAGAAACTGAGCGCAGCGGAAGAAGTTCCCAAGACCGTCTATCAGGGAATTGCCTATCTGGGATATGACCTGGAGCCGGAGAGTTATGCACAGATACAGGAATATGTTGATTGTTAGTAGTTGGTTCATTAAATGGAGAGTTAGTGAAGGAATGCT
>DJEP01000039.1 GCA_002431915.1 Lachnospiraceae bacterium UBA5895 | reverse complement strand
TATGTAGTGTTTTATGATATTATAATCGAGGTGATGTAACAAATTTGTAATATTTGCATCCGTAGTCTAATGGATAGAACGGAGGCCTCCGACGCCTTTAATGCAGGTTCGATTCCTGTCGGATGCATTTACATCACCTTGATTATAGGGAGAGAGATGAGAGAAGCCGCTTGCGGCTTTTTGCGATTCAGGAGATATTTTTGGGATTGAGAGATGAATCAATTGAGATTCGGAAAGGAAATTATATGTGGAAAGAGAAAATACATTCCATCGGTAATTATATCATAAAACATAATAAGATCGTGCTTCCGGCAGTGGTGGTAGTGGCAGTAGCCGTTACCGTATCTGTATCTTTAAGCATGAACAACAGTCATAAAGAAGCGCAACAGCAGGCGGAAGTTGAGAGTGCTTCGGCAGCCAGTGAGGCGGAGGCAGAGACCGCTACACAGGAAGTTCCTTTGGTAGCGAATGAGGAAGGTGATATCTATTCCCTGATTGCCACTTATTATAATGCAATGGCAACGGGAGATGAGAGCACGCTCCGCACGGTATGTGATGAGATATCCGATAAAGACATGTACCGTTATGTGGAACTGGCACAGTATATTGATTATTATCCGACACTGGAGATATACACTAAGACAGGACCGGAGGATGGATCTGTCATTGCTTATGTATATTATAAGATCAAATTCGTGGGACATGACGAAGAAGTTCCCGGATATCAGGCACTCTATATCTGCACGAACGATCAGGAAGAGCTGTATATCAAGCGCGGTGAGAACAGCGAAGAAGTAAACGATTATATAAAAACAGTCAGCACACAGGATGATGTTGTGGAGTTCAACAACAAGATCACGGTAGAGTACAACGAACTGATGGTAGATCATCCGGAAGTTCTTCAGTATATCAGTGAGCTGGATTCCCAGGTAAGCATTGCCGTGGGCGAGAAGCTGGCAAATCAGGTAGCAGGTGATACACAGAATACTGAGGATGGAAACACAGAAGGAACCACAGGTGACGGTCAGGAGGCATCCACAGAGGGTGGCGATCAGCCTGCAGAGGAGCAGGGACCGCAGTATGTGACCACGACTACCACAGTAAACGTCAGAAGCTCTGACAGCGAGCAGGCGGATAAGCTGGGGAAGGTATCCGGCGGTACCAAGCTTCAGTTACTGGAACAACGTCCCAACGGCTGGACCAAGGTGGATTATGAAGGCAAGGAAGGCTATATCAAGAGTGAATTCCTGCAGGCCGTAGAAAGTGCAGCCGGTGCCGAGACCATCGGAACCGTTACGGCAACCACCAATATTAATGTACGTGCGTCAGCCAGCGAGTCTGCTGACAGACTGGGTGTGCTCTCCGGCGGTGACAGTGCGGATCAGATCGGTACCGAGGGCGACTGGAGCAAGATCAAGTACAACGGGCAGATTGGGTACGTTAAATCAGAGTATGTACAATAGATTTTCTAAGTTCATAAGCTCGCGGATGCTTGCACTTGCATACGGCGACTTATGAACTTAAGAAAAACGAATAAATTAATGTATTTCAGGGAAAGCTTCTTACCAAAAAAACGGTAAGGAGCTTTTCTTATGAAAAAACAGGACATTACGATCTATCGGGAAATTCAACGGAATACAGAAATGGCAATGAAAGCACTGGATGCCGTCACGGATAAAATCTACGACGAATGTCTGGCTGCGACGGTGGCAGACCAGGAACTGCAGTATTCCAGACTGCATGACAGAGCGGTGCAGAAATTGGTAGAAGGCAAGGCGCAGATTTATCGCTCGAATGCTATGGAGAATATGATGCTTAAGATGGGCATCGGATACAATACACTCTTGAATACAAGCACGGGACATATAGCGGAAATGATCATCAAGGGAAGCAATAACGGTGTGCTGGAGATGGAGAAAGTGCTGGCGCATAATGAAGAGATGGCGGGTACTTCCAGCAGAGCACTGGCAAAAGAATTGATCGCCATGGAGAACAGTAACATCCGCAACCTGAAAGAGTACCTATAGTACACTTTTGGTAAAATGACGAACACTATAACGCACAAATTGTATACTTGTATAATTTATTGTGCAAATTATACAGAAAAACGGTCAAAACTTTTATGATTTAGTGGGATAAAGTTTATTGTACAATTAAAAAAGTCGTTTTATAATAAAGCATATGGCAACCAGGTTGTCATGAATCTGTATACCAATTGAAGGAGGACATTCAGATGTCATATGTTGATGAAGTATTTGATATGGTAGTAGCAAAGAATCCTGCACAGCCCGAGTTCCACCAGGCAGTCAAAGAGGTTCTGGAATCTCTTCGCGTGGTGATCGAGGCAAATGAGAAAAAATATCGTAAGGACGCTCTGCTGGAGAGACTGGTAACTCCCGAGAGACAGATCCTGTTCCGCGTACCCTGGGTAGATGACAAGGGTCAGGTTCAGGTAAACAACGGCTTCCGTGTACAGTTCAATTCCGCAATCGGACCTTACAAGGGAGGTTTACGTTTACATCCTTCCGTAAACTTAGGCATCATCAAGTTCCTTGGCTTCGAGCAGATCTTCAAGAACTCCCTGACCGGACTGCCTATCGGCGGTGGTAAGGGCGGATCCGATTTCGATCCTAAGGGCAAGTCCGACAGAGAGATCATGGCTTTCTGCCAGAGCTTCATCACAGAACTTTACAAATATATCGGAGCAGATACCGATGTTCCCGCAGGTGATATCGGTACCGGCGCAAGAGAGATCGGTTATATGTACGGACAGTACAAGAGACTGACCGGACTGTATGAAGGCGTTCTGACCGGTAAGGGCTTAAGCTACGGCGGATCCCTGGCTAGAACCGAAGCAACCGGTTATGGTCTGCTGTATCTGACCGAGGAAATGTTAAAGTGCAACGGCAAGGATATCGCAGGCAAGACTGTAGCTGTATCCGGTGCCGGTAATGTAGCAATCTACGCTATCCAGAAAGCACAGCAGTTAGGTGCAAAGGTAGTTACCTGTTCCGATTCTACCGGCTGGATCTATGATCCCGAAGGAATCGATGTAGCACTGTTACAGGAAGTTAAGGAAGTTAAGCGTGCAAGACTGACAGAGTATGCTGCTGCAAGACCCAGCGCACAGTATCATGAGAAGAAGAACGGCGAGCACGGTGTATGGACTGTGAAGTGTGATGTAGCTCTTCCTTGCGCAACCCAGAACGAACTGGATCTGGAGGATGCTAAGCAGCTGGTAGCCAACGGCGTATTCGCAGTAGCAGAGGGTGCTAACATGCCTACCACCATGGAAGCTACCGAGTACTTCCAGAAGAACGGCGTTCTGTTCTGCCCCGGCAAAGCATCCAACGCAGGTGGTGTTGCTACCTCCGCTCTGGAGATGAGCCAGAACAGTGAGAGACTTTCCTGGACCTTTGAAGAAGTAGATGCCAAGCTGAAGAACATCATGGTGAACATCTTCCACAACCTGGACGATGCAGCCAAGAAGTACGGCATGGAAGGCAACTACGTAGCAGGCGCTAACATCGCTGGCTTCCTGAAGGTTGCTGATGCTATGACCGCCCAGGGTATTGTATAGGAAACAGCTTCAAAGGCAAAGTTTATAATGACCGCCGGATCGAATGGGAACGTTTGATCCGGTGGCGTTTTTATGCAAAAAAATAACCCGCTCCTGTAGCTGCGCAGAGCAGCGATACAGGGGCGGGTATTGTTTTGGAGCAATATATCTAGTTTATTCTTCCGTCTGCGGTTGTGCGGCAGCATTCCGCGCATTGATCTCCGCCTGTTGCTGGTTGATTACGGATTCATAATCCGGGTTCGCAAAGAAGGTAGCGTCATGCTGGCACTGGCTTCTGGTGTTCGGCGTGCTGACCGTCTGTGTGCCGTCCGGATTGTTGATGATGACAGTGGAGCCCTGCTGCAATGCGGGATCCTCTACCAAAGGCATCGTAGCAACACCGGTGTACTTGAACGGACAATCAGGGCTTGCAGGCAATCCATCGTAAGCACAGATCTCGCCCTCGTAGTGCACATCACAGCTCTCGGTAGGCTCGGTACCCTCTGCAAAGTATTCTGTATAAACACATCCGTCACAGAGACCGGGGATCGGAAGCTTACCGGACTGGGAACATACCTGCACCTGTACGATTCCGGAAGGAACCGGGAACTGCGTGTTGGGCAGATTCTCGTGAACACGTTGCATGACTTTACGCCATAAAGTCTTGGAGACACCGTCCTCTGCACTGTTCAGATCTACGTTGTTATCATAACCGGTCCAGGTGGCAGCGGTGTAATACGGAGTATATCCGGCGAACCATGCATCCGTAGGTCCGGTAGTAGTACCGGTCTTACCGGCAATTGCCATACCACCAAAGTTAACCCTTGTACCGGTACCGGAAGTGACTACATCCTGCATGGCACTGGTCAGCAGGAATGCAGTGGTTTCCTTGATGACCTGCCTGGTGGGAGGATTCGTGTTGTCCAGAATTACATTACCGTCGGAATCGGTTACCCTGGTGTATAATTTCGGCGTGACATACGTACCGCCGTTGGCAATGGCAGCGTAAGCGGCAGTCAGTTCATAAGGAGTAACACCATAAGTCAGACCGCCCAAAGCCAGGGACTGGTTTACATCGGACTTGATCTCGTTGCCGACCTGTACACCGTCGGTCAGAGTGGTGAATCCGAAGTTCAGCAGATAATCATAACCAAGTCTCGGAGTAATCACGGTAATATTTTTAACCGCGATGATATTCAGGGAATCACGGATTGCGCTTCGGATATTCTGAATACCACGATACCCGGTCTTGTACCAGTTACGTACGGGAGTACCGTCTGCGTAGTTGAACGGTGCATCGTTATATACGGTGGCAAGAGTCTTGCCTGCGCTGTCCAAAGCGGGAGCGTAGGAAGCCAGTACCTTAAAGGTAGATCCCGGCAGACGCTTGGCATTGGTGGCACGGTTTAAGGTTCTTCGACCTTCCTTGGCACCACGTCCGCCGATCATAGCTACGATATGACCGGTGCTCTGTTCCTCAATGACCATAGCGGACTGGGGCTGAGGAGTCATGGAAATGGTCTCTTCATAATTGTCCGCATTGTCTTCCACACCCAACTGGACCAGCATTGCGGAACGGTAAGTGTCCACGGCTGCATAGGCATCGTCCTGGGAAGAGAAGATCAGGTTGAATTTTGAATTCTGATTCTGTTTGAACCAGGTCATCATATTTTCCTTACTGAAGTTGTTCTTTGTGCCATCGGGAGAGATGATCGTCAGGGCATAATTCAGATACCACTTCACATTCTCCGGATAGTTGGAGGCATCCGCATATTCCTCGTTCAGGATATTCTGGATCTTGGGATCCAGAGTGGATTCCACACGTAAGCCGCCGGAGGTAAGCAGTGTCTCTGCCATGGTCTCGTTGTATCCTGCGAGGATCAGATCCTGTTTTACCTGCTCATATACCGCATCGGAGAAGTAGGAGCCGGTGGTGGCATTAGCTTCCTGATAATCGATGTCATACAGACCGATCCGCTCGTATACTGCATCGGTATCCGCTATGGCCTCGTCGTACTGAGCCTGTGTGATGAAATTGAGTTCCAGCATCTTCTTCAGACAGGTGGCACGACGCTTCACATTCTCCTCCGGATGACGGATGGGGTTGTACTTGGAAGGATTCTGCGTGATGCTGGCGATGACCGCGCATTCGGAGATGGTCAGCTCGCTGCAGTGCTTACCGAAGTAACGCAGGGAAGCGGATTCCACGCCGAGGGTATTCTGACCCAGGTTGATAGCGTTCATGTAGCGCAGCAGGATCTCGTCCTTGGAATAGTACTTTGTGATCTCCAGTGCCAGATACTGCTCCTGGATCTTACGCTTGATCTTTTTGATCATATTGTCGCCTTCGGACGTCCAGTCGGTGAAGACGGTGTTCTTCAACAGCTGCTGGGTGATCGTACTGGCACCCTGTGCCTCCTCACCGCCGGTCTTTAAGAACTGGTAACCGGCACGCAGCATACTCTTGAAGTCGATACCGTTGTGCTGGTAGAAACGTTCATCCTCGATGGCAACGAAAGCTTTGCCCATGTAGTCGGGGATCTCGTCCATGCCCACGGAGAGACGGTTGGAGTTGGTGCTGACATACTGGTCGATCTCATTGCCTTCTCTGTCATAGACAATGGTAGCTTCTCCTACCGCCACGACATCGGACAGACGGATCGTAGGTGTGGAAGAGAGGATACCACGGAAAGCACCGATACCGGCAGCAACACCGCAGATACCGACACCTACGACAGCTATCAGCATGATCTTTATGCAGGTCAATGCCAATTTTCTTCCCCATTTTTGTGATTTAGAGTTGAGTGCCTTTTGCTTCGCTCGGACACCTTTTTTACCATAATTCATAAAACAAGTCCTTTCTGTCTGAAATACAGACGAAGATATTATACCAAATAATGCTATGTAAATAAAGGCTTTCTTTCCAGTCTTTAGAATTGTTTCACATTTTGCGGAAGTTATGCTACACTGGAAAAGAATCCGAAGGAAAACAAAAATAAGTGAGGTTAAACATGGGCGATACGGCAGCAACAGACAGCTACAAAGTGTTATTATCCGGCGGCGAGGGGGAGATCGTAGAGAAAAAATCCCGCTTCATCGCAACGATCCGTAAGTGCGAGACCGAGGAAGAAGCGGTATCTTTTATAGAAGAAATGAAGAAAAAATACTGGGATGCCAGACATAACTGTTCTGCATTTGTAATAGGAAGCAGAGGCGAGCTGACCCGGTGCAGTGACGACGGGGAACCCTCCGGAACAGCAGGACATCCCATGCTGGAAGTACTGACCGGCTCCGGAATCCGTAACATTGCAGTGGTGGTGACGAGATACTTCGGCGGTACCCTGCTTGGCACCGGCGGTCTGGTGCGGGCTTATACTCAGGCGGTAAAAGAAGGTCTTGCCCACTGCGAGACAGGAATCATGCGTAAGGGCTGCGAACTGGAAGTGACGACGGATTATAATGATGTGGGAAAACTGCAATACTATTTCGGACAGCAGGGCATCGTTCCCGCGGACAGCATCTATGCCGAAAACGTAAAATTTATTTTACTCATTCCGGTGGAAAAAGAGGAAAATCTCAGGAAAAACCTGACAGAAACCACTTCCGGAAAGGCAAAAATTGAGAAATTGAAAGAGACTTATTTCGTTGACAAAGAATAGTCAATGAAATAAAATAAAAATAGCGGTTTTATGATTCCTACAGAAAGGTGGTGGTTTTTATGAAGTGTACACAGAAGAGTTCTGATAACCCACTTCCGGGGCGAAGTTGCCATGTAAGTTACACCCATAGAAAACATCATAAGGAGGATCATCATGGAACAGATCAAAGAACTGGAAGAGGTCTTAGAACTTCTTAAGACCAAGCAGTACACCAAGCTGCGCCAGTACCTGGCTGAACTCAACGATGCCGATATTGCGGGACTTTTGGAAGAACTGGAAGAAGAGGAAATGCTAAAAGTATTCCGTATCCTTCCCAAGGACCTGGCGGCAGACGTTTTTTCCTATTTAGATATGGACAATCAGCAGAAGATCATCACTTCCCTGTCGGATAAGGAAGCAACGAACATCATCAACAATTTGATGGCGGACGATGCAGCCGACCTGTTGGAGGAGATGCCTGCCAACATTGTCAAGAAGCTGTTGACCAATGCAAGTCCCGAGGTGCGCAGAGATATTAATCACTTACTGCGTTACCCGGAAGATTCCGCCGGAAGTATCATGACGGTCGAGTATGTAGACCTGAAGGAGAACCTGACGGTGAATCAGGCGATCGAGCGGATCCGTAAGGTGGGTCTGGACAGTGAGACCATCAATATCTGTTATGTCTTGGATGCCCAGCGGAGACTGGTGGGAACCGTGGCACTGCGTTATCTGCTGCTCATGGACGGGGATGAGGTCATCGGCGACATCATGCATGAGAATGTCATCTCCATCAACACCCTGATGGATCAGGAGGAAGTTGCCAGGCAGTTCAAAAAATACGACTTTACAGCCATGCCGGTAGTGGACAATGAGAACCGGCTGGTAGGTATTATCACCGTGGACGATATCGTGGATATCATCGAAGAAGAGACCACGGAGGATATGGAAAAGATGGCGGCTATCGT
>DJEP01000013.1:1511-6873 GCA_002431915.1 Lachnospiraceae bacterium UBA5895 | reverse complement strand
CACGCGTAACTCTCCATTTACAACAGTTCCTTCAGCATCTGGTTGACGCTGGCGGGATCTGCCTTGCCTTTCATTGCTTTCATGGTCTGTCCTACGAGGAACCCAATAGCTTTCTCCTTGCCATTATGGTAATCTTCCACAGACTGAGGGTTCGCGGCGATGACTTCCTCCACTACTTTCCGCAAAGCACCTTCGTCATTGACGGTCTTCAATCCCTTCTCTTCCACATACTGTTTGGGATCCACATCTTCCTCAAACATTACCTGGAATACATCCTTTGCCACGGAGGAGTTGATCACTTTACCGTCCACCAGAGCGATCAGCCTGCTCAGGTGCTCCGGTGAGAAGCGGATATCTTCCGGCTCCATCTCTTTTTCTTTCAGCAGACGCATAGTCTCTACCATCAGCCAGTTAGACACTTTCTTCGGCTGGCTTCCCAGTGCCACACAGGCTTCAAAGATATCTGCCATATGCTTGGATCCGGTGATGATATCGATATCATATTCCGGAATATCATACTCTTCCTTGTAACGCTTCATCTTCTCGGTGCGGAATTCCGGCTGTTTGCTGCGGATGCTCTCCAGCCACTCATCGCTGATATAGACCGGCACCAGGTCGGGATCCGGGAAATACCGGTAATCCTGAGCATCCTCCTTGGAACGCATGGCGTAGGAATATTCCTTGTTGTCATCCCAGCGTCTGGTCTCCTGGATGACCTCTTTTCCTGCCTCCAGCAGATCGATCTGCCGTTCTCTTTCGCCCTGAATGGCTCTGGCGATCGCCTTGAAGGAGTTCAGATTCTTCATCTCGGTACGGGTTCCGAATTTTTCCGCTCCCACTTCTCTCACAGACAGGTTCACATCCGCACGCATGGAACCCTCCTGAAGCTTACAATCAGATGCTCCCAGATACTGGATCAGCAGACGTAATTTTTCCAGATAGGCAATGACTTCCTCCGCACTGCGCATATCCGGCTCCGATACGATCTCGATCAGAGGCACGCCGGAACGGTTGTAGTCCACCAGCGTACAGTCCTCCCAGTCGTCATGCACCAGTTTACCGGCATCCTCCTCCATGTGGATCTCATGAATGCGCACCGGCTTCGTATAGGTGCTGCCGTCCTCCCCCACCACTTCGATTTCTACGGAACCGTTGCGGCAGATGGGCAGATACAGCTGGGAGATCTGATAGTTCTGCGGATTATCGGGATAGAAATAATTCTTCCGGTCAAACTTGCAGTACTGAGTAATGGTGCAATTGGTTGCCAAGCCTACTGCCACCGCATATTCCACCACCTGTTTATTCAGCACGGGAAGCGATCCCGGCATACCTGTACATACCGGACAGGTGTGGGTGTTGGGTCTGCCGCCAAACGCTGTGGAACAGCCGCAGAATATTTTTGTCTTCGTGGCAAGCTCTACATGAACTTCCAGACCGATGACGGTTTCATATTGTTTTGCCATAATAAATACCTTTCCGTATCTGCATTGCTTCTATATATACCTGACTATCCGGTATTATCCTCATATACAGATACAAATTGTGTATATTTTCCGTTGCTCTACTTCACACTCTGCTCATAGGTATATGCCGCGCGGATCAGCTTTTTCTCCCGGAAGCAGTCACCGATCAGCTGCATGCCGATGGGAAGTCCATTGGAATCCGTGCCGCAGGGAACGCTGATACCGGGCAGTCCCGCCAGGTTGATGGAGATGGTGTAGATATCTCCCAGGTACATCTTGATGGGATCCGCCAGGCTGCTGCCCAGCTTCGGTGCCGTGGTGGGTGCCACCGGTCCTAAGATCACATCATATTTTGCAAAAGCTTCGTCAAAAGCTTTTTTAATCAGTGCTTTCACACGCAATGCCTTCAGATAATAAGCATCATAATAGCCGGAACTTAACACGAAAGAGCCCAACATAATACGGCGCTTCACCTCGGGTCCGAAGCCCTGGGAACGGCTTCTCTTGTACATAGTGTGCAGATCCTCTGCATCCTGTGCGCGGTAACCGTATTTTACGCCATCAAAACGTTCCAGGTTGGAGCTTGCCTCTGCGGCTGCGATGGTATAGTAAGTGGGAATCGCATAGTCCACCAGGCTTAAGTCAAATTCCTCCACCTCTGCGCCCTGTGCTTTCAATACTTCCGCTGCTGCCAGTACCGCATCTCTGACCTCGGGATCCAGTCCTTCGCCGAAATAATCTCTGGGAATACCGATCTTCATTCCCTTTACATCCGCTACCAGTGCGGAGGTAAAATCCGTATCCTCCCGCTCCATGGAAGTGGAATCTTTGGGATCATGAGAGGTGATTGTCTCCAATACGGTGGCACAGTCTGTCACGTCCTTGGTCAGTGGTCCGATCTGATCCAGGGAGGAACCATAGGCGATCAGTCCGTAACGGGATACCGTTCCGTAAGTAGGCTTCATGCCGACCACACCGCAATAGGATGCGGGCTGTCTGATGGAACCGCCGGTATCGGAACCCAGTGCCGCGAAACATTCCTCCGCCGCCACTGCCGCTGCAGAGCCGCCGGAAGAACCTCCGGGAACATGCTCCGGATTCCTCGGATTCCTGGTCACACCATAGTAAGAGGTCTCCGTGGTGCTGCCCATGGCGAACTCATCCATATTCGTCTTGCCCAGGATCACTGCCCCTGCCTTTTCCAGGTTTAACACTGCCTCCGCACTGAAGGTCGGCACAAAATTCTCTAAGATCTTGGAAGAGCAGGTGGTCAGGGTGCCTTCTGTGCACATGTTATCTTTGATGGCAAAGGGAACTCCGGCTAAGGGTCCGGTCAGTTCGCCTGCCTCTATTTTCTTCTGTACTTCTTCTGCCTGCTTTAATGCTTTTTCCCGTTCCACAGTCACATAACAGTGGTAGGTATCTTCACCGGCTGCGATTTTGTCCAGGACAGCCTGCGTCGCTTCCACCGCCGTGGTCTTACCTTCCCGGATCGCCTTTGCCAGCTCTACTGCTGTCAGGGATAAAATATCCATATCCATTCTCCTTTTCAACACCCTAGTCAAAAGTCCGAAAACATTTGATTTAATCAAATGTCTTTGGTACAACAAACATGTTGTCTTTCTCGCCGGGTGCATTTGCCAGGGTCTGTTCGCTCTCGTCCCCATTGGTCACCACATCCTCACGGAAGACATTCTGTACCGGGAACACATGGGACATGGGTTCCACCCCGGTGGTATCCAGTTCACTCAATTTGTCGATATAATCAAGCATCCTGCCCATATCTTTTTTCGCTGCTTCCTTCTCCTCCTCGGAGAGCTCCAGCTTCGCCAGAATGCCTACGTAGTCTATGGTCTCGTCGCTAATTATATTTGCCATACTGATCCTCATGCCTTTCCATAACCTGCAACCTTTCAGGTACTTTCATACGAAGTACCAAAGTACCCTGTGCAGGCACAAATTCGCGTATCTAACTTTAGAACTTCTTTGTGTAAGCTCCTCTGCGTGAGCAGAAGTTCCTTCCTACTACTCTCTTACTTTGATGTGCACTTCACGCAGCTGCTGTTCCGTCACCTCGCCGGGAGCTCCGCACATCAGATCCTGCGCATTGCCGTTCATGGGGAAGGCAATGACCTCACGGATGTTCTCCTCGTTGCGAAGCAGCATGATCATACGATCCACGCCGGGAGCCATTCCTGCATGAGGGGGTGCTCCGAACTGGAATGCCTGATAGAGAGCTCCGAACTTGGTCTTCAGTGTCTCTTCATCATAACCTGCGATGGCGAAGGCTTTTTTCATGATCTCGATGTCGTGGTTACGCACCGCACCGGAGGACAGCTCCACGCCGTTGCACACGATATCGTACTGGTATGCCAGAACCTCTAACGGATCCATGGTGTTTAATGCTTCCAGACCGCCCTGGGGCATGGAGAACGGGTTGTGGGTGAAGCCGATCTGCTTCGTCTCGGGATCCAGTTCAAACATCGGGAAGTCGTTCACATAGCAGAAGCGATAAGCATCTTTTTCGATCAGGTCCAACTTCTCGCCCAGCTCGGTACGGATATGACCGGCATAATAGTTTGCCTTATCCTCTTTGTCCGCAATGAAGAAAATGGTATCTCCGGCAGACAGTTCTGCCAGACTTGCCAGCTCTCCCTTCATCTCTTCTGGGATGAACTTGTCGATAGGTCCCTTGTAGCTCATATCCTCTGCCACTTCCAGATAACCAAGTCCGCCCATTCCCAAGGAAGTTGCGAAGCTTAACAGTTTTTCATGGAAGCCTTTGGACATCTCCGCATGTACTTTGATGGCACGAACCGTTCTGCCGATAAAAGGCTTGAACGTACATCTCTGGAAGAACTCCGTCACATCCATGATCCGTAAGGGATTGCGCAGATCCGGCTTGTCGCAGCCGAACTCCAGCATCGCCTGCCTGTAGCTGATGATGGGGAAGGGTGTCTGGGTGATCTTGCTGCCTTCGGGAGCGAATTTTTCAAAGGTATCATGCAATACTTCCTCGCCTACCTTGAAGACATCCTCCTGGGTCACGAAGCTCATCTCGAAATCCAGCTGATAGAACTCTCCGGGAGATCTGTCGGCTCTGGCATCCTCATCACGGAAGCAGGGAGCAATCTGGAAATACTTGTCAAATCCGGAAGCCATCAACAGCTGCTTATACTGCTGCGGCGCCTGGGGCAGCGCATAGAATTTTCCTTTAAATTTTCTACTGGGAACGATATAGTCTCTGGCGCCCTCGGGGGAAGAAGCACACAGGATCGGAGTCTGGATCTCCAAAAATCCCATGTCCGTCATCTTCTGACGCAGATAACTGATGACTTTGGAACGGAAAACAATGTTGTCTTTTACTTTGGCGTTCCTAAGGTCAAGATAACGATATTTCAGTCTCACATCTTCCCGGATCTCTTTGGATGTCTGGATCTCGAAAGGAAGCTGTTTATATACTCTTCCCAACACATCGATCTTCTGTGCTTCCAGTTCGATGGTGCCGGAAGGAATCTTCGGGTTGAAGGTTTCTTCGTCTCTGTGCTCCATGAGACCGGTAATGGACAGGCACATTTCCTTGGTGATGCCTTTTAAAAGCTCCGGCTTACGAATCACCACCTGTAATACTCCGTACATATCCCGCAGATCAATAAAGGATACACCGCCGTGGTCACGGATGTTCTCCACCCAGCCTGCCACCTGCAAAGTCTGTCCGATCTGCTGTTCGCTTACATCTTTCATTGTTAAATCTCTGTACATATCGCACCTCCTGTTATATAGTGTCCCGAATGTGCGCTCCCTGTACAGCTTATTTTTGAATACAAAAAGCCCCGGGACATGTAAAACATATCCCGGGACGAATCATCTAATCCGTGGTACCACCCGAATTGACAGGC
>DJEP01000013.1:0-1322 GCA_002431915.1 Lachnospiraceae bacterium UBA5895 | reverse complement strand
GTCTCTTTCATAGCATTTACAAATTAGTTTTTTAACTTATTTTTTATAATATTCGCACGAAAGAAATCTGTCAAGCGTTTTTTTCATTTTAATCACATGCATTCTTGAACTGATTCCAGATCTCCGCATGCAGATCCTCTGCCTCCTGGGAGATGTTCTGCACGATCTCGCCCTCTGCCGCATCCTCCGGCAGTACGACCAGCCGCTTCATATCCTCGGAGATATAATCCTCCGCTGCCTTGTTGGTGCAGTAGTAACCGATGTACTCATAACATTTTGCAGCATTTTCCGGCTCATTGATATAATCCAGGAACGCATAAGCTGCATCCGCATTGGGTGCCTTGGAGGGTACAAATCCTGCCATGATACCGAATCCGAGACCTTCCTTCGGATATACTACTTCCAGATCCGGTCTGGCCTGCAGTGCCGCAGATACCTGGGAAGTATACAGGAATGCTGCTGCCACCTCTCCGCTGATCAGATAGTCCTGGGTGTTATTGTCGTTGATCACGCGGATGTTGGGTGCCAGGTTCAGAAGCTTCTCCCCTGCCGCACGGATCGCATCCAGATCCTCGGTATTGAAGGACTCACCCATAGTTTTCAAAGTAATACCGTCGATAACACGGTAGTTCGCTGTCAATGCCACATTGTCTTTTAACTCCGGATTCCACAGATCTTCATATCCCGTAATCTTCACATCCGTCAGTCCCGGATCGTACACGATCAGCGGAATGCCGGCACCGTAAGGTACCGTATATTCGTTCTGCGGATCGTAGAACTGGGACATAAATACAGGATTCAGATTATCGTAAGTGCTGATCTTAGAAGTATCCAGCTTCTGTGCCAGACCTTCCTGAATTGCCAGTTCGATGATGTAATCATCCGCGATGACCAGATCATAGTCGCCGCCCTTGGTCTCCTCCAGCTTCGCCAGCATATCCTCATCATAGTCAAAATTAGAATAATTGATACGGATACCGGTCTCTTTTTCAAAACCATCCAGAATCTCCTGGGGGAACATGCCGTCCCAGGTATAGAGATTCAATTCTCCCTTGTCTTCCTTACCGCCGGCGCCACAGCCGGTAAACAGCGTAGCAAGCATGGTAACTGCCAACAACATTGCCAACTTTTTCTTCATAATCTCCTCCTTCAATGCAGCTTTCCTGCATTCTCTTCTATTTCTATTTTTCATTTTCCATGATTCCCGCGGACAATTCGGAAAATTTCCGCTCATTTTTCCCCGGCAGCTTTCTCTGCGGCTGCCTGCGACTTACGCCCCAGCGCATACGCTCCCGTCAAGCATAACAATATCACAAACAGCA
>DJEP01000102.1 GCA_002431915.1 Lachnospiraceae bacterium UBA5895 | reverse complement strand
ATTTCACTAACTCTCCATTTACATGCATGACTATTTTGCATATACTCATGGCTTGTGTTACAATAAGCAGAAAGCAGGCACCCCAGGAGAGAATTGTATGAAAGCGCAGGAATTATTGTTTCAATTGCAAGATAAAGGTTACCGGGATTTTCAGAGCAAGCTGATTCCGACGATTCCGGCGGAGACGATTATCGGCGTCCGCACGCCGGCGATACGGAAACTTGCAAAAGAATATGTCAAGGATCCTGAGAGTGCAGCGTTTTTGAAGGAACTGCCCCATACTTATTACGATGAGAATATTCTTCATGCCTTACTGGTGGCGGAGATAAAAGATTACGACACCTGTGTAAAAGAGGTGGAACGTTTCCTGCCCTATGTGGATAACTGGGCGGTGTGTGACATTTTTTCCCCGAAGGTGTTCCGTAAGAACAAAGACAAACTCATAGACAAAATAAGAGAATGGGCAGCTTCGGATCACCCCTATACCTGCCGCTTCGGCATGGAGATGCTGATGACGCATTTCCTGGATGAGGCTTTTCAACCGGAATATCTGGAGATCCCGGCAGCGGTGCATTCCGAAGAATATTACGTGAATATGATGATTGCCTGGTTCTATGCCACGGCACTGGCAAAACAATGGGATCCCACGGTAGGCTATATAGAGAAGAAGCGCCTGGACCCATGGGCCCATAACAAGACGATCCAAAAAGCACGGGAAAGTTACCGGATCACACCGGAGCAGAAAGAATATCTGAAAACTTTGAAAGTGTAAACAGAGGAAAAGGGAGAGTAGCATTATGAAAAAAGGAAACATCAAAATCGCTGCCATTTTGGCAGGAGTAAGCCTGATACTGTTGACCGGTTGTGGTAATAAAGCGCAGGATGCGGCAGGCGTGGAGACACAGACAGAAATCACGGCAGCCGTCACCGAACAGGCGCCGGTAGAAGACATGCAGACACAGACACCGGATCCGGAGACGCCAGATTACGCATATTGTCTGCATATTACCATCAATCCGGAATTCAGGCTATATCTGGATGAGCAGTCCAAGGTACTGGCGGTTGACTGTGTGAATCAGGATGCGGAAGATTTGTTTTCCGAAACCGATCTCACGGGGACAGATTTGGAAGAGGCAATACCCGTGATCATACAGCAGGCAGTGGCAAAAGATTATCTGACAGATGGCAAAAATATTACGATAGATGTAGAGAAAAGTCAGGATCCCGAGCAGGCGGACAAAGTGGAACGAGGGATTGCAGCGGCGGTCATCGCGGAATTAAAAGAACAAAGCGTGGATGCAACATTACAGCTGCAGGATGCCGGTGTCCCAATTATTGTCGATGAAACCGAGGCAGAAGTTGAAAATGGCGCTTTGAACAGTGACGGAGATGTGACGACGGGCAGAGAGAATAGTACTGCCCCGGGAAACGGAAACACAGGGAATGGTGAGGCGACAAGCGCTTCACAGAAGACAAAATGTACCGCCTGCGACGGTACGGGAATCTGTCAGGAATGCCAGGGGGGAACAGCACCCTGCAAACGTTGTGGCGGAACCCTGTGGGAGACCTGCGGCACCTGTGGCGGCAGCGGCAGACAGACCTGTCCTGGCTGTGGAGGAAGCGGTGTGGATGCCACGGATGGCTCTGCCTGCAGACATTGCGGTGGCTCCGGCGGTAATACGTGCCAGCAGTGCGGCGGCACAGGAGGTAAGTCCTGCAGCATCTGCAATGGTAAGGGCGTGATTTCCGATGACTGTATTTTATGTCATGGGGACAAAAAATGTACCGTGTGTGGAGGCAGTGGAGAACTGTAGAAAACAAAAGAGGATAAACAACATGAATGACAACATGGAATTTCGCAGGGCGAACCGGGAAGAAGCGGAAGAGATCCTACAATTATACCGATCCCTGATCGGAACCGAATATTGTGTCTGGACGGAAAATTATCCCACAGAGCGGGAAGTGGAATTCGACCTGTCCAGGGATGCGTTGTTTGTCCTGCGGGAGATAACATCGGAAGCTGACAGAAAAGAACAGGAATGTCAGGGAACGGGAATGTCGGAAGAGAAGACAGCGGAACCGTTGCTGGAGAAGAGAGGCAGGTTAACAGGCGTGATCTCCATCGATGATGATCCGGAAGTGAAGGCGCTGGCCTGCTGGTCAGAGGCGCTGACTCCGGTGGCGGAGCTGTCCAGACTTGGCGTGGCAGTGGAATATCAGAACCGCGGCATTGCAAGGATCCTGTTGCAGGAAGCTATGGCGGAATTAAAATTGCAGGGCTATAAGGCGGTACACATTTTAGTGGCAAAAGACAATGTAAAAGCCCTGCGTTCTTATGAAAAATTGCATTTTACCACAGCAGGGGAATGTGAATTATTCGGACATTCCTACTGGTGCTATGAGAAGGAGTTGAGATAACCTATGGTAACGATCGATCTGATCACGGGATTCCTGGGATCCGGGAAGACCACTTTTCTGAAAAAATATGCAGAGTACCTGATGGATCAGGGACTGCATATCGGGATTCTGGAAAATGATTTTGGCGCCATCAATGTGGATATGCTGATGCTACATGGACTCAGAGGGGATCAGTGTGAACTGGAGATGATCGCCGGAGGCTGCGATGCGGAGAGCCACAGGAGGCGTTTCCGTACGAAGCTGATCTCCATGCGGATGTGCGGCTACGACAGAGTGCTGGTGGAACCGTCGGGCATCTACGATGTGGACGAATTTTTTGATGTATTGCGGGAGGAGCCGTTAGACCAGTGGTATGAGATTGGCAATGTCATCGCCATACTGGATGCGAGACTGGAGAAAAATCTCTCACAGCAGGCGGACTATCTGCTGGCATCGGAGGTCGCCAATGCCGGAAAAGTCATCTTAAGTCATGCGGATGCAGCCACGAAGGAACAGTGTGAGGACACGGTGGCGCATCTGAACCGGGCACTGGAACAGATCCGCTGCGACCGGAGAATCGACCCGGAGAAAGATATCTTACAGAAAAATCTGACGGATCTGACAAAAGAAGAATTAGAGGAAGTATTCCAATGCGGCTACCGGCTGGAAAGTTACCGGAAAATGGATCTGGAAAACGATCAGGCTTTCGATTCCTTATTTTTCATGGAAGAGAAGATTACCTCGGAAGCTTTGGAACGGGCAGTTCCCAGACTGTTTGCCGACAAGACCTGTGGAGAAGTATTCCGTATTAAAGGTTTTGTGAAAAATAGGGACGGACAATGGATGGAATTAAACGCAACCCATGATAGCAGAACGTTAGAACCCATCGCGGTGGGACAGGAAGTGCTGATCGTCATCGGAGAGCATTTACAGGAAGATAAAATCAGAGAGATTCTGAAGGAGGAAGAGACATGTCAATCTTAAGTCAGTTAAACAGTGTACCGATGTACCTGATCTGTGGAGGTATCATTGCTTTTGTGGCAGTGGTCTGTGTGATTTTTCTGGTGAGGGCATACCGCGCCGGGCAGGCACTCGGTATGGATACCACGAAAATGAAGAGAACCATCATCTCCAGTGCGACCTTTTCCCTGTTGCCCAGTGTGGGGATTCTGTTAGGAGTCATTGCCCTGTCGGGAAGTCTGGGAACGCCCTGGCCGTGGCTTCGACTGTCCGTGATCGGTGCCCTGCATTATGAGACCCAGGTGGCGCAGGCGGCAGCGGAGCAGGTGGGAATGACCACATTGTCAGCAGCGGAGATGACGCCGCAGGCATTTTCCACCATTGCTTTACTTATGAGTATCTGTATTATCTGGGGTATGACATTATCTATTTTCCTGAATAAAAAATATACCCAGAAGCTGACGGCGGATAAAAAATCCGATAAACCTGGCTTCGGGGATATGGCAATGACCGCCATGTTCATCGGGCTGGTCAGCACCTACATCGGAAGATATCTCGGCGGTTTTGTATCCGAGAACGGACTGTTTACATTTAACGGAGATTACATTCCACTGGTGGTAATGGCGGTATCCGCACTGGTGATGGCAGGTTTTGTATACCTGATCGAGAAAAAAGGAAAAGCATGGGTGGACAGTTTTTCCATTGCCGGAAGTATGATCATCGGTATGACGGCAGCAGTGCTGGTGGGATTATTGTAGAAAATGACAGGAATCGGAAAGTGAAAATTCGCACCGGGTATCGGATGATAATTCCGGATACAGAAGGGAAAAAATATGGAAACAAATCATAAAAACACAGGGAATACAGAAGTAAAGACACAACCGTCTGCGCAGGAGCAGAACACCTGGCAGACCTATACGAAGAAGACACATATCATTGGACGGACCGTCAGCATCATTACATTAGTGATGTTAGTGGGGGCACCGTTTCTCATCGGTAAGCTTTTAGGTGCATATCCGGATCTGGGGGCTGTCGTCAAGGGCTTCCTCTCTGTGGGAATTGTATGGCTGGTCAGCAGTATCGCGGAGTTCCTGATCTATACGCCGATGCTGGGAGCCGGCGGCGGATATCTGGCATTTATCACCGGTAATCTGATCAATATGAAGATTCCCTGTGCCGTCAATGCCAGAGATATGGTGGGCGCGAAGACCGGAACCCCGGAAAATGAGATTATCTCCACCATCTCCATCGCCACATCTTCCCTGGTGACGATCCTCGTACTGGCACTGGGTGTATTATTGATGGTGCCTCTGCAGCCCGTGTTACAGAGTGAAGTACTTCAGCCGGCTTTTGAAAATGTGGTTCCGGCGCTGTTCGGTGCCATGGCGTACAAATATTACCGGAAAAATATGAAGATCGCCTCACTGCCGCTGATCCTCATGAGTCTGTTGTTCATCCTGGTACCGTCTCTGATCGGATCTACCAGTTTCATGATCGTTCCTTCCGGTGCTATTGCCATCGGTGTGGCATATGTGATGTTCCGGAAAAAGAATGCACAGAAAACGACAGAAGAATAATTAAGAAAAGAGGACAGATATGAAATACATAGGTTTGATACTTCTTGCATTGTTAGCTGTGATCATATTGTTACTGTTGATTGCGGTGATCCGCACTTTACTGATGCCGTCGAAAACTTCCACCTATGTGGCAGACGAACCGGAGGAGGATTCTCTGGCACTGGCACAGAAGCTCTCCAAAATGATTCAGTATGACACCACTTCTCATGCCAACGTGGCAGAGGTAGAGAAGTTCTTAGGATTTCACAAGGTGCTGGAAGAACTGTTTCCCCTGGTGCATGAGAAGCTGGAGAAGACGGAGATCGACGGGAATCTGTTATTTTACTGGAAGGGCAAAAGCTCTGAGAAGCCCATCCTGCTCATGAGCCATCAGGATGTGGTGCCCGCGGAAGGGGAGTGGATTCATGCTCCTTTTTCCGGCGATATTGCGGACGGTAAGGTATGGGGCAGAGGTGCTTCCGATACCAAGTGTTCCGTGATGTCCTTTTTCCAGGCAGTGGAAGAACTGCTGGCGGAAGGATTCGTTCCGCCCACCGATGTCTATCTGGCAAGCTCCTGCACGGAAGAGTGGGGCGGCGATGGCGCACCGAAGATCGTGGCGGAACTGCAGCGCAGAGGCATCGAGCTGTTTCTCGTATGCGATGAAGGCGGCGGAATTATCACCGAGCCCATCGGCGGAATCCACGGTAATTTTGCCATGGTGGGAGTATTTGAAAAGGGAAAGGCGGATGTGAAATTTACCGCGCACAGCAACGGAGGTCACGCCAGTGCACCGACGAAGGGAACCCCGATCGCGAGACTGGCGGCTTTCGTCAATGAGGTGGAGACCCATTCCCCGTTCCGGAAAAAGATGCTGCCGGAAGTATCGGCGATGTTCTCCAGACTGGCGCCCTATGCCGGATTTGGAATGAAGCTGGTGTTTGGCAATCTGTGGCTCTTCAGACCGCTGTTAAAAGCAGTACTTCCTTCCATCAGTGCCCAGGCGGGAGCAATGCTAAAGACGACGATCGCTTTCACGGTACAGAAAGGTTCCGATGCCTATAATGTGTTACCTCAGGAAGCCTATGTGGGTGCCAACATGCGTTTCATTCCCCATCAGGGAGAGAAAGAGAGCCTGGAGATCATCAAAAAAGTGGCAGATAAATACGGTCTGGAGACCGAAGTGCTGCATGCCAATGATTATACGCCGCCTGTGGATATTCACGGAGAAGCATTCCATCTGGTGGAGCAGACTATCGCAGATACTTTCCCGGGACTGCCTTCCAGTCCCTATGTTATGACGGGAGCGACCGATGCGCAGTTCTATCAGCCTATCTGTAAGAGTTGTATCCGTTTCGCGCCGGTAGTCTACGGACCGGAACAGATGAAGGGAATGCATGGACTGAATGAGAATATTGAGTATAACTGTCTGCCCGGAGCAGTCCGTTTTTACAAGAATCTGATCCGTGCGGAAAAATAAGGAGTAACACTTATGAATACCATGACGACTTATTCGGGCAGAAAATTCGATCCCATGCAGATGGCACCGGGGGATGTGTATATCGAGGATATTGCTCATGCGCTGAGCTTACTGTGCCGGGGCGGAGGACAGCTGACTTATTTTTATTCTGTGGGGCAGCATTCGCTCAACTGTGCCGCGGAAGCGAAAGCCAGAGGGTGGTCCGAGAGGCAGCAGCTTGCCTGTCTGCTCCATGATGCCAGTGAGGGATATATTTCGGATATCATTCGTCCGGTGAAGATCTATCTGACCAATTATCTGGAGATCGAAAGCAAAATTATGAAAACGATCCTCACACATTTCGGACTGGATGACCTGACGGAAGAGGAGAACCGCCGCTGGAAGCAGATCGATGATGAAATCCTGGAGCTGGAGCTGAAGACGCTGCTTCACGGAGAAGAGGACAGAGCGGTGCCACAGCTTTTTTCCGTACCGGATCTGGCGGAGCATACGCCCGGAGAGATCGAGAGACGGTTCCTGCAGGAGGCAGCGCGACTGGGGGTAGGAAAATGATCGTTGAGAAGAAGCCGGAGCGCAGCTCTGCAACCGTGATGTGCATCCTGGCATATCTGGACCGCTATGTCTATCCGATATTAATTTTGATAGCGGGGATGCTGGCGGACTTCCATGGGGGCAGAATTACGATGCTGTTTGTCCTGGCAGTGGGAATCTTATTGGACGGCATCTATAATCTGATGGGATATCTGTGCCGCTGGAAGCATATATATCTATGTTATCAGAACATGTGCCACACGAAGATGACGCCCTCGCGGATCGAGTGGGACCGGATGCCGAAAAAAGATGCGTACGGCATTCCTGTTGCCTTCATTATTGGCGGAATTATAGGGATATTGGTGAGTATTTTTCTCAAGTAACGGGAATAAATACTGAATATGTAAAAAAGTTGTGGAAAAATCTGACAAGTATACTATAATAAATGTAAGTGCTTACACGAATCTGTATCATAAATAATATCAATGACATATGTTTCGGAAAGGCATGGTATATTTTAAGAGGATAGATCGTCAGATCGGAAAGGGAGGCTATTTATGGGATTTTTAACGGGAAAGACAGCAATCATCACCGGCGGAGGAAGAGCCGTATTAAGTAACGGAGAGTGCGGATCCATCGGTTACGGTATCGCAACCGCATATGCAAAGGAAGGTGCCAATCTGGTGCTGACCGGACGTAATGTACAGAAACTGACCGACGCAAAAGAAGAACTGGAGAAAAAGTATGGTATCAAAGTACTTCCCGTACAGGCAGATGTCAGCGCAGGTGCAGACAATGAAGCCATTGTACAGAATGTGGTGAAGCAGGCGATAGATACTTTCGGCAGAATCGATGTACTGATCAACAATGCCCAGGCTTCCGCTTCCGGTGTAACCCTTGCAGATCATACCACCGAGCAGTTTGACCTGGCAGTATATTCCGGTCTGTATGCAGCGTTCTATTATATGAAAGCCTGCTATCCTTACCTGAAGGAGACCAAGGGTTCTGTCGTGAACTTCGCATCCGGTGCAGGTCTCTTCGGCAACTTCGGACAGTGTGCCTATGCAGCAGCCAAGGAAGGCATCCGCGGACTGACCAGAGTCGCAGCTACCGAGTGGGGTCCCGACGGCATCAATGTCAATGTTGTATGTCCTCTGGCATGGACCGCACAGCTGGAGAAATTCGAGCAGGCATATCCCGATGCTTTCAAGGCAAATGTCAAGATGCCTCCCATGGGTCATTTCGGCGATGCGGAGAGGGAGATCGGTCGCGTCTGCGTACAGCTGGCTTCTCCTGATTTCAAGTACATGAGCGGCGAGACCCTGACACTGGAAGGCGCGATGGGACAGAGACCGTAAGCGGCTGGAATGTTTTTTAAATAGGACTTGAAAGAAAGAAAAAAAGATATTATAATCGAAGCATAAAGAGAAGCAACCGCCCACAAGTGGTTAGCCTTCCGG
>DJEP01000016.1:20743-49660 GCA_002431915.1 Lachnospiraceae bacterium UBA5895 | reverse complement strand
ACGGCATAAGTAAAGACAGCGATTTGTGCGCAAGCGCCCATCACTGTCTTCACTATGCCTATGCGCGGCTCATTGCACGCGTAACTTTCCAGTTAATTCATAATTGCTCGTATTCTGCATATACATATAACACCAATGGCAGGAGGTAGTTTTATGGACTATGCAGTGAATACATACGATCTGTATCGGGATATACAACAAAGAACGGGAGGGGAGATTTACATAGGGGTGTTAGGACCGGTGCGGACCGGCAAATCCACATTCATCAAGCGCTTTATGGATGAAATGGTGCTGCCCTATATGGAGGACGAACATGCCAGAATGCGGGCGCAGGATGAGCTCCCCCAAAGTGCCGGTGGGAAGACCATCACCACCACGGAACCGAAA
Organism: Lachnospiraceae bacterium UBA5895; assembly: GCA_002431915.1. Taxonomy (GTDB): domain Bacteria; phylum Bacillota; class Clostridia; order Lachnospirales; family Lachnospiraceae; genus Acetatifactor. The sequence goes on along the minus strand of DJEP01000016.1, from coordinate 49,273 downwards.
TTCATTCCCAACGAGGCGGCAAAGGTGAGACTGAATGACGATATCGAAGTGTCAGTACGGCTCATCGACTGTGTGGGCTATATGATCGACGGCGCTGCAGGGCATATGGAGGAAGATGCGGAACGCATGGTGAAGACACCGTGGTCGGAGGAAGAGATTCCCTTTACCCAGGCGGCGGAGATCGGCACGGATAAGGTCATGCGGGATCACTCCACCATCGGTCTGGTGATCACTACGGACGGCAGTATCGGAGAACTGCCAAGGAGCAATTATCTCGGAGCGGAAGAGAAGACGATTCTGGCACTGAAAAGGTCCGGGAAGCCCTTCTTAGTACTGGTCAACAGTCAGAAACCTTATTCGGAGGAGACCAGACAGGTGGCAGAAGAGATTGGCAGCAAATACGATGTCGCTGTGATGCCGGTAAACTGTGAGCAGTTGAAAAAAGAAGATATCAATCGCATTTTGGAAAAGATTCTGTACGAATTTCCTCTGACAGCGGTGGAATTCTATTTTCCCAAATGGATGGATATGCTTCCCACAGACCATGCGGTAAAACAGGATCTGTTAAAGCAGATCCGGGAGTTGATGAATACTTATGACAAAATCCGGGATGTGGCGGGACATCCGGTACAGCTGCAGGGGGATTATATCCGGAGCTGCAAAATGGATCCAATCCAGCTGTGGAGTGGAATCGTCCCGGTGCAGGTGGGAATCGACGATAAATATTATTACGAAATGCTGTCCGGAATGCTGGAGGAAGATGTGGAGGATGAGTACCAGCTGTTACATAAATTAAAAGAGCTGGCAGAGATGAAAAAGGAATATACCAAGGTGCAGGATGCATTGTCCATGGTGAAGATCAAGGGCTACGGCGTGGTGACTCCGGACAGAGAAGATATTACCCTGGAGAAGCCGGAACTGATCCACCACGGCAATAAATTTGGCGTCAAGATCAAGGCAAGCAGCCCCTCCATACATATGATCCGCGCAAATATTGAGACAGAGATCGCTCCCATCGTCGGCACCGAACAGCAGGCGCAGGATCTGATCCGGTTTATCGACCAGGCGGAAGCGGAACACGGCATCTGGGAGACCAATATCTTCGGCAAGACGGTGGAACAGATGGTGGACGACGGCATTACCACGAAAGTTGCTTCCATTGGCGAGGAGAGCCAGTTAAAGCTTCAGGACACCATGCAGAAGATTGTAAACGACAGCAATGGCGGAATGGTTTGTATTATTATTTAGATTGCTTTTTTCCCGCTCCTTTTGTATAATACCTTTGTTGACTTTGCTTTATTTTTCAGAAAAACAGGAAGAATATTTGCTAAATTGCATGAAAATACAGTAAAACGGAGGACATAGATGAATCAGGTATATGAAAAATTACAGAATTGTTATGAGTGCGTGAGAAAAAAGACGGATTTTGTACCTAAGGTGGCAATCGTCTTAGGTTCCGGCTTAGGAGATTACGCGGAACAGATCCGTGTGGTGACGGAGATTCCTTATGCGGAGATCGAGGGGTTCCCCGTCTCCACCGTACCGGGACATGCCGGGAAATTCATCTTCGGTTATCTGGATGAGATCCCTGTGGTATGCATGAAGGGAAGAGTGCACTACTACGAAGGTTACGATGTGACAGATGTGGTACTGCCCACCCGGCTGATGAAGCTGTTAGGTGCTGAAATCTTATTCCTGACCAATGCGGCAGGAGGCGTGAACACTTCTTTCCATGCCGGCGACCTGATGCTGATTCGGGATCACATTTCTGTATTTGCACCCAATCCCCTGATTGGTGCCAACATCGATGAACTGGGACTGCGTTTCCCGGATATGAGTCATGTCTATGATAAGGACTTACAGCAGATCATCCGCGAGACTGCGAAGGAGAACGGTATTTATTTACAGGAGGGTATTTATACCCAACTTACCGGTCCTTCCTTTGAATCTCCGGCGGAGATCCGCATGCTTCGTGCTCTCGGTTGTGATGCGGTAGGCATGAGTACTGTAGTGGAAGCCATTGCAGCCAACCATATGGGAATGCGCATCTGCGGCATCTCCTGTATCAGCAATCTGGCGGCGGGAATGACGGATCAGCCCCTGAATCACGAGGAAGTACAGGAGGCTGCTGATATGGCAGCTCCCAGATTCAAGAAGCTGGTAACGGAATCCGTGAAGAAATTTGTATAGACAGTCACAAGGAGATAAGGATGAACTTAATCTCAGAGACAGAGGAAACAGAACTGGTCAAACAGGCATTGGAAGCCAGGAAACTGGCATATGCTCCCTATTCCGGTTATGCGGTGGGAGCGGCGCTGCTTGCTGCAGATGGACATAAGTACCTGGGTGGCAATATTGAGAATGCTTCCTACGGAGCGACCAACTGTGCAGAGCGCACCGCCTTTTTCAAGGCAGTCAGCGAGGGCGTCAGGGAGTTTGCCGCCATCGCCATCGCCGGAGGAACCGCGGGAGAGGATCCCGTGGAATATGCCTATCCCTGTGGCATCTGCAGACAGGTCATGCAGGAATTTTGCGGCGAAGATTTTATAATCTATGTGGTAAAAAGCGAACAGGATTATCAAAGCTACACGTTAAAAGAATTACTTCCATATGGATTTGGAGGAGATGCAATCAGATGAATATCAGATTATACAATGCACGAATTCTCACCATGGAGCCCGGCAGAGAAGTCTTCTATGGTGAAGTATGGGTGAAAAACGATAAGATCGCCTATGTGGCGGAACAGAAAGAATTAGCGGAGGAATGGGACAGATCCCAGTATCCGAGAATTGTCTGGGATATTGAATTGGATTGTAAGGGCAATCTTCTGATGCCCGGATTTAAAAATGCCCATACCCATTCCGGCATGACATTCCTGCGTTCCATGGCGGATGACATGCCCTTAGACCAGTGGCTGAACAAGCAGGTATTCCCCTTAGAGGCAAAACTGACCGGAGAGGACATCTATGAGTTGACCCGCCTGGCAATACTGGAATATCTGACTTCCGGCATGACATCTATTTTCGATATGTATCTGACCCCGGATACCATCGCGGAAGCCTGCCTGGATACCGGCATGCGCTGCGTACTGGTATCGGGACTGAACAATTTCAGTTCTTCCCCGAAGCAGGTGGAAGAGGAATTCTTGAAATGGAATAAAAAGAACTCCCTGATCAGTTATCAGCTGGGCTTCCATGCGGAGTATACCTGTTCCAAGGAGCTATTGTGCAAGGTATCGGAAATGGCACATCATTATAGAACTCCGGTATATGCCCATATCTCCGAGACCGAGAAGGAAGTGGAAGAGTGCAAGGCACGCTACGGTATGACACCGCCCATGTTCTTAGACTCTCTGGGAATGTTTGATTACGGCGGAGGCGGCTTCCATTGTGTCCATGTGACAGGGCAGGATCTGGATGTTTTCCGCAGACATCGGATGTATGTGATCACAAACCCCGGCTCCAATACGAAGTTAGCCAGCGGCATTGCTCCTATTGCCGAGTATGTGCGTCATAAGATCCCGGTAGCTATCGGAACTGACGGACCTGCCAGCAATAACTGCCTGGATATGTTCCGTGAGATGTTCTTAGTCACCGGATTAAGTAAACTCTTAGAGAAGGATGCTGCCAGCATGGATGCCATGGAAGTGCTTAAGATGGCAACGGTCAACGGTGCCAGGGCAATGCGTCTGAACCGTGCGGATACTCTGGCGAAGGGCAAATACGCAGACCTTATCATGATTGATCTGCATCAGCCCAACATGCAGCCCATCCATAATATTCCCAAGAATCTGGTCTACAGTGGCAGCAAGTCCAACGTCTGCATGACCATGATCGGCGGCAAGATCCTGTATCGTAACGGAGAGTTCAATGTGGGAGAGGATCCGGAGCGTATTTACGCCAAGTGCGGGAAGATCGTAAAAAGATTGTTGACTGAGTAAGGAAAACAACTCAGAAGACATAGAATCGGAGCTCCCCGTGTGGCTCCAAATACTTAGGAGGGAAAAGATGTTAGAAAAAATCTTCAAACTGAAGGAAAACAACACCACGGCAAAAACAGAGATCATTGCCGGACTGACCACGTTCATGACCATGGCTTATATCATAGCCCTGAATCCAAACCTGCTGACCGGTTTTGGCAAGGACACCATGCCGGAGCTGTGGAACGGTGTTTTCCTGGCAACCTGTATTGCATCCGCTATCGGTACCATCGTGATGGCATTTCTGGCAAATAAGCCGTTTGCCATGGCACCCGGAATGGGACTGAACAGCTTTTTCGCAGTCGTAGTAACCAATATTGTAGCCCTGACCGGTATGACCTATGTGGCATCCTTCCAGGCTGCACTGTGTATCATCCTGGTGGAAGGTATTGTGTTCCTGGTTTTGTCCGTACTGAATATCCGTGAGAAGATCGTGGAAGCCATTCCTCTGGGTGTACGTCTCGGTATTGCACCTGCTATCGGTCTGATGTTGTTAAACATCGGTGTAGGCTCCAATGCAGGTATTTATTCCGAGAACGGCGGACCTTTTTATGCCATGAGAGACTTCTTCGGTGCACTGACACCTTCACTGGCTAAGACCAATATGGGATCTGGATATTCCGCAATGGTTCTGTCCGTTGTTACCATGTTCGTAGGTCTGTTTGCCATTGTTGTCCTGACACAGAGGGGTGTCAAGGGTGCCGTATTACTTGGCATGCTGATCGCCAGCATCATCTACTGGGCAGGAGAGGCTATTTTCCTGGGAACCAATCCCTTTGCTTCTCTGGCAACCGCATCCTTCGTACCCGCTTTCGGAGATATGGCTTCCACCACGCTGTTCAAGTTTAACTTCCGGGGATTTGCCCAGATCGGCTGGTTTACTGCCATCACTCTGATTATTACATTCTGTATCATTGATATGTTTGATACCATCGGTACCCTGGTAGGTACCGCAAGCCGTGCCGGAATGCTGGACAAGGATGGCAAGATGCCCAACATGAAACAGGCGCTGTTATCTGATGCGGTAGGTACTGTGGCAGGTTCCTTAACCGGTACTTCCACCGTTACCACCTTCGTAGAGTCTGCATCCGGCGTAGAAGCAGGCGGACGTACCGGTCTGACTGCACTGACCACCGGTATCATGTTCCTTGCATGTATCTTCATTGCACCCATCGCAGGAATCATTCCCGCGGCAGCTACATCTTCCGCACTGATCTATGTAGGTGTGCTTATGGTAGCAGGACTTAAGAATGTAGATTTCGATGACATCTGCCAGGCACTTCCCGTGGCTCTGATGATGATCGCCATGCCAATCTCCGGATCCATCGGACATGCCATTGGTCTCGGTCTGATCACTTATACTGTGATCAAGGTATTTACCGGTAAGGCAAAGGATGTTTCTGTACTTACCTATGTATTATCACTGATCTTTTTACTGAAATTCTTTATTGTCGCATAAGGAAGACGAAACAGATCAAAATATGGGAGCGGGCACTGCACGGGGCAGAGCCTGCCCTTTTTTATCATTGCGACGGAAATGAGAGTGTGTATGGAAGTTGCTGTATTTGCCGGAGTATTGCTTCTGGTGTTCCTGTTTATGATCCTACAGGAACTTTTGCAGATAAAAAAAGAAGGAAAAATGCTCGAGAAGTCTCTTCGGGAAAATTATGGAAAAGAACCGCCGAAAGAATATTCCCTGGAGAGATTCGCGAGGCTGGGAAGCTACCTGGAGCGACATAGGGAAGAGAATCTGTTAGATGACATTACCTGGAATGATCTGGGGATGGACGAGGTATTCTGCCGGATCGACCGTACGTTATCGGCAGCGGGAGAGGAATACCTGTATTATACGCTTCGGAATACCTCCTGCGGGAGAAATGTGCTGGAGCATTTAGAGGAAGTAACCGGGTGGTTCGGGGAACAGGAAGATACCAGGGTCCGGGTGCAACTGTTACTGAAAAAACTTGGGCATCTCGGGAAATACTCTCTCTATGATTATCTGGATAATCTGGACTATCTCGGAGAGCGTAACAACAGGAAGATCCTGCTTGGAAATCTTCTGTATCTGCCGTTTGTCGCAGCTTTATTTGTACGGCCCGCTGTCGGTACCATAGGGATCGTAGTGTGCATGCTTTGGCATATCCTGACATATTTTCGGGAGAAAAAGGTGATCGAACCGTATATTATCAGTTTTGCCTATGTGCTGCGTCTGATCGATGTGTGCGAGGAACTGAGCAGGCAGAAAATCCCGGTGTATCAGAAAGAACTGGATGATTTAAAGGAAGCGCTGAAAAGTCTGCGGGAATTAAAACGCGGTTCTTATTTTGTCATGGCGGGCAATCAGGGAAGAATCGGTGGAAATCCCTTAGACATTGTGATGGATTATGTGCGGATGATATTACATCTGGATATCTGGCAGTTTAATCACATGCTTCAGAGACTGCGACAAAAGACAGGACAGGTGGACAGAATGTTGGAGGTCACCGGCTATCTGGATATGGCAATCTCGGTTGGAGGATTCCGCAGATCCCTGGAAGGCTATTGCATCCCGGAACTGGAAGAGAATAAGAAGAAGGCTTTCCTATACATGGAGAATGGGTGGCATCCGCTGCTTACGCATCCTGTGAAAAACAGTATCCGGGCAGACAAAGGTGTGCTGCTTACCGGTTCAAACGCTTCCGGTAAATCCACCTTCTTAAAAATGGTGGCAGTGAATGCTGTCCTGGCACAGACGATCCATACCTGTACGGCGGATAGCTATCACGCCCCGGTATTTCGTATCTTTTCCTCCATGGCACTGCGTGACAGCATGAAAAACGGCGAGAGCTATTATATCGTGGAAATCCGGTCTCTCAAACGAATCCTGGATGCGGTGCAGACAGGGACGATGCCGGTGCTCTGTTTTGTGGATGAGGTCTTAAGAGGAACCAATACGGTGGAGCGTATCGCTGCGGCAACGCAGATACTGATGCATCTGTCTGCAAGAGGGACACTTTGTTTTACGGCTACCCACGATATCGAAATGACAGAATTATTGAAATCTTGTTATGACAATTACCACTTCGAAGAAGTAATCCTGGGCGGTGATATTATTTTCCCGTATGAATTATCACCGGGGAAAGCATCCACCAGAAATGCCATAAGACTGCTGAAACTCCTGGGATACGACGAGGAGATTACAGAGCGGGCGGCGCAGCAGGCAGAAGATTTTTTGAAAACAGGCAAATGGATCGGCGTAAGCAGTACGGGGAATACTTGACGATGCAGCCGTATCGTTGGTATACTTCATATAAACAAAAACAACAAAAGGAGAAAAATTATGGCAGTCAGCTTTTTCAATTCTTTTTTATCTTATCTGATAGTGTTGGTAGTGATCGCGGCAGTAGGTGCTGTTGCCATTACCCTGGGAATCACGCTTCGCAAGAAGAAAAATAAAAAAGACGAAATGAGCAAGTCACAGGAGACTACTGACGGAGAATAAGTGCTATGGCAAAATCCTCAGGACAGAAGTTAAAACTTTTATATCTGATCAGGATGCTGCAGGAGAACACGGATGAAAAGCACCCCATGAGCACTCCGGAGATTATAAAATATCTGGAGAATCAGGGGATCCATGCAGAGCGGAAAAGCATCTACAACGACATGGAATGCCTTGCGGATTTCGGTTACGATGTGGTGCAGGTGCAGAGTAGGTTAGGAGGCGGCTATTACCTCGGCAGCAGAGATTTTGAGTTGCCGGAATTAAAGCTTTTGGTGGATGCCGTACAGTCCTCCCGCTTTATCACCACGAAGAAATCCAGAGACCTGATCCGCAAACTGGAACAGATCGCCGGGAAAAACGATGCCGGTAAGTTACAGCGCCAGGTCTATGTCGCCGGAAGAGTCAAAACGGAGAATGAGAGCATTTATTACAATATCGATGCCATTCACCGCGCCATCCAGGAGAACAGACAGATTACCTTCGTATACCTGGACTGGAACCTGCAGAAGGAACTGGTACCCAGACCCGGCGGGGAGAAATGCGTCAGCCCCTGGGCACTGATCTGGCGTGATGAGAATTATTATCTGGCAGCTTACGACAGCGAAGCCGAAGTCATCAAACATTACCGCGTGGACAAAATGGGTCGGGTAGAGGTGACCGGGAATCCGCGTGAGGGGGTAAAACAGTTCTCACAGATCGATGTGACGTCCTATACGAACCAGACCTTCGGCATGTTTGCCGGGGAGGAAAGCGTGGTGACCATGGAGTTCCCGAAGCGCCTTATCGGTGTGGTACTGGACCGGTTTGGCAGAGAGGTGGATGTCCGTCCCGTGTCAGATGAATTTTTCCGGGTGCGGGCGAAGGTGGCTGTCAGCGGACAGTTCTTTGGATGGCTTGCCGGAATCGGACCAGATGCCCACATTGCAGCACCGGAAGCAGTGCAGAAGCGTTATGTACAGTGGATTTCGGATATTTTGCGGGAACAGCCGGAGATCGCGGAATAAAAAGTTATCCAAAATTTCAAAATCTTTTTTTGTATAGTTTTCTAAAGGATCCCTTGTTGACAAGACAGGGATTCTTTTTTATACTATGATACATAGCACCCACAATATATTGCTTTTTGATGTTTACGGATACCATATATGGTATTTGTAAACGCTATCGTAAGTAGGGGAATACAGCAGAATCCGGGTGCTTTCCGGACATTATCGTATGAAGGGAGGAGAAAGATGAGCAGCAATTTTGAACACAACCATGAAGAAAATGAAGACTATGGCAAACAGTTCAGACCGGACAGGGAGATCTATGTCGTAAAAAAGGACGGGAGCAAGGAGCTTTTTAATGTACAGAAGGTGATCAGTGCTGTCGGCAAGAGTGCATACCGTGCCCTGACAAAATTCACCAGAGAAGAAAAAGAGCAGATCTGCCAGTATGTGGTAGACAAAGTGAACGAGCTGGAAGTGGATGAAGTTCCCATTCCCATCATGCACAATATTGTGGAAAGTGCTTTAGAGCAGGTAAAACCGATCGTCGCAAAAAGCTATCGCGATTATCGTAACTATAAGCAGGACTTTGTACGGATGCTGGATGATGTCTATAAAAAGAGCCAGTCCATCATGTACATCGGAGATAAGGAAAATGCCAACACGGACTCCGCCCTGGTATCTACCAAGCGCAGCCTGATCTTCAATCAGCTGAACAAGGAACTGTATCAGAAATTCTTCCTGACCACGGAAGAGATCCAGGCATGCCGTGACGGTTATATTTATGTGCATGATATGTCCGCCAGAAGAGATACCATGAACTGCTGCCTGTTTGACGTACAGAATGTTCTGACGGGCGGCTTCGAGATGGGCAACATCTGGTACAACGAGCCGAAGACTCTGGATGTGGCATTTGATGTCATCGGCGATATCGTCTTAAGCGCAGCCAGCCAGCAGTACGGCGGATTCACTGTGCCCAGCGTGGATCTGATTTTGGAGCCTTATGCGGAGAAATCCTACAACAGAGCCCTGGCAAAATACGAGAGACTGGGAGTGGCTGCGGATGTGGCTGAGAGAGAAGCTCTTGCGGATGTGAAGAAAGAATTCGAACAGGGCTTCCAGGGATGGGAATATAAGTTCAATACTGTGGCAAGCAGCCGTGGCGATTATCCTTTTATCACAGTGACCGCAGGAACCGGCACCGGTAAATTTGCCAAGATGGCTACCATTACCATGTTGGAAGTCCGCAGAAAGGGGCAGGGCAAAAAGGATCATAAAAAGCCCGTTCTGTTCCCGAAGATCGTATTTTTATATGATGAGAATCTGCACGGACCCGGTAAGCCGCTGGAAGATGTATTTGAAGCCGGCGTGGAATGTTCTGCCAAGACCATGTATCCCGACTGGCTGAGCCTGACCGGTAAAGGTTATGTGTCAAGCATGTACAAGCAGTACGGCAAGATCGTATCTCCCATGGGATGCAGAGCTTTTCTGTCTCCCTGGTATGAGAGAGGCGGCATGCATCCCGCAGACGATAAGGATCAGCCGGTATTTGTAGGCAGATTCAATATCGGTGCGGTATCCCTGCATCTGCCCATGATTCTGGCAAAAGCGAGAAAAGAAAGCAGAGACTTCTATGAAGTGCTGGATTACTATCTGGAACTGATCCGTCAGCTCCACATCCGTACCTATGCTTATCTGGGAGAGATGCGTGCATCCACGAACCCTCTGGCATATTGTGAGGGAGGGTTCTTGGGCGGACATCTGAAACTGACAGACAAGATCAAACCGTTACTGAAATCCGCAACGGCAAGTTTCGGTATCACTGCGCTGAATGAACTGCAGGAACTCTACAACGGTAAGTCTTTGGTAGAGGACGGCGCTTTTGCGGTAGAAGTATTAGAGCATATCAATCAGAAGATTTCGGAATACAAGGAAGAGGACGGCAACCTGTATGCCATTTACGGAACTCCCGCAGAGAATCTGTGTGGTCTGCAGGTAAAGCAGTTCCGTAAAAAATACGGTATTATCGAGGGCGTATCCGACAGAGAATATGTCAGCAACAGCTTCCACTGTCATGTGACAGAGGATATTACTCCTATTCAGAAGCAGGATCTGGAGAACCGGTTCTGGAATCTGAGCAACGGTGGTAAGATCCAGTATGTAAAATATCCGATTGATTATAATACCGAGGCAATCAAGACACTGATCCACAGAGCCATGGATATGGGCTTCTATGAAGGCGTGAACCTGTCTTTGGCATACTGCGATGACTGTGGTCATCAGGAACTGGAGATGGACGTATGTCCTGTCTGCGGCAGCCGCAATCTGACCAAGATCGACCGTATGAACGGCTATCTGTCTTACTCGAGAGTACACGGAGATACGAGACTGAATGATGCCAAGATGGCGGAGATTGCAGAACGGAAAAGTATGTAGAGACAGGATGGACAGATAAATGAGATATCATAATATAACCAGGGACGATATGCTGAACGGCGATGGTCTGCGGGTCGTACTGTGGGTAGCAGGCTGCAATCATTGCTGCAAGGAATGCCAGAATCCCATTACCTGGGATCCGGACGGAGGACTTTTGTTTGATGAGGCTGCAAAGCAGGAGATCTTTGAACAGCTGGAGAAACCATACATTTCCGGAATCACCTTTTCCGGAGGAGATCCCATGCATCCCGTGAACCGTGCGGATGTCAAGGATCTGATGCGTGAAATCAGAGAAAAATATCCCACGAAGACGATCTGGATGTATACCGGAGACAGTTGGGAAGATATCTACGATCTGCCGGTTATGCAGTATGTGGATGTGGTGGTAGACGGAGAATTCCATGTGGAAGAGAAAGATGTAAAGCTTCTGTGGAAGGGCAGTAAGAACCAGCGGGTGATTGATGTGAAGAAGACGCTTGCCGGTGATCATCCGGAAGATGTGGTGCTGCATTGCGGGGATTATGCATAAGGAAAACGGATCCGCAGTGACTTAAGAGACACAGATGCTATAAAAAAATAAGAAAAGGACAAAATAACCATGCATAGAATTGCCAAATTTCATTTTGTAAGCCCTGCACAGTTCCTGACTGCCATGCAGGAGGAATATCAGCAGTATACGGAGGAGCAGATCAAAGAAATATACGAGACATTAAAGCTTCCGAAGAGAGCTACGAAAGGAAGCGCCGGATATGATTTCTTTGCTCCGTTTACGTTTAAACTGGCACCCGGAGAGACCATCAAGATCCCGACCGGTATCCGGGCGGAGATGCAGGAAGACTGGGTACTGCAGATCTATCCCAGAAGCGGACTTGGATTTAAGTACAGACTGCAGATGAACAATACCGTGGGCATCATTGACAGCGATTATTTTTTCTCGGACAATGAAGGACATATCTTCATGAAAGTCACGAACGACTCCAATGAAGGCAAGACTGTGGAGGTTCCCGCAGGAACCGGATTCGCCCAGGGAATCTTCATGCAGTACGGTATCACAGAGGACGATGATGCGGAAGGCATCCGCAACGGCGGTTTCGGAAGTACTACAAAATAATTCATAAGAATAAAATCCCCCGAATGGGACATGATGAAGTTATGATATGTACCCAAAGGGGGATTTTTATGTCACAGACGAAGCAGCAGACACCACAAAAACTTTCCAAAGATCTGGCGCAGAACATGCAATATATGGATGGACGGATGGGGCTTGAGACGAACTTCGATATTATTCACCGGGTCATCCGTATCGGAGACACCGATGCCTGCATGTATCTCATCGATGGCTTCTGCAAGGATGAACTGATGCAGAAACTATTGCAGTACCTTATGGACCTGACACCGGAGGATTTCCCAAAGGATGCCCACGAGATGTCCAAGATCGCCATCCCGTACGTGGAGGTGGATCTGGACGATACCTGGGAAAAGGTATTGGGAGCGTTACTTTCCGGAGTGTTTGTCCTGGTCGTAGACGGCTATGAAAAAGCAGTGCTGATCGACGCCAGGACTTATCCGGCGAGAGGCGTGGAGGAGCCGGAGAAGGACAAGGTGCTTCGAGGTTCCAAGGACGGATTTGTGGAGACGGTGGTATTTAATACCGCGTTGATCCGCCGCAGGATCCGCAGCACGGATCTGCATATGGAAATGCTCAATGCCGGAGCAAATTCCCGGACGGATATCGTATTATGTTATATGGAGAACCGCGTGGATCCGGAGCTTTTGAACAGAGTCAGAGAGCGGATCCGTTCCATTCAGGCAGATGCCTTGTCCATGAACCAGGAAAGCCTGGCGGAATGCCTCTACCGCAGGAAATGGTATAATCCTTTTCCGAAATTCAAATATACGGAACGACCGGACACGGCGGCAGCCCATGTGCTGGAAGGCAATCTGATTATTTTGGTGGACAATTCCCCATCGGCGATGATTCTGCCCACGACCATTTTTGATGTGGTGGAGGAAGCGGACGATTATTATTTTCCGCCGGTCACCGGAACGTATCTGAGACTGACCAGATTTCTGATTGCGCTGCTTACGTATTTTGTGACACCGACGTACCTGCTGCTTATGAACCACCGGATGTGGATTCCCGAGAATCTGGCATTTACCATATTAAAAGAAGAGCCCAATGTGCCGTTGTTATTGCAGTTTTTACTGTTGGAACTGGCAATCGACGGTCTGCGGCTGGCGGCGGTGAATACTCCGAATATGCTGAGTACTCCTTTAAGTGTGATGGCAGCACTGGTGTTGGGGGAATTCTCGGTGGAGAGCGGATGGTTCAGCCCGGAAGTGATGTTGGCAATGGCATTCGTGGCGATTGCAAATTATACCCAGGCGAATTACGAACTGGGATATGCATTGAAATTTATGAGGATATTAAATCTGATTCTGACACAGTGCTTCGGACTCTGGGGGTATCTGCTTGGAATCGCGGTGACGGTCTTTGCTATTTTTACCAACAAAACCATATCCGGGCAGAGCTATCTCTATCCTCTGTTTCCGTTAGATATGCAGAAATTGAAAAAACGTCTGATCCGCCGGAGAATGTGACAAAATGTATCACTTTTGCCAGCAAAATTGAAATGATTGCCTATCAATGCTATAATGGCGCAAAAGAAAAGCCATAAATTTTATAATGTCAGGAGGCAATCAATGTTTAAAATCGTTACAGACAGTACAGCAGATCTGCCCAAAGAATACCTGAAAGAGCATGATCTTGGATGTATGAATCTCAGCTATATTATGGATGGTGTGACTTACGGACAGGGACAGGAACTTCCTGAGAAGGAGTTCTATGCACTGATGAGAAGCGGCAAGATGCCCACGACTTCCCAGGTCAATCCTGAGGAAGCAAAAGCGCATTTCCTGGAATATTTAAAAGAAAATAAAGAGATCCTGTGTATTGCCTTTTCCTCCGGACTGAGCGGTACCTATAACAGTATGCGTATGGCTGCCGAAGAGATCATGGAAGAGCAGCCGGACTGCAGGATCATTGTCATTGACAGTCTGTGTGCATCTCTCGGAGAGGGACTGTTGGTGCATAAGGCAGTTGCCTTAAGAGACCAGGGGAAAACCATAGAAGAAGTTGCGGAGTGGGTGAAAAATAACCGTCTGCATCTCGTGCATGTATTTACCGTAGATGATCTGTACCATCTCTATCGCGGAGGTCGTGTCAGCAAGGCAACGGCATTTGTGGGAACACTGGCAGGCATCAAGCCCAAGCTTCATGTGGACAATGAGGGACACCTGATCGTCATCGGCAAGGTGAGAGGACGTAAAAAATCCCTCCATGCACTGGTGGATTACATGGAAGAAAAAATGGGTTCTTACCGTGATAAGAATGATATTGTATTCATCAGCCATGGAGATGATCTTTCCGCGGCAGAACTGGTAAGAGATCTGGTGAAGGAACGGTTCGGAATCGACAGCTTCCTGATCAATTATGTCGGACCTACCATTGGGTCCCATTCCGGTCCCGGAACACTGGCACTGTTTTTCCTGGGAGAGGAACGGTAAATGGAGAGTTAGTGAAGAAATGTTATCGAATCGCCGTAGCCCGCATTGGGGCTAAGAACCGCAGACCCGCGCGTGCTTTAGCACGATTCGCTTACGGACGCAGCCCGTAGCGGTACATAAGCGAGGAAAGTACCCTCGCTAAGTACCGACGACTGCTTAGAGTCTGCTTGTCCTTACCCCGACTGCGGGCTACTGGCATTTTGAAGTAAGCCATGGGCACAGATGCTCTGAACAAGTCTTTCCATGCCCATTTTTTTCTGCAATAAGGGCACGGAGAGCTATATATAGGTTTATCATGCCCATTTTTACAAATGTCAAGGGTACAGTCGACTGGCACCAACTTCCGTGTGCCCTTTTCCTTCAGTGTCATGGGCACACAGGATACCAAAAAGCCTTGTTGTGCCCTTCGGTATTGAAAAAGAGATAAACATGGAATTTTGAAACACAGAACGCCCATGGTGGACGGAATGTCATGCCGCGATGTCTGTTGGAGGGTGTTGATATTTTCTTGAAAAGTGTAGAACGACAGGGGGAAGCGGACATCGTGTCCGCTTCAGCCAAGCCATGCATGCATGGCTTTTTGCGCCATGGAGGGCGCGTGTAGGCGACCCCGTCATGATGAGAACCGCTTTATCACTTTTCATTAGAAAATTCACACCCGGAGACGAGACATCAAGGTGTGATGTTCCGTTCGCCGTTGGCGTTCGTGGCTTTGCTTCACTAGCTCATCAGTCAAAATAAAACTTTAGACTTTATATTAAAAGGGTTCTTTGCTATAATAAGTAGGGTCAGTCAGTAATAACAATTCATTATAGCAGATAGATACATAGAAAAGGAGAATGACATGACAGCAAAAGAAATGCTCGGAAAGGTGGATCATACGCAACTGAAGGCATTCGCTACCTGGGAGGATATTCAGAAATTGTGTGATGAGGCGATAAAATATCATACCGCCAGTGTATGTGTGCCGCCCTGTTATATTAAGAGAATCCATGACACCTATGGGGACAAGATCAATATCTGTACCGTAGTGGGATTCCCGTTAGGCTACAGTGTGACGGAAGCAAAGGTTGCGGAAGTACGTAAGGCACTGGAAGACGGCTGCAACGAGATCGATATGGTAGTCAACATCAGCGATGTGAAGAACGGTCTGTTTGACAAGGTGGAGAAAGAGATCCGGACTTTGAAAAAAGAGTGTGGGGATCACATCCTCAAAGTCATCATCGAGACCTGCTATCTGACCGAAGAAGAGAAGATCGCCATGTGTAAGGCAGTGACCAATGCAGGTGCGGACTTCATCAAGACTTCCACCGGCTTCGGAACCGGCGGTGCCACAAAGGAAGATGTGGAGCTGTTCAAAAAATACATCGGTCCAGGCGTGAAGATCAAGGCGGCAGGAGGTGTGTCCAGCATGGAAGATCTGGAGCTGTTCATAGATCTTGGCTGTGACCGTATCGGTACCTCCAGAGCCGTAGGACTCTGTAAGGGTGAACTTACCGAAGGCTATTAAGGCTTTTTGAAAGGAATAGAACAATGGAAAACAAAGTGATTCAGGACAGACTTGCACTTCTCAGAGAGAAAATGCAGGAAGGGGGCATTGACTTCTATATGATGCCCACAGCGGATTTTCATAACTCCGAATATGTAAATGATTATTTTAAAGTAAGAGAATATTTCAGTAACTTCACCGGTTCCAACGGCACCCTGTTAGTATGGAAGGACGGTGCCGGACTGTGGACCGACGGCAGATATTTCATTCAGGCGGAAACCGAACTGGAAGGAACGACCGTAGAACTGTTCCGTATGCTGCAGGAAGGGGTTCCCACCATTGAGGAGTTCCTGGAGCAGAACATGCAGCAGGGACAGACCTTAGGCTTCGACGGCAGAGTCATCGCCGCCATGGATGGTAAAAAATACGAAAAGGTATTGGCAAAGGCACAGATCCGCATTGCTTATGAGAAGGATCTGGCAGACAGTATCTGGACGGACAGACCGGATTTCCCTGCCGGAAAAGTAACGGTACTGGATGAGAAGCTCGCCGGCAAGAGCGTGGAAGAGAAACTTGCAGAGACCAGAGAAAAGATGGCAAAGAACGGCGCCAATGCACTGCTTCTGACCAAACTGGACGATCTGATGTGGCTCTTTAACATCCGCGGCTGTGATGTGGAATGCAATCCGGTGGCAATGTCTTATGCTTATATCACAGAGGATACAGCCACATTGTTTATTCAGCAGAAAGCACTGGATGCGCAGGTGGCAGAGTATCTGGCAGCACATCACATCGAAGTGAAGGAATATGGCACGGTCGTAGATTTCCTGAAGGCACTTCCCGCAGGCAATGCGATCCTCGTGGACAACAGATATTGCAGTTATACATTATATAAGACACTGCAGAAGAACCAGCAGCCGGTAGAGGGCAAGAACCCCACCGAACTGTTAAAAGCCATCAAGAATCCGGTGGAGCAGGCGAGAATGAAGGAGATTTTCCTGAAGGACAGTGTTGCGGTAACCAAATTCATCTACTGGCTGAAGATCCATGTGGGCAAAGAGAAGATCACCGAAGTGACCGCGGCAGACTATCTGGAACAGAAAAGAAGAGAGATCCCGGAATTCTTAGACCTGTCCTTCCCAACGATCGCAGGCTATAAGTCCAATGCAGCTATGATGCATTACGAGGCAACGACAGAGAACTGTGCCACACTGGAACCGGAAGGCATGCTGTTAGTAGATTCCGGCGGACAGTACCTGGGCGGTACTACGGATGTGACCAGAACCATTGTCTTAGGTCCCGTCTCCGAGGAGATTAAAAAACATTACACCATGGTGGCAGCGGCAGTAATGCAGCTGACCCATGCCCACTGGCTCTACGGCTGTACCGGACGGAATCTGGATATTCTGGCAAGACAGCCCATCTGGGATATGGATATCGATTACCAGTGCGGCACCGGACATGGTGTGGGATACATTCTGAATGTACACGAAGGTCCACAGAACATGCGCTGGAGATTCACCGGTGGTATGGTGGAAGCAGTGTTCGAGGACGGCATGGACATCACCAATGAGCCCGGTATTTACATCCAGGGCAGCCACGGTATCCGGATCGAGAATGTGATGCTGGCGAAAAACGATGTGAAGAACGAGTACGGTCAGTTCATGCATTTCGAGACTCTGACCTGGGTACCCATCGACAGAGAAGCCATTGACGAAAAGTATCTGAACGATACCCAGATAAAGTATCTGCATGAGTATCAGAAGACCGTCTACGAGAAGATTTCTCCCTATCTGAATGAGGAAGAAAAAGAGTGGCTGGCAGTGGAAACCGGTGTAAAGTAAAGAGATTATAAAATCGGTATAAAATTTTTAACGGTTTCTTGACTTTTTTACTGGGGTTTGAGATAATACAGACGATGTGGCAGAAGATAAAGACACATATAAATTTAAAGGAAAGAGGTTAATGTAAGATGGCAGAGATCAATTTAAGCAAGTACGGCATCACCGGAACCACAGAAATCGTTTACAATCCTTCTTATGAAGAGTTGTTCAAAGAAGAGACGAAGCCTGAGCTGGAAGGCTATGAGAAAGGTCAGGTAACTGAACTTGGTGCGGTAAACGTTATGACCGGTATATATACAGGACGTTCTCCCAAAGATAAGTTCATCGTTGAAGATGAGAACTCCAAGGACACCGTATGGTGGACTTCCGATGAGTACAAGAACGACAACCATCGTATGTCCCAGGAAGCATGGACTGCTGTAAAGGATATCGCTAAAAAGGAGCTGTCTAACAAGAGATTGTTCGTTGTAGATGCATTCTGCGGCGCTAACAAGGACACCCGCATGGCTATCCGTTTCATCGTAGAGGTAGCTTGGCAGGCTCATTTCGTAACCAACATGTTCATCAAACCCACTGAGGAAGAACTGAAGAACTTCGAGCCTGATTTCGTAGTTTACAACGCATCCAAGGCTAAGGTTGAGAATTACAAGGAGCTGGGTCTGAATTCCGAGACCTGCGTAGCTTTCAATATTACCAGCCGCGAGCAGGTTATTGTTAACACATGGTACGGCGGAGAGATGAAGAAGGGTATGTTCTCCATGATGAACTACTACCTGCCTCTGAAGGGCATCGCTTCCATGCACTGCTCCGCAAACACCGATATGAACGGTGAGAACACCGCTATCTTCTTCGGTCTGTCCGGAACCGGTAAGACCACTCTGTCTACCGATCCTAAGCGTCTGCTGATCGGTGATGACGAGCACGGTTGGGATGACAACGGCGTATTCAACTTCGAAGGTGGATGCTACGCTAAGGTTATCAACCTGGACAAGGATTCCGAGCCCGACATTTACAATGCAATCAAGAGAGATGCTCTGCTTGAGAACGTAACCGTTGATGCTAACGGCAAGATTGATTTCAACGATAAGAGCGTTACCGAGAATACTCGTGTATCTTATCCTATCAACCATATTAAGAATATCGTACGTCCTATTTCTTCCGCACCCGCAGCTAAGAACGTAATCTTCCTGTCTGCTGATGCATTCGGCGTACTGCCTCCCGTATCTATTCTGACTCCGGAGCAGACCCAGTACTACTTCCTGTCCGGTTTCACAGCTAAGTTAGCTGGTACCGAGCGTGGTATTACCGAGCCTACCCCTACTTTCTCTGCTTGCTTCGGTCAGGCATTCCTGGAGCTGCATCCTACCAAGTATGCAGAAGAGCTGGTTAAGAAGATGGAGAAGAACGGTGCTAAGGCATACCTGGTTAACACCGGATGGAACGGAACCGGCAAGCGTATCTCCATTAAGGATACCCGTGGTATCATTGATGCTATCCTGGATGGCGCTATCAAGACCGCTCCTACCAAGAAGATTCCTTACTTCGATTTCGAGGTTCCTACTGAGTTAACCGGTGTTGATACCGGAATTCTGGATCCCAGAGATACCTACGCTGATCCTTCTCAGTGGGAAGAGAAGGCAAAGGATCTTGCTCAGAGATTCATCAAGAACTTCGCTAAATACGAAGGAAATGATGCCGGTAAGGCTCTGGTTGCTGCTGGCCCTCAGCTGTAATCTTACTTTACAGACAATTATGACAACCAAAAGGCTGTCTCTTCGGAGACAGCCTTTTTAATTCAGCCCGCGCCATTCACAAAGTCGCGCTATCACGCTTTTCGTCACTGCGAGACTACCTTTGTTCATAAAGTGGCGCTCACCGCATGAACATTGGTAAAATTTCCAGTTGTAAAATAGAAGCAGAGTAGCTATAATATACTTAACCTGAGATGTGCGATAACTCTTACCGGTTTTGAACCTACATTTACTTTAAACGGGATTCCTATATTGCCAAGTGGCTGTCAAGCCCTCACTCCGCAAGGAGGATTGGAAGGGAAGGCAAAAGGTTGGTTGCGGTTACCCACCTAGCATTGCTAGGAGTCAAAAGGTAAGAGGCGGCATTTTGGGGATAACAATACAAAAGAGAGAGCAGTCCTTTGGGGCTGCTCTTTTAAAGTCATAAATCTAAAACAGGCGGGGAATCATTTGAAGAAAAATATAAAGAAAAACAGACTTCTTGAGAACTATTATAAACTTCCGAAAGGACAGAGAATACAGCTGAAGAAATATCTGTGCATCCTGGGCGTGGCATTTCTTCTTTTTTTGCTATTTTTAAATTTGTTACATAGCTGTGGACGAAAGGAGCCGGATATCCCCGAGACACCACAAAATTCACCACAGCATATCCCGGTAGTACAGGAACTGAAAAATGTATGGATCACCGATGCGGAAGCTGACCGGATCACGATCTTCTGTGACGGGGAGAAGGAGACCTTTTTCCTGGCGGCGGAGACAAAAAGTTCAGAGCCTTTGCCGGCACCGGATGAGATGCAGGGACAGCTGGCGGATGTAGAACTTACAGATGAACTGGTGAGCGCAGTTACGCTGAAGACGGATAAATTTACAGGAAGAGTGCTGTCAGCGGATGAAAATGGCATCGAGATCGAAGGCAGGGGAAGGATCCCTCTGGCGGAGGATTATAAGGGATACCGCCTGTACCGTGAGCTGGTCATGTGCACCATCGCGGATCTGACCTTTGGTTATACCAATGCGGATTTTATCCGGGAGGACGGTGCAATCTGCGGTATTCTCTTAGCCAGAGAGGAGAACATGGAAGACATCCGGGTGTTAATTAAGGCTTCGGATTATGCGGATATTTTGCATACAGAAGTAACATTGACGGCAGACAGTGATTTCCTGCTGCAATACGGAAGCGGGGAAACTATGCAGGAAGAATTGTTTACCAAAGGCGACAAGGTCACCATTGATGCGGACAGTGATTATTTCGTGGGAGAGCGGATCTATATCGTGCCCACGGTGCTGACGGGCAGGACCCGGCTGCTTAGTGTAAACAGAAGCCAGGGAACACCTTCATACAGAGGACATATCGAACTGCTCCGGACGGCAGAGGGCATCGCCGTGGTGAATGAACTGCCTTTGGAAGAATATCTTTTCAGCGTGGTGCCCAGTGAGATGCCGGCATCTTACCCGTTAGAAGCCCTGAAAGCCCAGGCAATCTGCGCCAGAACCTATGCCTACGGACATATGCTCAGGGCGGGGTATCCCCGGTACGGAGCCCATGTGGATGACAGCACTTCCTATCAGGTCTACAACAATATCACAGAGGCTGACAGTACTACGACGGCGGTGAAGGAGACCTATGGGCAGATGATCCTGACAGAGGGCGGCACTGTGGCGAACACCTATTATTATTCGACATCCTGCGGTGTGGGAACTACGGCAAACGTATGGAAGACCGCGGAGGCACAGACGCTTGATTATCTGAAGAGCAGCCGGCTGAGCCCGGAGAGTCTGCCACAGACGGACGACGGGACAGTGGCGGCAGGCAGCAATGGAGATACCGCAGAAGCAGCCCCGGAGGAACTCATGGATGAAGAGGTTTTTCACGATTTTATTACAGAAACCCATGCGGAAGATTATGAAGCGCAGGAAGGGTGGTACCGCTGGACTTATACAGTAAAAGAGATTGATGCTGACCGGATGTTTGAGGTCCTGAAGAAGCGTTATGAAGCTAACGGGAAGCTGATACTGACTCTGAAGAATGGTGACTACACCAGTCAAAACATAAAAACTTTTTCTAAGGTAACGGATATCGCTATTGTAAAACGGGGACCCGGCGGCGTGGCAGATGAAATGGTCATTGCCACAGATAAAGGAACCTACAAGGTGATCTCGGAATATAATATCAGAGCGGTACTATGCGACGGTGAGACCAAAGTGGTTAGACAGGACGGCAGCGAGGTGAGCATGCCAAACCTCCTGCCCAGCGCATTTTTTGTGATTGAACCTAGCCACGATAGGAAAAATGTGGTAGGATATAACATTATCGGCGGCGGATTCGGCCACGGCGTGGGAATGAGCCAGAACGGTGCCAAAAATATGGCACTGCAGGGGCTTCGCGCGGAACAGATCCTTAACTTTTTCTATGAAGGATGCGAGATATGCTCAGAACAGTAATCCGCATCTGGCGGGATTTCTCCAGTCAGATGAAAAAACAGAATATCAGTGCCTATGCGGCAAGCACAGCTTTTTTCCTGTTTTTATCGGTGATTCCGATGCTGATGGTGGTCTGTGCGGTAATTCCCTATACACCGGTAACGGAACAGAATCTGATTACGGCGCTGACGGATGTGACGCCGGATATTGCGGATGCCATGGTGGAGAGTCTGGTCGTGGATGCGTATGAAAGCTCTGTGGGAATTCTGCCGGTGGCGCTGATCGCCATGGTCTGGTCGGCGGCGAAGGGCGTCATGGCACTGATGCGGGGATTAAATGCGGTCAACGGTGTGGAGGAGAAACGTAATTATTTCGTGATCCGTTTTATTGCCAGCTTCTACACCCTGATCATGCTGGTGGTGCTGATCCTGTCTTTGTTCCTGATGGTGTTCGGTAACCAACTGGTGGATATAGCTCTTCATAGGATCCCGCAGCTGCAGATGTTTGTGAGCTTCTTAATGAACTTCCGGTTCCTGTTTGTATGGGCGGTGTTGATTCTGCTGTTCGGGCTGATCTATACGTACATCCCGGATACAAAGTTGAAATTTACCGAACAGGTTCCGGGGGCCTGCTTTGCGGCAGTGGTTTGGAGTGTGTTTTCCTGGGGCTTTTCTATGTATGTGTCCTACGGAAACGGGTATAGTATCTACGGAAGTCTGGCAATCATGGTCATCATTCTGCTGTGGATGTATTTCTGCATGTATATCATTCTGATCGGTGCCTATCTGAACCGGTATTTCCGTCCGGTGAACCGTGTGCTGGTGAATCATGCCAGCAGCAAGAGCGAACTGGCGAGAGAGAACCGCAGACGCATCCGTGAGATTAAGAAGATCCAGCGCAGGAAAAAACATTACACGGAGATCGACAGGAATCCCAAGGAGCCGGATGAAAATCTGACAGACGGGAATTGAACTGCGAACACAAATGTAGTACACTGATACGGAGAGGGCGTAAGACCTCTCCTGTTATAGTTATAGTAAAAGAGTATCCGGAAGACGGATGCGGAAATGAGGATAAATTAAATGGAAAAGAAAAACACCTGGGAGACCTATTCTTCCAAACAGTTAAAAGAGCTGGAGAAAATAAACGCACAGTATCGTGAGTTCTTAGACAACGGCAAGACCGAGAGAGAATGTATCGATACGATTGTCAATACCATTGAAAAGTCCGGTTACCGCGAACTGGAGAGCCTGATCAAGGAGGGCGCCGCTCTTAAGACCGGAGATAAGGTATACAGCGTATGGATGAACAAATCCATCGCGATGTTCCAGATTGGTCGAAAGTCCCTGACAGAAGGCATGAATATTCTCGGCGCCCATATCGACAGCCCGAGACTGGATGTGAAGCAGAATCCTCTGTATGAGGACGGTGGATTCGCTTATCTGGATACCCATTATTACGGCGGCGTGAAGAAGTACCAGTGGGTGACCATTCCTCTGGCAATCCATGGTGTGATTGTGAAAAAGGACGGCACCTGTGTAGAGATCAATATCGGTGAGAACGAAGATGATCCCGTATTTTTCGTATCTGATCTGCTGATTCATCTGGCACAGGAGCAGCTGGAGAAAAAGGCTGCCAAGGTCATCGAGGGCGAAGCTCTGGATATCATCGTAGGCAACAAACCCCTACTGATTGATAAGAAAGATAAGAAGAAAGAGGAGAAGGAAGCCGGAAAAGAAGCGGTAAAGGCAGGCGTTCTGGATATTCTGAAAGAGACCTATGATATTCATGAAGAGGATTTCGTATCCGCAGAATTAGAGATCGTTCCTGCAGGCAAGGCGAGAGAAGCTGGCTTTGACCGCAGCATGACTCTGGCTTACGGACAGGACGACAGAGTCTGTGCTTATACTTCCATGCAGGCAATGTTAGACAGTGATGTGACCGACCGCACCATGTGCTGCATCCTGGTAGATAAAGAAGAAATCGGTTCCGTAGGTGCTACCGGTATGCAGTCTCATTTCTTTGAGAATGCTGTAGCAGAGATCATGAATCTGGCAGGCGAGTACAGCGAACTGAATGTAAGAAGATGTCTGGCACACAGCTGCATGCTGTCTTCCGATGTCAGCAGTGCTTTTGATCCCACCTATGCTTCCTGTTTCGATAAGAAGAATGTGGCATATTTAGGAGGCGGTATGGTGCTCAACAAATTCACCGGAGCCAGAGGCAAATCCGGTTCCAACGATGCTAATGCGGAGTATCTGGCACATCTGCGCCATATCTTTGACAAGGCAGATGTGAACTTCCAGACCGCAGAGCTTGGCAAGGTAGATGTAGGTGGCGGCGGAACCATCGCGTATATTCTGGCGCTGTATGGCATGAACGTCATCGACAGCGGTGTGGCAGTGCTGAACATGCATGCACCATGGGAAGCTACCAGCAAGGCTGATGTATATGAGGCATATCGGGGATATAAAGCATTTGTGGAAGGAGCGAGCCTGTAATGGCAGAGGTAACGGAATTAAAAAAATCGGATTTTTATTTTGACCTGCCGCAGGAACTGATTGCGCAGGATCCTTTAGAGGACCGTTCTTCATCCAGGCTCTTGGTACTGGACAAAAATACCGGAGCAATATCACATCATATTTTCCGTGATATTATTGATTATCTTCATCCGGGAGACTGTTTGGTGTTAAATAATACGAAAGTAATCCCTGCAAGACTTTTGGGAGAAAGAGAAGGCACCGGCGGACATGTGGAGGTACTTTTGTTAAAACGGAAAGAAGCGGATGTCTGGGAGACACTGGTGAAACCCGGTAAAAAATGTAAACCCGGTCAGCGTCTGACGTTCGGAGACGGACTTTTAAAAGCGGAAGTCCTTGAAACGGTGGAAGAGGGCAACCGTCTGATCCGTTTTGAATATGACGGTATTTTTGAAGAAGTATTGGACAGGCTGGGCGAAATGCCGCTGCCTCCTTACATTACACATAAACTGAAGGATAAGAATCGTTATCAGACCGTTTACGCCAAATATGAAGGCTCTGCGGCAGCACCTACGGCGGGACTGCACTTTACACAGGAACTGTTACAGCAGATTGCGGACAAGGGGATTAAAATCGCTTATGTTACGCTGCATGTGGGACTGGGAACTTTTCGCCCGGTGAAGGAAGAAAACGTCCTGGAGCACCATATGCATTCCGAATATTATCAGGTAACGCAGGAAGCCGCTGATATCATTAATGAAACGAAGAAAAACGGAGACCGTGTGATCTGTGTGGGCACGACCAGCTGCCGTACGGTGGAAAGCGCTGCGGACGAGCAGGGAACGGTACACCCCGGCTGCGATAATACAGAGATATTTATCTATCCGGGTTATCGTTTCAAGGTGCTGGATGCCTTAATCACCAATTTCCATCTTCCGGAATCGACGCTGGTCATGCTGGTATCGGCTCTGGCCGGGAGAGAACACGTATTGAATGCCTATGAAGAGGCAATCAGAGAAAAATATCGTTTCTTCAGCTTTGGAGATGCCATGTTCATCGCTGACTTAAAAGGAGAAAAGTAATGGAAGAAAGAAGACGAAGCAAGCGTACGGAAATGAAGTCTACCCTGATGGTAAAGCGTCTGGATCAGGGGGATATGCAGGAAGTGTCCATTGATATCGTAGACGTATCTCCCAACGGCGTAGGTTTTATCTGTAAGGAAGTGTTGAGCATCGGCGCTGTGTATGAGTCCAATCTGATGATCTGGACCCACGAAGTCCTGCATACATTTCTTCAGATCGTCCGGATCGAAATGAAGGGAGAAAGCTATGCATACGGTGCTGTATTTATCGGCATGTCGGAAAACGATGCGGCAAGGATCCGGGTTTACCAGACGGTCAATGATGAAGCGTAATCGACAGAAAATAGCAGTCAGTACGGTGGCTGCTATTTTACTTGTATTGTTATATTTAGTGATTTTTTCATTTTCCGGGCAAAACGGGGAAGAATCCGGTTCCCTGAGTGCTATGATCTCTGAAAAATGCGCGGAACTGTTGAATGCAATTTCCGGAAAGCATTGGACACAGAGCGTAATCGAGAGTATGGCAGTTTATTTCGAACATCCGATTCGGAAGCTGGCTCATTTTTCCGAGTATGCCTGTATGGGAGTCTTGTTGTATGGAATATGGCGTCCCTGGATGAAAAAGGGGCGTAAATTATATCTGCTGATCGTCTTATGGGTATTTGTTTCCGCGGGGACGGATGAATTTCACCAGCTGTTTATTCCGGGAAGATACGGCTGCTTTGCGGACGTATTACTGGACACCTGCGGAGGAACGTCCGGACTGTGTGTGTGCGTCTTCGCGGAGAAAACGATGTCGCGGAGAAAACAGAAACGCAAAATCGGTAAAACCTGAGATGGTGTTGACCTGAATATTTTTTTCCGATTTATTTCTTATCGTGCAGACTGTACCCTTTTTCCCGAAGAATCTTCGTGGATTTTTCAATGGCTTCTTCCTGGTAGAATTCGATGCGCAGGACACCGCCTTCATATTCTCTGTTGTGGACGATGCCGATGTTTTTGATACTGATGTTTTTCAGAGCGAGAATCGTTGCCACGGCGGCAATCTCACCGGGTTCGTCGGCAATGTCAATGGTGATGGCATAGGAACTCTTTAAGGGACCGCTGGCGGTATTGATGAAGGAATCCCGATAAATTCTTGCACTGTCGAATAACTGATATAAGTCCTCACCGCTTTTGGCATCCAGCTCTTTTTGAATTCCCTGCAGAGAGGAAATATAGGAAGACAAAAGTGTTGAAATGTTTTCCGTATTGGTCAGGCAGATCTGCTGCCATACCGCAGCGGAAGAAGAAGCGATTCGGGTAATATCCTTAAAACCACCGGCAGCGATCATTTTCATCAGTCCGTCTGCGGAATCTTTGTCCCGCACCAGATTGACCAGAGAGGCTGCAATGATATGGGGCAGATGACTGACAGCGGCGGTGACGTAATCGTGTTGCGCCGGTTCCAAAATCAGGGGAATGGCCCCCAGCTGTTGTACCAGATTTTTATAATCGGTGACTTTATTTTTGGGAACGGAATCTGTGGGAGTGAGAATATAGTAGGCATTCTCTAACAGAACCGCTTTGGAATTGATGAAACCGACGCGGTCACTTCCGGCCATGGGGTGTCCGCCGATGAACTGATTCTCTAACCCGGCTTTTCTGATTTCTTTATGAATTTCGCTTTTGACGCTTCCCACATCGGTGAGGAGTGTTTTGGGAGAGAGAATCTCTTTTACCGCAGCGAGATTCTCGTCATTTTTCTGCACCGGGGCACAGAGAAACAGATAATCGCATTCCGAGAAAGCGGTATCAATGTGTGTGGTAACGGCATTGGCTACGCCACACCGGGAAGCTTCTCTGAGGGTATCTGCATTAATATCGTATGCAATGATCCGAGACTGGGGGAGATTCTGACGGATTGCCCTGGCAATGGAACCTCCGATCAGACCCAGACCGATAAAACCAAACGTAAGAGTACTCATATAAGTGTCCTCGATTCTGTTGTTCTTCAAACACTATAGCAAATTAACGTGCGAAAATCAAGAGAGGGAAATATTCTTTTTGATCTTTTCGGAATTACTTGCAAGAGCTTTTGAAATATGGCAAGATGTATGTATTCGTAAGACAGGAGGAAACAGTATGCACTCACCTTTGGAAATTGCAAGAAACTATATAGAAGTCGGGATCCACAAAGTAAATCTGTCGATTTTCAAGACGATTTTACTTGGATTCTTCGCCGGTATGTTTATCGGTTTCGCGGGAATTGCCTCTACCACGGCGTCCAGTACCATCGGTATCGCTTCCGTGGCAAAGCTGGTGGGAGCTGCGGTGTTCCCCGCCGGCATGGCTATGGTACTGGTGGCGGGCAGTGAACTTTTCACCGGTAATAATCTGATCATTCTGGCGGTATTGGAGAAGAGGATTTCCGTCTGGAAAATGTTAAAGAACTGGTTGTTCGTCTACATCGGCAACTTCATCGGAGCAGCTTTTGTGGCAGTGCTGGTGGTGGCCGGCCGTACACCGGATCTCTTCGGAGAACAGCTGGCGCAGGCGATTGTGAACGCTGCGGCAGCCCGGACGAATTTAAGTGTGGGAGAGGCTTTCGTGCGCGGCATCCTGTGCAATATTCTGGTGTGCATCGCAGTGTGGATGTCCTTTGCGGCGAAGCGCGTATCCGGCAAGCTTCTGACCAGCTACTGGCCGGTGATGCTGTTCGTGTTATGCGGCTTTGAACACAGCATTGCGGATATGTATTTCGGCGTGTGCGGTCTGCTGACAGCACAGGTCTACGGCATTACGGCAGAGAGCCTGACATGGTTCAATTTCCTGGTGAAGGCATTGCTGCCCATTACCTTCGGCAATATTGTGGGTGGCGCCGGAATCGTTGGCTGCGGATATTGGCTCGCATACCTTCACAGAACCCCTTATTCCGTCGAGACGACTGCTGCCGAGCAGGAAGAGATTGACATCGCAGAAGAGTACTAAATGAGAGTTAATTAAATAGATGTTTTAAAATCCACGCAGAAAGGACTG
>DJEP01000016.1:0-20691 GCA_002431915.1 Lachnospiraceae bacterium UBA5895 | reverse complement strand
GCCCCGGACTCGGATGCTAGCTACGCCCAGGGGAGTAGTCCTTTTCTGCTGGAAGCTTCCAATGTACGCTTGTTTTGCCTCGGTGCGGGCACGAGAGACAGACACAAGCTTCACTGTACCCTTCTTCTGCAAAAGTGTTGGCACAGGAGACAGGCGCAAGCTTTGCTGTACCTTCCTTCTGACATATGTACGTAGATGATGGGTATAAGAAGCCATTGCTGTTACAGATACCCTCGTTGTGGAAAGCTGAAGGAATAATAACAAAGAGATTTTTGAAACACAGAATGCCCACGACGGACGGAATGTCCTTCCGAGGATGTTTGTCGGAGGGTGTTGACATTTTCTTGAAAAGTGTTGAATATCAGGGGAAAGCGGACACGATGTCCGCGTCCAAAAGCCATGGATGGCATCTGCAGGCGGCCCCGTCATAATGAGAAAAACTTATTCACTTTTCGTAGAAAATTCACACCCGGAGACCTGACACCTCGGAAGGATGTTCCGTCCGCCGCGGGCGTTCGTGGCTTCTTAACTAACTCTCAATTCGCCAAAGTTCTGATAATTCACTAAATATGCAATAATTAACAATATTTACTTGTAAACAGAATAAATATTTAGTAAAATACACATAAGGGGTTAAAAATCCAATCCATCGGCTGGACAAAATACCCAAATTGCAGAATAAATGGAGGATGGGATATGAATATTTACACAACTGACAAGATCCGTAACGTAGTATTACTGGGCCATGGCGGCAGTGGCAAGACCAGTCTTGCGGAAGCCTTTGCTTATCTGTCCGGTATCACCTCCCGTATGGGCAAGGTAGATGACGGCAATACCCTCAGCGATTACAGTAAAGAAGAACAGAAACGTCATTTCTCTATCAGTACCTCCGTGATCCCTATTGAGTGGGAAGGAAACAAGATCAATATTATTGATACCCCGGGTTATTTCGATTTCGTGGGAGAAGTGGAAGAGGCAGTCAGTGCCGCAGGCGCAGCCATCATCGTAGTCAACGGCAAGTCCGGTATCGAAGTCGGCACCCAGAAGGCATGGGAACTTTGCGAAAAATACAAACTGCCCCGTTTCATCTATGTCTCTAACATGGACGTGGATAACGCTTCCTTCCGTCAGGTAGTGGAAGATATGACCAACCTGTATGGCAAGAAGATGGCACCATTCCATCTGCCGATCCGTGAGAACGAGAAATTCGTAGGATACATCAACGTCATTACCGAGAGCGGTAACCGCTGGGAGGGCAAGGAAGTCGTTCCCTGTGACGTACCGGATTACAGCCGGGCTAACTTACAGATCTGTCGTGATACCTTAATGGAAGCCGTAGCCGAGACAAGCGAAGAATTCATGGAGCGGTATTTCGGCGGAGAGACCTTCTCCGAGGCTGAGATCCGTGCAGCACTCCGTACCAATGTCTGTGACAGCAGTATCGTTCCCATGACCATGGGTTCCAACATTCTGTGCCAGGGTATGTACACATTGTTAGATGATATTATCAAATACATGCCCAGTCCAGAGAACAGAGAAGTAGCGGGTATCAATCTGAAGACCAACGAAATTTATCATGCAGACTATGATTTCGCCAAAGCCAAATCCGCCTACATATGGAAGACCATCGTGGATCCTTTCATTGGAAAATACTCGCTTATCAAGGTAAATTCCGGTGTATTGAAAACCGACGATCTGCTGTACAATGTAGATCGTGATATTGAGGAGAAGATTGGCAAGATCTATGTACTGCAGGGCAACAAGCCTATTGAAGTCAGCGAGCTGCATGCCGGAGATATCGGTGCACTGGCGAAGCTGACGGCAGCGAGAACCGGCAACAGTCTCTCTACCAAGGCTACGACGATCAAATACGGCAAGTTCGATATTTCCACTCCTTATACCTACATGCGGTATAAGCCGAAGAACAAGGCGGACGTAGATAAGATATCCCAGGCATTGCAGAAGATGACCCATGAGGATCTGACCATCCGGGTAGTCAACGATGCGGAGAATCGTCAGACCCTGCTCTATGGTATGGGTGACCAGCATCTGGATATCGTGGTCAGCCGTCTGTTAAACGAATACAAAGTAGAAATCGAGCTGTCCAAGCCGAAGATCGCATATAAGGAGACCATCAAGAAACAGTCCGATGTGGAGTATAAGTACAAGAAACAGTCCGGCGGACACGGTCAGTACGGTCATGTAAAAATGCGTTTCTCACCTTCCGGCGATCTGACAAAGCCCTATGAGTTCGCAACAGAAGTCGTAGGCGGTGCGGTACCCAAGAATTTCTTTCCGGCGGTGGAAAAGGGTATTCAGGAATCCGTAAGCAGAGGACCTCTGGCAGCATATCCGGTAGTCGGTGTCAAGGCGGTACTGTACGATGGATCTTATCATCCGGTAGACTCCTCGGAGATGGCATTTAAGACCGCTGCCATTCAGGCGTTCAAAAAGGGCGTCATGGAAGCCGGTCCGGTTCTGCTAGAGCCCATCATGTCACTGAAAGTTACGGTACCTGATGCTTACACCGGTGATATCATGGGAGACCTGAACAAGAGAAGAGGTCGTGTGCTGGGCATGACACCTATGAGTGGCGGCAAGCAGATTATTGAAGCGGATATTCCCATGAGCGGGTTATTCGGCTACTGCACGGATCTTCGCTCCATGACCGGAGGCAGAGGTGATTACTCCTATGAATTTGCCCGCTACGAGCAGACACCTTCCGACGTACAGGAGAAGGAAGTGGCAGCCAGAGCAGCCAAGGTTGCGGAGAATAACGCAGAAGATTAAAAGAGATATAAATAGATACATAAAAGGAGACCGGCGAATGTGTCCGGTCTCTTTTCGGTACTCTGTCGTAAAGTCAACGATACCGCTGCATCAGATTGATCAGTAATGTGATCCATGCCAACATGATTCATCACCTCACGTATACAGGATATGCTTTGGCAACACAAAATATGCAAAAAACCATGCGGATAGAGCCACAGTCCTTGACAGTATCGGTAAAACACGATAAAATAATCGGTAGTTTTTTAACGACTTGAGAACGTAAATTTTAAATAGAAAGCTTCTCATAGTTTAGGAGGAAATAATTATGGCAGTACCTTACAATCACAGAGAGGTAGAGAAGAAATGGCAGACTGTCTGGGATGACGAAAAAGCATTCAAGACTTCCGATGATTTCTCCAAGCCCAAATATTACGCATTGGTAGAGTTCCCTTATCCTTCCGGACAGGGATTACATGTAGGTCATCCGAGACCTTATACCGCACTGGATATCGTAGCACGTAAGCGCAGAATGCAGGGCTACAACGTGTTGTATCCCATGGGATGGGATGCGTTCGGTCTCCCTACCGAGAACTATGCTATTAAGAATCATATTCATCCGAAGATCGTAACCAAAAACAATGTGGCAAGATTCAAAAAGCAGCTGCATTCCTTAGGCTATTCTTTTGACTGGGACAGAGAGATCAACACTACGGATCCCGAGTATTATCGCTGGACCCAGTGGATTTTCTTAAAACTGTTCAAGGCAGGACTGGCTTACAAGACCGAGATGCCTATTAACTGGTGTACTTCCTGTAAAGTCGGACTGGCGAATGAAGAAGTAGTCAATGGTGTCTGCGAACGTTGCGGTTCTGAGGTTGTCCGTAAGGTTAAGAGTCAGTGGATGTTAAAGATCACCGCATATGCCGAAAAGCTGATCGAAGGACTGGATACCGTAGATTATATCGAGCGTGTTAAGGTATCCCAGAAGAACTGGATCGGTAAATCTCAGGGTGCTGAGGTTGACTTTACACTGACCGGTAAAGATGAGAAGCTGCGTATTTATACCACAAGACCGGATACTCTGTTCGGTGTTACCTATATGGTAGTATCCCCGGAGCATCCCGTACTGGACAAATATAAAGATGAGATTAAGAACTGGGATGAAATCGTGTCATATCGTGAGATGGCTGCGAAAAAGTCCGACTTTGAGCGTACCGAGCTGGCTAAGGATAAGACCGGTGTCTGCATTCAGGGTCTGACCGCTACCAATCCCGTCAACGGAAAAGAGATTCCTGTATGGGTATCCGATTACGTACTGATGACTTATGGTACCGGTGCTATCATGGCAGTACCTGCGCATGATGAGAGAGACTGGGAGTTCGCGAAGAAGTTCCACATGCCTATTATCGAAGTCGTTGCGGGAAGTCCTGTCAGCGTGGAAGAGGCTGTATATACCGATGTGGCTGACGGCACTCTGGTAAATTCCGATTTCCTCAATGGTCTGTCTGTAGCGGAAGCAAAAGAGAAGATCATGAATTACCTGGAAGAGAAGGGTATCGGCAACCGCAAGACCAATTATAAATTAAGAGACTGGGTATTCTCCAGACAGCGTTACTGGGGCGAGCCGATTCCCATCGTACATTGCGATAAGTGCGGTTACGTTCCTCTGGATGAGAGCGAACTGCCGCTGGAACTGCCTGAGGTAGAGAGCTATATGCCTACCGATAACGGTGAATCTCCTCTGGCTGCCATGACCGACTGGGTAAATACCACTTGTCCCTGCTGTGGTGGTCCTGCCAAGAGAGAGACCGATACCATGCCTCAGTGGGCAGGCTCTTCCTGGTATTATCTGCGTTATACCGATCCTCACAATGACAAGGCACTGGCAAGCCCAGAAGCATTGAAGTACTGGCTGCCGGTTGACTGGTACAACGGCGGTATGGAGCATACCACACTGCATCTGTTGTACTCCCGTTTCTGGCACAAGTTCCTGTATGATCAGGGCGTAGTACCTACTCCGGAACCTTACCAGAAGAGAACCAGCCATGGTATGATCCTGGGTTCCAACGGAGAGAAGATGTCCAAGTCCCGTGGCAATGTAGTTAATCCGGACGATATCGTACAGGATTACGGCGCAGACACCCTTCGTACCTACGAGATGTTCATCGGTGCCTTTGAACTGAGTGCTTCCTGGAGCGAGGAAGGTGTAAAGGGCTGCCGCAGATTCCTGGAGAGAGTATGGAAATTACAGGATATCCTGACGGATGAGGAAGGTTACAGTGCAGACTTAGAGACCAAGATGCATCAGACCATCAAGAAAGTCAGCAGCGACTTTGAGAACCTGAAGTACAACACTGCCATCGCGGCTATGATGTCTCTGATCAACGAGTTCTACAAGAAGAACTCCATTACCAGAGGCGAATATAAGACACTGCTGACCCTGTTGAACCCGGTAGCTCCTCATATCACCGAGGAACTGTGGCAGGCTGCAGGATTCGAAGGCAGACTGTATCAGGCAACATGGCCCGAATTCGAGGAAGAGAAGACCGTAGAGAGCGTAGTGGAGATCGGCGTTCAGGTCAACGGCAAGATGCGTACGACCATCAATGTTTCCAAGGATGAGACCAAGGAAAATGTTATCGCCATGGCAAAAGAAGCTCTGGGCGACAAGCTGACCGGTAACATCGTAAAAGAGATCTATGTTCCCGGAAGAATCGTCAATATCGTAGTTAAATAGTTCAGCCGAAATTCCATGAAATAAAATAACTCCTGACAGACCTTAAGCCTGCCGGGAGTTATTTCTTTGTGCTTTGCTTTTTTCCAGAATGTTTTCAATCTGGCGAAGCTCCGATTCGGTACTGTATTTTTTGATGGCAGCGATGGCTGCCTGCATTTCCTGTGGGGTAAAAGTAAGATGTTCCTGCTTCGCCTTACGCATAGCAGGCATGAGAAGCGCCATCATTTCTTTTTGGGTTTTGCCATGTCCTTTTACAAAAAGTGCGGAGAGAAATTCCAGTTTTTCTCTGGGGATGTCCTTTACGAGATCATCCTGCATCCAGAGGGGTGTCTGGGAACAATCCATTTTGCTGACCTCCTGATTCGTTTTGATTTGTTGCAAAAAGTCCGGACAACATAGAAGGATCCATCCCCGACAGATCGGAAAAACCTTCCGGGAACAGTTCCTGCATGGATTTTGCCATTTCCATCATTTCCTGAATGCTTGTGATGTTGTCAAGCATCTGGCTGACCTGCCGCAGGGATGCTTTCTGCGTCTCATCACACAAGGGCATGAGATCACTGCATAGCTCACCGGCAAGACTGTTTCCTTCGTTCGGCAGAGGAAAACTGTGCAGTGCGGTCTCCGGATGCCTTCGGAAAAGAGCCAGTGTATATTGCAGTTCCTGAAATTTTATGTAGATAGCAAGTCCCTTCAGGAGATGTGGATCCATATAGTAGGCCAGTGTTTTCAGAATCTGAATGCGGTTGTTGGTAAATAAGGTGTCAAAGGCAGCCGCCTTGTCGATTCTGTTATCATCCATGTATCCGTTACCTTCCTGCAAATAGTTACTAGTATTTTATGAGAGTGGCAACAGGCTTATGACGATCAGTCCTTCGGGGTACGGGTGAGTCCGTACCCCGGGATGACCGCACACTTTAGTCCGGGAAGTCCCCGGACCGGGCAGCGTCAGAGATTAGCAGCCACAACCGTTACCGCAGCTGTTATTGCCACCGCAGAAGCAGGACAGAAGCAGAATCCAGATCAGCCATTCGCAGCAATCGTTTCCGCCGCAGCCGTTATTGCCCAGCAGTCCACAGCCGTTGTTGTTACCGCAGCCACCGCCGCAGAACAGTAACAGGATGATCCAGATGCAGCTGTTACCGAAGATACCGTTACCACAGTTGTTATTGCCGCAGGAATTGTTGCAGCCGCAATTTGTAGCAGTTAAGTCACTCATTTTTAGTGCCTCCACATTTTATTTATGCTCTATTGTATGCGGGGGAGCCTGTCAATGTTTCCGGAAAAGACTTGCAATAATTTTCGGATATAGTAAAATATAAATATCTATGTAAACAGGCATAGGCAGATATTAATTTAAGGAAAAATAGATGGCACAGAAGATATATGTGGTAGAAGGACGGAAGTTCCGCACGGAAGCGGATTACCAAAACGCCCTGAAGGATCAGCAGGTGATCGAGAATCTTCGGGTACAGACGAAGAAGATGAGCCTGGCGGATCAGAAGAAACTCCTGGAAGTGATCCGCAGCGGAAAGTGCAGATTTCATAGCATCCTGGGACAGGATTATATGGAAGAACTTGCGGAAGAGATTAAGAGGCAGGAAGCTCCCAAGACCTCCAAAGCTCCTCAGAAGAAAAAAGAGACACCCGGGAAAAAAGATACAATAAAAAAAGAACCGATTAAAAAAGAGACTATTCGAAAGAAACCAACGGTAAAAAAGAAGGCTTCGAAGAAAAAAGCAGAGCCGCAGTTCGACGAGGCGGAACTGGACAGAATCGTAAAAGAGGAATTGAAAAAACAGGAAAAGCGAAGGAAGCTTTTGGTCGTCTGCTGCAGTATGGCGGCTATCGTCTGCCTTGGTTATTTCGGAATTTATAACTTGTACAACTACCGGACAGCAGATAATTATAAGCAGTTGAGTGAACTGAAGGACAAGGAACCTGCAGCCGGTGATGCGCCGGCTCCGGTGATTCATTATACGGCTGAAGAGGGACAAAGTACCCCGCCTCCGGTACTGGATGAATATAAAAATTTATTAAATAAGAACAAAAGACTAATCGGATGGGTAAAAATTGACGATACTAATATAGATTACCCTGTAATGCAGACAACGGATAATGAATATTATCTGGACCACAATCTGAATCAGGAGTATGATAAGAACGGATCCATTTTTATGGACAAGGACTGTGATGTACTCAAGCCCAGCACAAACCTCATTTTGTACGGGCATCACATGAAGAGTGGGCAGATGTTCGGGAACCTGTCATTGTACAGCGACCAGAGCTACTATGAGAAGCATCCTTACATACAGTTTGATACCATCTATGAAAAGGGTCTGTATGAGATCATGTATGTATTCCGTTCCAGGGTATACAGTGAAGATGAGATCGTATTCAAATACTATCAGTTTATAGACGCCCAGAGCGAGCAGGAATTTGACTCTTATATGAATGACATGGAAGGGATGTCATTATATGACACGGGAGTTACGGCTTCGTTCGGTGACCGGCTTTTAACACTGTCGACCTGTGATTATCAGGAAAAAAACGGCAGATTTGTGGTGGTTGCAAAAAAGGTGACGACAAAGGAGTAAAGGATGACTAAGGGTAAAAAGAAGACCAACAGAAGATTAAAAAAGACAGTAAGGAAGACCCTGGGAACATTGTTCCTGATCTCGGCAATCGTAGTAGCGGCAATCCCTACGGAAGGACTGCGCGCGGCGGATGGCACAGAGAAGACAGTGGATGCAAAATATCTGGAACAGATGCCGATTCCCTATTTGGACAGCAGTGAGGAAATCTATACTACCGGTGACGGTAAGTATCAGTTCGCTTATGTAACGGACGGCGGCAGTGATAAGGGTGCCGTGATCCTCGGATACAACGGCGGTTATCTGGAAGGAAACAGCCTGGTGATCCCGGATGGTCTGGATGCGTATAAGAAATACTCCTACAGTGACGGAACCAACGGTGGTTATGTAGCCGTAGGTAAGGAAAATGACTTCCTGTTTTATGCCATAGAGCAGAAGGCTGTCGATCCGGATACCAATGAAGAGATTGTGGTAGGTGTAACCTATCAGCCCTGCCGTTATGAGGACCGTGCCCAGTGGGAGGGACTCTCTTCCGAAGAACTGTATTACCAGAAGTCAACTACAGTATCCGGCGGTAATTCTGTACCTGTTTATGAGAGAACCACAGATTCCAATAAACAGCGTATCAAGGGTGCGGAAGTATGGTATATCGGCAACCAGTATCTGCAGGAGGGAACCGGAGAGAACACAGGTACCTGGAAAATTGCGGGACCCATCACCAGCAGTGAAAAAGGTGTTTTTTCCGGAAACGGTAATATTAATACGCTGACCATCGGAAAGAGCGTAAAGGGCGTGGGCGTATATGCGTTCTACGGTTGTACCGGTCTGAACAGCATTAACCTTGGAAACGGTCTGCGGATCATCGGAGACTATGCATTTGCCAACTGTATTACCATGACCGGTGTGAATTTGGACAGAATCAGCAATCTGACAACGATTGCGGATTATGCGTTTGCCAACTGTCAGTCCATGGAGAAATTTACGGTTCCCATTAATGTGACCACCATAGGAGATAATGTATTTGAAGACTGTTATGCCATGGTAAGCATCAATCTGGCCAACGGAGAAGAAACTAACGGTTTCTCCGTGGAGGAGGAAATGGCTTCCACGAATAATGCAACGGCTTTAGACAGTCTTGGAAATAATGTATTCAAAGGATGTGCAAATTTAAGATCCGTAACCTTCCCCAGAACTTTCAGCAATGCCAATGGTCCGAAGCAGGGCACCATTGACGTATCCGAGTTCCGGGGCTGCGAGAACCTGAAATATGTGACCGCAGCAAGTCCGGCTTTGGAGATTACAGGAGGCGTAGTAGATACTAACTATACTTTTGATGCCTTCAAAGCTGATGTACCGGATGAGTTCTATCTGGAAAGTGTAGACGATTCCAAGTTCCATACCTGTGCTACGGATAATTTTGTGGCATTCAGTTATCTGAATTCCGACGGAACCAAACAGAACCTGTATGAACTGACTGTTAAGGATGAAAATTCCGGGAAGAAATCCGTATATCGTGTGAATTCTTCCAATCAGCTGGTATATTGCGAATTTGACAAAGGATTGGAGACGGTCAGCATGCCGGATACAGTGGGTCCTTACCAGATCACGGTGATCGGTTCCGGTATTTTCCGTAATAACTGTTATCTGAAGAAGATTACGATTCCGTCGTCCATTGTCACAATCGAAGATTATGCTTTTGCGGGATGTCATAATCTGCAGAATGTGATTTTTAAGGAACCGGTAAATGTTTCCAGTATTGGTACGGATGCATTTAAGACCCAGGAGGTGGCTTACCACAAAGAGGACTGTGAGAACAAGGATGCAACTGCGGTGGTTCCACTGTATTTTACAGGTCCGATCTCCTATAATTCGGTACCATTTAACTATGCTATGGATCCGAACAGCTACATCAACAGAGGCAGCCAGGAGAGAACCTATATTACCTACTACAGCGGCTGGCCCCAGAATTTGGAAGTAAAGTACAACCCGGATACGGACAAGAACGAACTGGTAGATTATCCTACTTTTAAGGACATTCAGTCCGGCAAAAAATACACTACCGCCAATTATGAATATATGACATTGGATTACCAGAAGGCAGCCGAGACTGCGGTGAATAAATATCTTAATAACGATCCTTCTATAACAGACTATGAACGCGAGATCGTCAATGCCGCATTGCAGGTCGAACTGCCGGATGGTATTGAATCGATTAAGGAAGGACTGTTCACCACCAGAGAGGCACAGGAACAGGAATCTCTGCCTTCGGACACAACAAAGACTTTGACCGCTTACGGACTGCAGGA
The DNA here is from genome assembly GCA_002431915.1 of Lachnospiraceae bacterium UBA5895. Taxonomy (GTDB): domain Bacteria; phylum Bacillota; class Clostridia; order Lachnospirales; family Lachnospiraceae; genus Acetatifactor. The sequence continues at coordinate 10,282 of DJEP01000016.1, read as the reverse complement.
GATTGCACCGCAGACCTTCAAGGATTGTACGAATCTGAGCGGTGTTTATTTGAAAGACAGAACGACGAAGATCGATGATTATGCATTTGAGGGTTGTACCAATCTGACATCGGTGTCTGTACCTGCGACTACGACGACATTTGGCAAACGTCCTTTTACTGGTTGCAAAAAGCTGACCACCGTTGATTTCCAGGGAAGTCCTTACTTTACCTGCGATAATTCCATTATTTACAGTCTGGAAAACGGCCAGAAGAAGGAAATCATCGAATTCCTGGAGGGAAGAGCCAGCGGCGTGGTAGCGCCTACGGAGTTAGAGGGCGTGACCGGAATCGCAGAGGAAGCATTTGCAGGAACAAATGTAAGTTCCGTGGATCTACGCACCTCCTATGTGACGGATATTCCGGAGGGTGCCTTTATGAATACTCCGAAACTGTTCGCAGTATATCTGCCGGATACCTGTAAATCCATTAGTAAGGATTCCTTTACGAACAGTAGTATTGCCTATATGGAAGTACCGGAAAGCGTAAGTTATCTGGATAATGAAGCTTTTGACGGATCCACCGTGAAGGGTGCTCTGCAGTTCTATTGCGTGGACGGCAGTAGTGCGTATATCTATGCGGTAAAGAATGGAATTATGACCACATCAAAGCCGTTGGAGCTGTATTATACCGTAACCTTCTGGGATTGGGATGCGACACTTCTGGATACTCAGAAGGTGGCTGCCGGAGAAGATGCCAATCCTCCCGCAGTCAAGGGAAGAGAGGGCTATACCCACACCGGATGGGTTCCGGATTATCACGGGGTGAAGACAGATCTGCAGATAACGGCTCAGTACGAAGCAGATGATCCGGACGCTTCCAAGTTTACGGTTCGTTTTATTGATTATGACGACACAGTATTATATGTGCAGAGAGTAGCCTCCGGCGAAGATGCCATTGCACCCCAGAGTCCTACCAGAAGCGGATATACCTTTACCGGATGGAGACCAGCCATTACCGGAATTACCAAGGATACGGATACTTATGCCCAGTATGCTATCACCGGCAGTCAGGATGATCCGAACGCAACAGCAACACCGACTCCCAGTGCAACAGCAACACCGACTCCCAGTGCAACAGCAACACCGACTCCCAGTACCAATACGACCACAAAGCTGTATACACTGACGGTTAAGAACGGTTCCGGTTCCGGAAGCTATGCTGCCGGTTCCCAGCCGATCATCGTGGCAAACGATCCTGCTCAGGGCATGCAGTTCAGCAGCTGGTCCATTGATCCGTCCAATACGACGATTGCCAGCAAGACTCTGTCTGCGACAGTAATTACCATGCCGGAGGCAAACGTAACCGTAACGGCGAACTATACGGCAAAGTCCGGTTCTAATAGCAGCAGTACCAGTACTTCTACGGGAAGCGGTAATTCTACGAATTCCAATTCCAACAGAAGACCGAACAGCACTACCACAGGTAGCGTTTCGGGAGGCAGGACCACGGTTGTCATTGATAAGAACGGTCTGTCCAATACCGGTGTGGTATCCGCAACGGTAAACGGTTCTTCCGATAATTTTGTAATCAAGATCACAGAGAGCGCAGCAGCTTCCGAGGAAGTAGTAAAAGCTCTTATGGCAGAATACGGCAGTGATATCAGTGCCATCAAGTATTTCCCCATGGACATCAGTCTCTATGATTCCACCGGCAATACGAAGATCACAGATACCACGGGGTTGTCCATCAGTATTACATTGCCTCTGCCGGATTCACTGATTACCTATGCCGGTAATAACAAAGTGGCAGGCGTAGTGAACAGTAAGTTAGATAAGCTGTCACCGAAGTTCTCCACCATATCCGGTGTATCCTGCGTAACTTTCACTGCGGAGCATTTCTCACCGTATGTGATCTATGTAGATACGAACAATCTGACTGCGGGAACCATCGCAGACAGCACGCCTAAGACCGGCGACGGAATCCATCCCAAGTGGTTCCTGTCCATGGGACTTGCCTGTCTGTCTATCGTATTCTTCATGAAGAAGGATAAGAAGACTCTGAAAGCAGCCAGAGTATAACGTAAATAAAGGATGGGAAGGTTTATGAATCATAAAAAGTGGATGGTCGTCATAGCTTTGGTGGCTACCGCATTGATCCTGACACATCTTCCTGTGTCAGAGGCAGATGCGGCAGCGTCTGCCTCTGATTTTCAGATGCAGGGAAGCACGTTGGAAAAATACAGAGGCAGCGACGAGAGAGTCACAATTCCGGATACTGTGGAGGCCGTGGGCGAGAGTGCTTTCGAGAATAATCAGAAGGTACAGTTCGTTGTGATCCCCAAATCGGTCAAACGACTGGATGCCTATGTTTTCTGGGGATGTAATAATCTGGAAGAGGTCGTTTTAGGAAAAGGTCTGACGGCAGTGGACGAATACTCGTTTGCGGGATGCACGGGTTTAAAACAGATCACGATTCCGGACAACGTGCAGACAATTGACGCCCAGGCATTTGCTGGATGCACCAATCTTACGGATATCTATATTCCGTCCACAGTGACAAGTATTGCGGAAGATGCTTTTCTGAACTGTGATAATGTGACGATCCATGCGGATGAGGGCAGTGTGGCAGCACAATTTGCTCAAAAGCTGGAGGAACAGAGAAGTCAGAATCCACTGGTGACAGCAGCACCTGTAAACACTCCGTCAACAAGTGGGACACCGGATGCACAGGGGACGACAGAACCTGTCGCCACGGAGCCTCCGGCTCCTGCAGCAACCCCGGTTCCCGGCAATGTGCTCGGCAGTACCATAGTCGTCGGAAATCATGCCATGGTGATGGTATTACCGGAAGAGGAGATTGTCAAGCAGGGTTATACGGAACCGGAAGCAGAACAGGAGTCCGACGGTAAATCGCAGGATATTACGGCTGAGACAGAGGACGGTAAAATTCCGGAATGGATGTATTATCGCAATCAGTCGGTCGGAACAGTCACGATTCCGGAAGGAACGACAGAGATTGGACGTTTTGCATTTTCCAGAAGTTCACTACGGACAGTGATAATTCCGGAAGGTGTAACGTCGATTGATTATGCGGCATTTTATCATTGTGATGATCTGGACGATGTGGTATTACCGGATTCGGTTACGGTTGTTGGAGCCAAGGCATTTATCCATACGGGTTGGATGGACGATTTTGAAGAGAACAGTATGGATGATTTCCTGATCAGTGGGGATGTTCTGGTAGCCTACAAGGGAGATCTGCCGGAAGTGGTGATACCGGACGGTGTTCGCGTGATTGCAGAGGAAGCATTTCGGAATCATACGGAGCTGAAAAAAGTTCATCTTCCGGCAAGTGTCACCAATATCGGAGACAGTGCTTTTCCGGAAGGAATAGAAATTCTAAATGAATAATAGGGTGATTTCACCGACACCCGGAGGAAAAACCGGCATAAGATAGAATAAGTCTTATGCCGGTTTTTCTTTTTCACCGGGAAGGAACAGATGCAGCGGGTCAGGGAACAGGTACAGGTGCCGGAACAAATATATAGCGGAACTTGGCGGGAAGAGTCTGTGACTATTGCAGTGTTGGATACCGGGATCGCATATCATCCGGATCTCACCGGACGTTTGTTATGCTTTCGTGATTTCGTAGATGGGAAACTTCTGCCATATGACGATAATGGACACGGAACCCATGTGTGCGGAATCCTGTGTGGAAACGGAGAAGTGTCGGGAGGAAGGCTTCGGGGAATGGCACCGGCATCGAAACTTGTCGTGGGAAAAGTATTGGATGCGAAGGGAGATGGAGCCTGTGATTCCATGCGGGAAGCACTCAGGTGGATTCTTCGTGTGAAAAACAGATATCAGATCCGCATCTTAAATATATCTGTCGGAATCGGTGATTTAAAAGAACGATATAAGGAACAGACGCTGAAGGAATATATGGAATTACTGTGGGATCATAATATACTCGTAGTCTGCGCAGCGGGAAACACGGGACCGGAGGATGGGAGTATTTCCGAGATGGCAAGCAGCCGGAAAGTATTAACGGTGGGCTGTCATGACGGCAGATATTGCAGGAATGATCCCGGCAGATGCGAGACCTATTCCGGCAGGGGCAGAAGATATGATGTGCTCCGCAAGCCGGACATTGTGGCGCCCGGCACGAGAATCCTGTCCTGTAATGCGTCCTGGAGGAGACAAAACGGAAGAATCCTTATGCCTTATATTGCAAAAAGCGGTACCTCTATGGCAACTCCCATTGTGTCCGGAGCGGCAGCACTGGCGTTTGGAAAATATCCGTGGTTAACCAACGACGAGTTTGTCCGTCTGCTCTCCCTGACTGCTACGGACCTCGGGGAACCGTGGAATAAGCAGGGCTTCGGGATGCTCAATGTCCGGAGATTATTAGAAAACAAGTGAAATGATAAAATCACTGGGAAAAATAAAAAATGTGATTAAAATAAGTCAACAAAATAAATTCTAAAGATATTGACACAAATAGTATGATTGTATACAATGATACGAGAACTGCAAAATGTATTTTTACTGCGCAGAGTAAAAATAGAAAAACTATCTTGCAGATGTCGAATGTCAGGGAAGAGAGGTATACCAATGAGAGAAAGTGATGCATTTCAGAATCGTCCGGTCTCCATGAATCCGAAGAACAACCTTCTGGAGATTGAGGAGCATATGTACATACTGGATGATGTGGAGAAGCCGAACGTGTTCCGTAACATGTTCCCTTATTCCGAAATCCCCAAAATACCTTTTAATGATCGTATTGTGCCTCATAACATGCCGAAGGATATCTGGATCACAGATACTACCTTCAGAGACGGACAGCAGTCCAGGGCACCCTATACCACAGAGCAGATCGTGAAGATCTATGATTATCTGCATGAACTGGGCGGTCCCAACGGAATGATCCGTGCCAGTGAGTTCTTCCTTTACAGCAAAAAGGACAGAGATGCTGTCTACAAGTGCATGGAGAGGGGCTATAAGTTCCCAGAGGTTACCAGCTGGATCCGTGCCAGCAAGGAAGATTTTAAATTAGTAAAAGAGATCGGAATGAAGGAGACCGGTATTCTGGTAAGCTGTTCCGATTATCATATTTTCCTGAAGTTAAAAATGACCAGAAGACAGGCGATGGATCACTATTTAAGCGTCATTCGTGACTGCCTGGAAGAAGGCATCAGCCCCAGATGTCATCTGGAGGATATCACCAGAGCGGATATCTACGGCTATGTGGTTCCTTTCTGTCTGGAACTGATGAAACTGATGAAGGAGTATCAGATTCCCATCAAGGTCCGTGCCTGCGATACCATGGGTTACGGTGTCAACTATCCCGGTGCCGTTATTCCCCGTAGTGTACAGGGTATCATTTATGCAATCCATACCCATGCAGGTGTGCCTCATGAACTGATTGAGTGGCATGGCCACAATGACTTTTACAAGGCAGTGTCCAACTCCACCACAGCATGGCTGTACGGCTGTTCCGGTGTCAACACTTCGTTGTTTGGTATCGGTGAGCGTACCGGTAATACACCGTTGGAGGCAATGGTATTCGAATATGCACAGTTAAAGGGTGACTTAAACGGCATGAACACCCGTGTCATCACGGAACTGGCAGAGTACTATGAGAAGGAGATCGGTTATCAGATTCCTCCCAGAACGCCGTTTGTCGGCAAGAACTTCAACGTCACCAGAGCCGGTATCCATGCGGATGGTCTGCTGAAGAACGAGGAGATCTACAATATCTTCGATACCGAGAAATTCCTGAACCGTCCGGTACTGTGTGCTATTTCCAATACCTCCGGTCTGGCAGGTATCGCACACTGGCTGAACACCTACTATAAGTTAAAGGGAGACAAGCAGGTACAGAAGACTTCCGAACTGGTAGCGGAGATCAAAAAGTGGGTGGACGAGGAGTACGCCGGCGGTCGTGTCACCGTGCTTACGGATGATGAGATCGTGGCATGCGTTAATCGTGTCTGCCTGGAGAAGAATCTGAAGATCGGCGAGTAAGCATAGAATGAGTATGACAACGGTTACAGTGTTGTCTGGAATCGAGGATTATAGTGAGTAAGTATGATGTAAAGCAGGAAGTAACGGATAAGTTCTCCCTGCGGGGACGGGTATTTCACAAGCTGAGAGAGGATATCTTAAGCGGAAAATATCAGGAACATGAAGAGTTGAAGGAAGTGGCCATCGGTGAGGAGATGGGCGTCAGCAGAACCCCCGTCAGAGAGGCTTTCCGTCAGCTGGAGCTGGAGGGACTGATTCAGATCATCCCGAACAAGGGGGCCTATGTCACCGGCATTACCCAGAAAGACGTGAAAGATATTTACATGATCCGTTCCCTGCTGGAAGGTTTGTGCGCACGCTGGGCTACGGAGCATATCACCAAAGAGCAGATGGAGGAGATGGAAGAGAATGTCTACCTGTCCAAGTTCCATGCCGAGAAGGGACATCTGGAACAGCTGGCAGAGCTGGATAACCGTTTCCATGATATTCTGTATGAAGCCTGTGACAGCAAGATGCTGGAGCATCAGCTGAAGGATTTTCATCAGTATGTACTGCGTGTCCGTAAGAAGACATTGTCCAGTGCCAACCGCGGTCCCAAATCCAACGAAGAGCATGAGCGGATCATGGAGGCCATCAAGGCAGGCAATGCCGATCTAGCGGAGCAACTGGCACACCAGCACATGATCAATGCCTATGACAATATGGTGAAAAACGGTCTGAACGAGGCCTATGCACAGCAGGAGGAACCGCAGGAATAGATTGCCTGTCTGTGAAATTTACTGTAGAATGTAACTATTCAGAACCAATGGGCAAATGTGGTTCTGAATAGTTATTGCAGAATAAAAAAGAATAAATACCGGAAAGGAAAGCATTATGGAAAAGATCAAAATGACAACCCCTCTCGTGGAGATGGACGGAGACGAAATGACCAGAATCCTCTGGCAGATGATCAAGGACGAGCTGTTACTGCCTTATATCGATCTGAAGACAGAGTATTATGATCTGGGACTGGAGCATCGTAATGAGACAGATGATCAGGTGACCGTGGATTCTGCCAATGCCACACTGAAGTATGGTGTTGCCGTAAAATGTGCGACCATTACCCCCAACGCTGCCAGAATGACAGAGTACCATCTGAAGGAAATGTGGAAGAGCCCCAACGGAACCATCCGTGCCATTTTAGACGGTACCGTATTTCGTGCACCGATTCTGGTAAAGGGCATCGTTCCTTACGTAAAGAACTGGACCAAGCCCATTACCATTGCCCGTCATGCTTACGGCGATGTGTATAAGAATACAGAGATCAAGGTACCCGGTCCCGGTAAGGCAGAGTTGGTATTCACCGCAGCAGACGGCACCGAGACCCGCGAACTGATCCATAATTTCGACGGAGCAGGTATCATTCAGGGTATCCACAATACCAATAAATCCATTGAGAGCTTTGCAAGAGCATGCTTCAGCTATGCGGTAGATACGAAGCAGGATCTGTGGTTTTCCACCAAGGACACCATTTCCAAGAAATATGACCATACCTTCAAGGACATTTTCCAGGAGATCTATGATAACGAGTACAAGGCAAAATTCGAAGAGCTGGGCATTGAATATTTCTATACCCTGATCGATGATGCCGTAGCCCGTGTCATCCGTTCTGAGGGCGGATTCATCTGGGCCTGCAAGAATTACGACGGTGATGTAATGTCCGATATGGTAGCTACCGCTTACGGCGATCTGTCCATGATGACCTCCGTACTGGTATCTCCCAGCGGTGTCTACGAGTACGAGGCCGCTCACGGAACTGTACAGCGTCATTACTACAAACACTTAAAGGGCGAAGAAACCTCCACCAACTCCATTGCTACCATCTACGCATGGACCGGAGCTCTCAGAAAGCGCGGCGAAATGGATCAGATCCCCGAGCTGTGTAACTTCGCAGACAAGCTGGAACAGGCATGCATCAAGACCATCGAGGATGGCAAGATGACCAAGAGCCTGTCCCTGATTTCCACCTGTGAGCATCCCGTGATCCTCAACAGCCTGGACTTCATCAAGGCAATCAGAGAGACCCTGGACAGCCTGTTGTAAGGAATAAATAAAATGGAAGAAACGGATGCTTCCCTGTAGGAATGGGTGGCATCCGTTTTTGGCATATATCCAAAGTATTGAAAAGAAAGTCGAAATGGAGACTTTCTTTTCAATGAGGCTCTTATTGGAGGATCTCAGAAGTGAATGATGAAAAAGAAGTTGTGTGTTCCGGAAAAACGGTGGCTCCATTTATAATGGGAGTGATGTTCTGGTTCATCGGAATAGGAGTTACTTTTTTATTACTGATTTTAGGCACTTCACAGGAAGTGAAAGGCGCAGGTATTATCTTTTTTCTATTATGCGGAATGGAAGGAAGCTATTTTCTGCTGTTTTGGCGTAACAAAAGAATTACGCTGACATGGGATGATATTACGTATCGTTCCATTTGGGGAAAAGAGAAAAAATACTCCTGGAAAGATGTGAAATCGGTGCGTTATAAGTCGGCTGGAAGAGGGGCGTATAGGATTCTGATCCAGACAGACCGAAAGATATCTATCGAAACCGGAATGATGAAAAACAGTGAAGAGGCAGAAGAACTAATAAAGAAAAAGGGATATTTAGATGGCTGAATGGAGTTATCTCAGTTTCAAAAGGAGATTGACAGGGGGATAAATTATAGAAAGAATCGGCAGGCAGTAAAATGCCATCCGGTTCTTTTTATTTTATCCGAAAAATGATGCAACTATGATGTAATATTGTGTTATTTTGATAATGAAACTCAGTACAATAGCCGAAAATATACACATGGAAATAACGCACTTTTCTTTGAGCATGCAAGGGGGTAATATGAGGAAAATAAGGCGTACATGGAAGGCATATGCAATAATTATAATATTCTGTGCAATTCTTATTTTACAAAAAAATAACTTAATTTATTGCATTGCGAATATGCCAAAAGGAGATGCGGATAACGTATGGGAATGGAATTATACATATGAAGCGTCCCCCTATTTGGAAGACTTTTTTGGTAGTGAAATGACGGAATATTTAAGCAATTCGCTTTTGTCAAATGAGATAGACGATCGACTACATGAAATAGCAGCGAATTATAGGAAATTGAACGCTATTGAAAAGATAAAAGTTATTATGAGCAGCAAAGATAATATATTTTTGAACTATTATTATGATGAAGAATCGATATGGGATACCTGGTATCAAATCAATTTGTATCCCGAAGGACATACTGCCTTGTCAGATACAGACATTGTAATAAGTCATGTAGATAAATTGGGCAGTCATACGGAAAAGGCAGAAAATATAACAAATTTAGTCTTTTTTAATGAGGGGTGGGATTATTATGGTCTGGCAATACGACAAGGAGGGCAGACGGATACACAGCCACATTTTGTAAATTGGGAAAATGAAAATTACATGATAACATTAATAGAGAAAAATGAACAAGTGATAGGTATGACTGTCTACAAGTATTGCAATGTGATGACATTAATAATGAATGACTCGGGAGGAATAGATAAGGAATATTGGGTGTGCAATATCGGCTCGTACAGTGGTGTGCTTTGGCGGTTATAGAAAAAGTGTATGAAGGATATTGGGAGTTACCATTTCCTGAAATGGTCTATGCACAGGAAAACACCGTAGAGATGTTGCTAAATGAGTATAAGGATATTTCGTTCGAATACCGCTTCCCGGCAGGGGAATGTAAATACAAAAATTATTTTTTGGGACTTTTGAAAAATGATATTCATTTTGATGAGCTCTTTGAAGGAAAAGAAATTACTATTGATGCAACAGGGTATTTTGTGACGAAATATTGTACCAAAGATATGAAGGATCTATATTATTACTTATTTGATATGACGGGTGACGGAATTACGGATTTGTGTATCTCGGATGAGAGAGAGTTTATCTATGTAATAAGTTATGATGAGGAAAAGAAGCGACTGACATTGTGGAATGGCTTTGATTCCACATGGATGAAATTAAACGGTACATGCGCAGCCAGGTGGAACCGGGAAGGGATAAATCAGATTTATTATGAGTTTGAACCGAACTGAGAACTATTCCAAATGACAGGATTTATGGAAAAAGTTTTCAGGCAGAAACAGAAGCTGATCACAATATAAAAGCGGTAAGATACACTTATGAATAGCGTGGCTCATTGCGGATGGCAGTTTTAAACCGGATGAACGCCCACGGTAGACATGTTAGGGGCACAAACTCTTATAATTCCAA